>DAOTWP010000314.1:0-17323 GCA_034435675.1 Anaerolineae bacterium
CCCTGCTCCCCCTGCCACCACCGACCCTTCGCTAGTCCACTTAGTCCACCCCAAGGGGTGTGGACTAAGTGGACTAACGCGAGTAGAGGCAGTCGGGTAATACGAGTAGGAGCAACGGACGTAGGACGTGTCGCCCCTGCTACTGCATCGGGCAGGGGTGTTAGGGCGCTTTTTGATAAACGCAAAGGGATTTTTAGGTAAACTATCCAAGTACAACCAAATTGAAAATGTCGGATGTAGGGGCAGGTCTGAGACCTGCCCCTACGGAAAATAATCCCGCGAGATTTCTGTGGTTGTACTCAGTAGCTGACCAAACAGTGTCCACAGAAAACCCCGACAGATGCCTTATCCAGCGCTTGCGCAAGGTCTACAAGCATGCTTCCAGCACACGCTGCCGTTGTCCGCGTCCAGTTGCCAGACCGCTGGTTTGAGCACAGCGGTAAGCTGCTTCCAGACGATACCCGCGTTGTTGATCTGATAGTGCCGGCGATACTTGTCGGTTCTGCGCACCGCAACACGCTGGCTCTCCCGTTTGACCGTACTGGATTGCTCCTGACACCGACACAGGTTATCATGCAGCTACGCTGTGGATCCCCATACTGCCTGAACCACGCAGCAGCGATCCGAGAAATCAGCTTATCTTGTAGAATCAAGGAGCGAGGCGTGCCTCGCCGGGCTTGACGAATTTGCGGATAGGTACTAAACACTGTGTTGACCTGTTTTCGCCTGTTTTTCAGGAGTGCGCAAACGTGACCACAACCCCTGCTGAGACCGCTGCCCCGGCTCCGGAGCTTTACCCGCCTGACCCGCCGTTGGAGTTCGTTGGCTGGCGGGTGCTGCTGGATCAACCAGACATCACCAACGGCATCAACCAGCATTTGACTTATCAAGGCTATCCCCCGCTGACAGGCAGCACGGCAGCGCGCAGCGATGGCGGCGCGGGCAGCACGACCGTGCGTTATGGCAGGCTGATTGTGGACGGGGGTGGCGCGGGCAGCGGCAGCGCCAACGACACCGAGCGCTTTCATGTCGCGGGCGGTCTGGGCATTGGCGGACTGAGTTTTGGCTGGCTGCTGTTCGAGCGCTTCGGGCTGCGCGTTTACCCGCTGGTGGGCGTAGGCGGCGCGGGTGTGGGTGTGGAGGTGCGTCCGGGCGAAATCGCCAGTTCCAGCGCCCAGGGCTACACGCTGTCTGCTGGCGCGCCTGCCTTTCAGGTGGCATTGGGGGTCGATTGGGTGCTGAAATTCTGGCGCATTCGCGTGGCGGTGGGGGTGCGGGTCGGCTGGCGTTTTCCGCGCACGCCGATTACCCCCGACCCGCATGGTCCCAAACTGGGCGGACCGTATTTCTACGTGCAGACTGGCGGCGGGTTGGGGCGCAAATGAGCCGGGCAAGCGTGTTTGCCGCCGCGCTCATGCTGCTGCTTGCTGCCTGCGCGCCGTCCGGTTTCCCCGCTGCCAACGCTGCCAGCGGGCTTGCCCCCGGCGTGCCGTTGATGCAGCGTGCTGCCCTGCGCGCCGACGAACGGCTGGCGTTCAGCTATTTTCCGCTGAATGGCTGGTCGGATGTATATGTCATCAGCGCGGATGGGCTGCTGCCGCTGGCGTTCGAGCCGCAGGTCTACGAAAGCGCGCCGGTCTGGTCGCCGGATGGCACGCAGATCGTCTACAGTACCAGCGCCGCCGATCACGCGCTGGCAGTGGTCAATGCCGACATCAGCGAGCGCCGGGTGCTGTCTGGCGGCAGTCAGTCAGTGGCGCTGCCGCGCTGGTCGCCCGACGGCACACAGGTTGCCGCGCTGCTGTTCACCTATGCCGGGGGCAGTGTCACGGGGGGCAGCCTCGCGGTGTGGACGCTGGCAGCAAACGCCTACACCGAAACCACCGTTCCGGGCGTGCGTGATTATGTCTGGCTGGCGGATGGCACGCTGCTGGTGGCGGCGCAGCAGGAGCAAATGCTGCGGTTCGATGTATATCACCCTGTAGACGGCTTTGTGCGCAGCGCCGGGCAGTTCACACTGCCGGGGGAGGGCTGGCTGGTTGCGCTTGCGCCAGACGGCAGCCGGGTCGCCTTTGCCGTGTCGCCGCCAGATGCGCTGGTAGACGACCTGTTCGTCTCGGCGCTGGATGGCAGCGAAATTCAGGTTGTCGGTACGCTCTGGCTGGATGGCGCGGCAGTCTGGTCGCCGGACAGCACCCAGCTTGCTTATGTGACGCTGGACGAAGACGACATAACCATGGTGCTTTACGCCGTCAACGCCGATGGCAGCAACACCCGCGAACTGCTGCTGCTGGACACAGGCGATGCCAGCGGCGAGATTCTGCCCGCCGCACCGGCATGGTCGCCGGATGGCACGCGCATTGCGATAGCGTCATTTGTCGGGGAGGGCATGGCGGCGGCGTCCGCTATTTTCATCATCAACGCTGACGGCAGCGACCTGCGCCAGGTGAGCAGCGATGCCGGGCTGATCTATGACCTGGCATGGCAGCCCTGACACGGCGAAGCCAACTGTACCGGCTGTATTCCTGTTGACACAATCATCTGAGGGGCTGCTGTTATGACGAGTAATACCGCCGCGTCCGCCGGGACGCTGACCACGACGGGCGAACGCTGGCTGCTGCTTGCCACAGTGCTCGCGTCCAGCATGGCATTTATTGATAGTACCGCCCTGAATGTGGCGCTGGATGCGCTGCAAACCAGCCTGAATGCCAGCGGCGCGGATTTGCTGTGGGTGGTCAACGCCTACGCCCTGCTGCTGGCGGCGCTGCTGCTGGCGGGCGGCGCGCTGGGCGACCTCTACGGGCGCAAGCGTGTGTTCATGATCGGCATCACGGTCTTTACGGCGGCATCGCTGGCGTGTGGTGCGGCGGCGGATACCGGCAGCCTGATTCTGTTCCGCGCAGTGCAGGGCGCAGGCGCGGCGCTGCTGGTGCCGGGCAGTCTGTCGCTGATTACGGCACTGGTGAACCCGGCGCGGCGTGGGCGCGCGATTGGCACCTGGTCAACCTTGAGCACGCTGACCACCCTGGGCGGACCCGTGCTGGGCGGCTTTCTGGCGGGCGCGGGGTTGTGGCGCTTGGTGTTCTTCATCAATGTGCCGCTGGGGCTGCTGGCGCTGTGGATTCTGGCGCGGCACGTACCGGAAAGCCGTACCAGTGCCCGGCGGCGGTTAGATATCCCCGGCACGCTGTTTGCTACCCTGGGACTGGCGGGCATCACCTATGGGTTCATTCAGGCGTCCGACGTGGGTTGGGCAGGGGCGGCGCTGCCGCTGGCGGGCGGGGCGCTGGCGCTGGGGTTGTTCCTGCTGGTGGAATGGCGCAGCCCGCACCCGATGATGCCGCTGGGGCTGTTCCGTTCGTCAGCCTTCAGCGGCGCGAATTTGCTGACGCTGTTCCTCTATGCGGCGCTGGCGGCAGCACCGTTTTTCCTGACGCTGAACCTGATTCAGGTGCAGGGCTACCCGGAGCAAAACGCCGGGGCAACCTTTGTGCCGTTTGCCCTTTTGCTGGGTGGCATGTCGCGCTGGGCGGGCGGGCTGGTGGATCGCGTTGGCGCGCGGCTGCCGCTGGTCGTGGGTCCGGCAATTGCTGGGGTGGGCTTTTTGCTGCTGGCACTGCCGGAACTCACCGGCGGGGCAGAAACCTACCTGACGACCTATTTTCCGGGGATCGTTGTGCTGGGCATGGGCATGGGCATCACCGTTGCGCCGCTGTCCACCACCGTGATGAACGCCGCGCCGCAGGAAAGCGCGGGCACGGCATCGGGCATCAACAACGCGGTGGCGCGCACTGCCGGCGTGCTGGCGATTGCCATTCTGGGGGCGCTGGCGCTGGCGTTCTTCCGCGCGGATGTGCTGGCACGGGCGGAAACCCTGGGCATCACCGACCCGGCAGCGCGGGCACAGCTCGAAGCGGAGGCGGCGCGCTTTGGGCAGATGCAGCCCGATCCTGACCTGTTCAGCGCGGAACAGATCAGCGCGTTGAATCAGGCGATTGATCTGGCGTTCGTGGGGACGTTCCGGCTGGTTGCGGTGATTGCGGCGGCGCTGGCGTGGCTCAGCGCGCTGATGGCGGCGCTGCTGGTGCCCAGGCAGCCCGCTGCGACGTAAGGCGCAAACGCTACCGAACCGCAAAGACCGCGAAAGGTCTATTTTCAGGAAAGCAAAGCGAGCTATTCCCTCACGGGATCATGGCGATCGGCAAATTCAGCCCGCAGAACGTCGTCGGTCCGGGCAGCGTCTTTAATACCGGGTGCATAGATGGGTGTAGGCTGTGTTTCGCAACTCAGACGTGCTATTGCCTGCCTGCGGGTTGCAGCAATGGCAAACGTCCGCGCTTTCTGTTGTTACCCTGTTGCTTGCCCCTGCGCCCGCAGCACCCGTGCATACAGCGCCAGGAGCTTTGCCGCCTCGGTGTCCCAGCGATACCGGCTGGATACAGCTTCGCGCCCGCGCGCGCCCATCGCCGCTGTTTCGTCCGGGTGTTCCAGCAGCCACTGCACCGCGTTCGCCAGTTCCACCGGGTCGGTCGGGTCATCCAGGCAGATGCCGCAGCGCACGCTGTCCACTACCCGGCGGTAGAGCGGAAAACCGGAGACGATCACCGCCTGCCCCAGCGCCATGTACTCGAACATCTTGGTCGGGTAGGACTCGACATAGTTAGGAATCGGCGCCAGCACTGCCAGCCCAATCTGCCCGTGCGCGATCAACCGGTGTCCCTGCGCGGTTGGCAGGTAGCCATGCAGCCGCACGCAGTCTGCCAGCCCCCAGCGCGCAATCTGGTCACGCAGCGCCCGCGCGTGCCCGTCGCTCAGCGGACCGACACAGTCCCAATCGACGCGCAGACCGCGTTCGCGCAGCAGATGCAGCGCCGCCAGCGTCACCAGTGAGCCGCGCTGTTCGCTCACTCCGCCAATATAAACCAGCGTCGGCACGTCCGCACGCGGCACAGCAATCGCCAGCAGGTCGTCCACACGCGGCATGTTCAGCACAACCACGCCGTTCCCCCCTGTGCTGGTGTGCACCCAGGGGTAATCGCGCCCATACGACTCCTCAGCGAAAATCACCGGCATACGGCGCATCAGCAGTCGTTCGCTCAGGCGGTAAGCGCGCGCGGCGACCCGGCGCAGCAGGGGGGGCAGCCAGGTTTTGGTCAGCAGCGCTTTGGGCACGTTCTCGTGCATGTCGTAGATTACGGGCTTGCCCCGCAGCCGCAAAAGCTGTGTCCACAGCAGCAGTTCCGGCACATGCTGGATGTGATACAGGTCGGCGTCTTCGTCGAGCGCGGCACGCAGCACCGCCCATGCTGTGCGCGTCACTCGCCCCAGCCGCCCTTTCGCCCGACGCACGGCGCGGATACGCACACCGTCCACGATCTCATCGCGTTCGTGCGGCACAATATAGACTGCCTCGTAACCTGCTGCCGCCAGTGTGCGCAGTTCCTTTTGAAAGCTGCGCATATCGCTGGCACGATGCACAGTTGAGAGGTGGACTACTTTAGCGTTCGTCGTCATCAGCCCTGCACCAGTTGGGCATACAGCGCCCGCAGCCGCGCCTCTGCCACAGCCCAGTTATACGTCAGGCGTGCCGCGTAAGCCGCCTGCTGCATGGCGTGCAGCGTCTCGCGGTTGGTCAACTGCGCGAAGGCAGCACAGAGGGTCTCCGGCGTCACACGATCCAGCAGCACGCCCGCCGGGACTTCTTCCAGCAGTTCGCCGATTTCGCCCTGTCCGCGCCGGGCAATCAGTGCTTTGCCGGCGGCAAATGCTTCGTAGAGTTTGTTGGGCGATGCTGTCGCCGCCACAGGATGTGTTGGGTCGAGCGCATAATAGATCACATCGCTGAGCGCCGTATACAGCGGCACGTCGTGCAGCTTAAGGAAGCCCAGCCAGCGGATATTGGCTGTGCGCGCGGCAGCAGCTTCTACTATGGACTGCTGCTCGCCGCGTCCGGCAATCAGCAGGCACACCTGCGGCGACTGTTCAACTGCCGCCAGCAGAGGCAGCAGTTCACGTTCCGGCGCAAAACTGCCGATATAGGACACGACCAGCGCATAACCCGCCAGCCCCAGCCGTTCGCGCGCCGCCGCCAACTGCGCGGGGTCGGGCGTGTAATCGTCCAGCCGCTTCCAGTTGCCAACCACGACCACATTGCGCGCGCCGCGTGCCCGCAGCGCTGCTGCCCGCCCTTCGCCGGGGCAGATTACCGCCGCCGCAAAGCGAAAGATCACTTTTTCCAGCGCGGCACCCAGCGGGCGTTTGAAGCCTTTCAGATAGCGCGGCACATCTTCATGCGCATCGTAGACCAGCGCGGCACGGTGGCGCAGTTTGAGCAGCAGCGCGGCAGGCAGCACGCGGTGTTCGTGGCAGTGGATCACGTCTGCACGCCCACGCCAGCCCACACGCAGCAGCCACAGGGTCGCCAGCAGCACAGACAGCAGCGGTGTGCCCTTGCGAAAGCTGTATGTGCCTACTGCGCCGCGCGCGTCTCCGCACAGCCAGCGCCACAGCTCACGCAGCCACACACGCGGATCGCGGCTGGCGATCCAGGGCACGGTGATGACCTGCATGCCCGCCGCCGTTTCGCGCGGCTGCTGCACGCCCTGAATGGCGATTCCGGCAGCCGTCACACGACAGCCCGCATCTGCCAGCGCCTTACTCTCGTTGAAGACGCGCGGGTCATCCACCACATAATGCGAGGACAGCACCAGAACATGCGGCGGGGGCGAAGCCGGGCGCGAAGCCGGGGGCGAATTCGTCTGCAATTCAGTCATCACGATTTGGCTGTGGTCTTCCCGATAGCTTAAAATGGCATTGTACCATCGTGAACCGAAAGCAGGAATAGATGCTGATCTGTAACGTAGTGGGGGCGCGTCCGAACTTCATGAAGGTTGCCCCGATTGTCCATGAACTCCAGCGGCGCGGGCTGCCGCAGATGCTCGTCCACACCGGGCAGCATTACGACGCGCGCATGTCACAGGTGTTCTTTGATGAACTGGGCATGCCCCAGCCGGACATTTACCTGGGCGTGGGCAGCGACAGCCATGCCAAGCAGACCGCCCGCATCATGCTTGCCTTTGAGGACATCTGCACGGCGCATCAGCCGGGGCTGGTGCTGGTCAGCGGCGATGTCAACAGCACGCTGGCCTGCGCGCTGGTTGCCAGCAAGCTGAATATTCCGGTGGCGCATGTCGAGGCGGGGCTGCGTTCGTTTGACCGCGAAATGCCCGAAGAAATCAACCGCGTGCTGACCGACCACCTCTCCGACCTGCTGTTCACCACCGAAAGCAGCGGTGATGAACACCTGCGGCATGAAGGCATCAGCGCCGACAAAATCCACTTTGTTGGCAACTGCATGGTAGACAGCCTGCTCAAACACCTTGACCACGCCGTGCAGCGTGCCCCCTGGGCGGCTTATGCGCTCGCGCCCGGCGGTTACGCCCTGCTGACCCTGCACCGCCCGTCGAACGTGGACGACCGCAACACGCTGGCGGCGCTGCTGGATACCCTGCGCACCGTGGCGCAGCAGGTGCCGGTGCTGTTCCCGGTCCATCCGCGCACGCAGGCACACCTGCAGGAATGGGGCATCGCCACACCGGAGCGTGTGCGGCTGGTTGAACCGCTGCCGTACCTGGAATTTATCGGGCTGATGGCAAAGGCGAAACTGGTGCTGACCGACAGCGGCGGCATTCAGGAAGAAAGCACCGTGCTGGGCGTGCCCTGCCTGACCCTGCGCTGGAACACCGAACGCCCGGTGACGATCGCGCAGGGGACGAATGAACTGGTCGGCACGGATGCCGCGCGCATTACCGCAGCGGTGCAGCAGATTGTGGCAGGCGGCTGGAAACACGGGCAGCGCCCGCCGCTGTGGGACGGGCAGGCGCGTGTGCGCGTCGTGGACGCTATCGTGCGCTGGGCGGCGGGTTGACCACTACCCGGCGGTCAGCCCTGCGGCGGCTGCACGCGGATCAACTCCGCGAGGTTGTGCCCGATAATGCGATACTCGTCTTTCAGCCGCAGTTGCAGCGGTCCGTTGAACGGGGCGCGGTGCAGCACATGCAGCGCTGTGCCGGGCAGCAGCCCCAGCGCGGCGATATATTCCAACCGGTCTGGTTCGCGCGTGCGCACGCGCGACACGACCAGATCCACATTCTCCGGCGCTTCGGACAGCAGCACATCGTGCAGCGTTTCGAGCCTGCCTTCCGGGGTGGGGATTGGCTCGCCGTGCGGGCAGTGTGTCGGGTTGCCTGCCATCTCCGCCATGCGCTGCGTCAGGATTTCGCTCAAGCCCTGCGCCATGCGGTAGGCTTCCTGGTGCACCTCGTGCCAGCCGAAACCCATCACATTGACCAGAAATGCCTCGGCAATGCGGTGGCGGCGCAGCTCTTTGAGCGCTTCCTGTTCGCCGTCCGGGGTCAGGGTGATGCCCTGATACGGCTCATGCAGCAGCAGCCCTTTGTCCTTCAGTTTGGTCACCATCCGGTTGACAGCCGGGGCGCTGACATCCAGCATCTCCGCCAGTTCGGAGGTACTCACGTACACAGTGGTGCGGTCGCCGCGATCTTGCAGACGGTAGATTTCCGCCAGATATTTGCGCATCGTGCGCCGCAGGTCAAGCTGAGTTTCAAGTTCGTTCATGGCAACATTGTCAATTCTTGCGCCAGTTCAGTGCCGGTCAGACTGCACACGATTGTAGCATAGTTCGGCGCGAATTCAGGACACAAGCATAACGTTCTGTTTCGGGTTATACTGGTGTTAAACACGCGCGATGGAGAAAGAGGGTTTTTATGCGCCGTCTGCTGATGATTCTGACCGTGCTGTTTCTGCTGGTGCTGGCAGCGCCTGTGGTCAGGGCACAGAGCCAGCAGTACGTCGTCCAACCCGGCGACACGCTTGACGCCATCGGACGACGCTATAACCTGAATGTCGCCTGCCTTGCCGTGCGCAACAATATCACCAATCCTAACCGCATCTATCGCGGGCAGGTCATCACGCTGGATTCCACCTGTCCGGCATATGGCGCGCCGTTTGGCACGGGCGGACCGGGCAGAGCAACGTATATTGTGCAGCCCGGCGATTATATGAACCTGATCGCCCGGCGCTTCAACCTTGATCTTGCCTGCCTGATCACGCGCAACGGACTGCCCAACGCCAATGTCATTCGCCCCGGTCAGCAGTTGATTATTGACTATAGCTGCCCGGCATACAGCGGCTTCACCCTGCCTGCCACCGGCGGACCTGTGATCAACCCGCCCGCCAGCAGCTTCCCCTACACTGTGCAGCGCGGCGACAGCCTGGGGCGCATCGGGCAGGCGCTGAATTATGATCCCTACTGCATCGCGCGCGTCAACGGCATCAGCAACCCGAACCTGATTTATCCGGGGCAGGTGCTGACGATCAGCACGGCGTGCCCGCGCCTGCGCTGAACGCCTGCGCACAGCGCGGACAATCTGGTACAATCAGCAGCAGTGGATAATGCCAGGCTGCTGAGGATGCGTGCATGACGAATACACCACAGGGCGCTGCTGACGGGGAAGAGCACGAGCTGCGCATGTCGCTTTTGCAACACCTTGATGAACTGCGCAAACGGCTGGTGCGCGCGGTGCTGGCGCTGACACTTGCCACGATTATCAGCTTCTTTTTTGCCGAGGCTGTGCTGGACTTCATGCGCGGTCCCTACTGTCGTGTGACCAGCCAACCCGACCAGTGTGAACTGGTGCTGCTTCGCCCACGGAAGGCGTGATCATTTACTTTCGTGTCGCGCTGATGCTCGGCGGCGTGCTGGCAATCCCGATCATCACCTATCAGGCGCTGATGTTCATCTTTCCGGGGCTGACTCGGCGCGAAAAGCGCTATGTGCTCTTTTCCTTGCCCCCCGTGACGATGCTGTTTTTAGTTGGCGTGGTTTTCTCGTGGTTTGTGCTGATGCCCCCCGCGCTGGGTTTTCTGGAAGGCTTCCAGCAGCAGCAGTTCCGCACGGAATGGACCGCGGACGGTTACATCGGTTTCGTGACCGCGCTGGTCTTCTGGATGGGGGTGGCGTTTGAGACGCCGCTGGTGTTTTTTGTGCTGTCGCTGTTGGGGCTGGTTACGGCGCGTTTGCTGATCAGCAACTGGCGCATTGCCTTCATTGGCGCGGCGATTGCCGCTGCATTAATCACGCCGACGATTGACCCGGTGAACATGTTTCTGGTCATGGGTCCGCTGCTGGCGCTATATGCGTTGAGCATTGTGCTGGTATTTATCGGGCGGCGCATCACAGGCATCAGCGACGAGAACGCGCCGCAGCCCGGTATCCAGCCCGCGCAGGGATAGCGAATAATGCGGGGGCGTGCTGCTGTGCGCCCGCCGTGCCAGCTAAGCCACAAAAAGCGGATGGGAAAAATACAGGGGCGCAAGATGCTGCGCCCGCTGTAAATACCTTGATTCGATTGCTCTGTGCGCGGCGGTCCTGCCTGTTTTCACGCCGCCGCCGCGCCGCCCCGTCGCGCCGCCGCGCTGTGTCGCTACTGCGGCAGCCCGTTGGCAATCCACTGTGTAATCAGACCCAACTGGTGCTCTGTAAGCTGCGCAAAGTGCCCATCCGCCAGCACGTCGAGCATTGAGCTTTCGCCCGGCGCGCCCGCGACCACCACCACGCCGCCCGCGCCACCCGCCAGCAGACTCTCGTAATCGGTCAGGCGCAGCCCGTTCGTCGGTACTGCCCCATGACAGGCGCCGCACTGCTGCGCGAACAACGGCTGCAGGATTGTGTAGGTGGGGTCGCCGGTGAAGTCTTCCAGCAGCGGCGCGGCAGTCACCTGATAAATGCCCAGCACCGTCGCCAGTCCGGGGGCGTCAAACCCGGCATATTCCCAAGATGACCCGTGACAGGCGCTGTTGGAGCAGAAGCTCTGGTTATCAATGCCGCCGGGGTTGGCGGTGGTGTGACAGTTGGCGCAGCTCGCGTCAAACACGCTGGAATGGCGGCTGATCCAGGTCGAGTCGAGATGCGATTCCGGCTCGATGCCCGTGGTCAGCGGCAGGGTTGGCTCAATTTCGCCGGGGCGCACGACTGTCGGGATCGAATGGCACAGGTTGCATTCCAACCGGATGACCTCGCCGCTCGCGCTGAAGTGTTCGCCATCGTGGCAGCGGAAGCAGCCCGGCGAGTCGCGGTGCCCGATGTTGTTCGGGTGCGTGTCCCAGCGCAGCAGTTGTTCGGGATAATTGCTTTCCTGGTACAGCGTTGAAAGGACATTGATCGCTGCGTGTACCTGTTCCTGTCCTTCGGCATAGAAGTCGGGATAATTCACGCTGTAGTACTCATCCAGTGACTCGAACGCCGCCAGGGCGTCGTCCGTGCTGGCGTAGGTGCCGGACAGCAGTTCAATCGAGCGCACACGCACAAACGGAATCGCGCGCGAAAGATCCCCGGCAAACAGGGCGCTGTCCACGGCGCGGTTGGGCGGTTCCAGCAAATGCGCGATGCGGTTGTGACAGGTGGTGCAGTCCATCTCGTGGATTTCGTACTGCTCAAGATTGCCCGTATCAATCGGGGAATTGATCGCGTTGTAAACAACCGTTTCCCCGCTGGCGGTCTCCACGCGCACCCAGGGGATTTCCTGTTCTTCGGGATCCAGCGCGATATAGCTGATTGGGTTCTCGATATGCCAGTGGATGCCGCGTCCCAGCCCTTCGCGTTCGCTGCCGCCGCCGGTGTGCATCAGCAGGTAAATGGCGTAGGGGTCACTGGTGCGGTTGTTGTCAAAGGTATGGATGACCTGCAAGCTGTCGTCCTGGAACTGCTCTGGCGCGTGGCACACTTCGCAGGTTTCGCGGGCGGGGCGCATTTCCGCCGTGCGAATGGGCAGCTCGTAATTTTCCAGAATGGTGTCGGCAATCAGGCGCATATGCCCGGCTTTGCGGAAGAACTGCACCAGCATCACGTCGCGCCCAATGTGACAGTCCACGCAGGGTACACGCGAATGCGGCGACACCAGATAGCTGGCATATTCCGGCGGCATGGTGTGGCAGGTTTCGCCGCAGAAAGCGGAGGAGTTGGTGTACTCCCACACCGGCGGGGCTGCCAGCAGAATCCCGGCGAAGCCGAGCAGCACTAAGCCCAGCGGCAGCAGGTGGAGGGTCAGGGGTCGGTTGAGTCTGGAAAGAAATCGCGTGCGCCGTGCCATAATTATTCTTCCTCTAACGGTGCTCGTAAACCGCCCGTCAGTGCATGGAGGGTGGCAGGGAATGCATCGGTCAAAACAGAAATCTCTTGAGAGGCTTATGTTATCGTATCTGCGCTGCCAGCAGATCATCCTGCGTGATGATTCTGAATCGTTCCTGCGGATGATTGCGACTGCTGCCCTGTGGACTACAGTATAACCTGCTGCAAAAGCAGTCGGGAAGCTGTTCATCAACCTGCCTTTCTGAACAAGGGGATTACCCGCCTTGTCCGGGTTTGTGGATAGCGCGCAGTCTCCAGCAGCGGCGTAAGGAATGGTACCGGAGCCTCATGATTGAGGTGCCTGATCGTTGTGGTTGGCGATCTTCTCCATTTACCTGACGAATAGGGCTTTGTTATGAACCGCAGCAAGAGGATGTACCACCGCTACTTATTATTAGGCTTAGGACTGATTGTTGCCGGTCTGATTGTCAGCCTTCCGGTGAAAAGTGTTGGCGCGCAGGATGACGATGCGGCGGAGTATATCGGGGCAGGCGACTGCCAGGACTGCCACCGCAGCCTCGCCAGAGATCACGAGGAAACACCGCACGCGCTGGCGTTTCAGGAAGTGGCGCGCAATCAGGATAACGTGCTGGCGGACTTTGAACAGGGCGCGGACGTGCGCACCGTGCAGTTCCCCGGCGAAGACGCGCCGCGCCCCTTCACGGCAGACGACATCGCTTTCGTGATCGGTTCCGGGCGTTATGCCCAGCGCTACCTCTATGCAGTGGATGACGATGTCTACGCGGTTTTGCCTGCCGAATGGGACACGGTGGCGCAGGTCTGGCGACCGTACCTGCTGGCGGCAAGCTGGCCCGCCCCTGAATATGACTGGGTGCAGAACTGCGCGGGCTGCCACACCACCGGGCTGGAAATCGAACGCGGGCGCTGGGAAGACGAAGGCGTGCAGTGTGAGGCGTGTCACGGTCCTGGCAGCATCCATGCCGAGCTTGCCGACGACGCGGGCAGCCGTCCTGATGATGATGAACTGCTCGAAATCCATGCGGCGATTGTCGTCAGCCCGGATCCGCAAATCTGCGGGCAGTGCCATAATCAGGGTGTGCAGTTCGACACCGCGCACCCGTACCCCACGACGTACCGCCCCGGTGGCACGCTGGCTGCCGCGCCGGATGCGCCGGGCTTCCAGCTCGTTCCTGAAGATGACACCAGTGCGTGGTACGCCAGCGGGCACGCCCGCCTGAGCAACATGCAGTACAACGAGTGGCTGGCTTCCGGGCACGCCGAATCGCTGGACACGCTCCAGTCGAATGCCAATGCGCAGGACGGCTGCGTGACCTGCCACAGCGGCGATTATGCCTTCACAGAGCGCATTCGCGGTGTGTACGAAGACGGCGACCTGTCCGGCGAACCGCCCGCCAGCACGACACTGGCGACGGCGCAGTACGGCATCACCTGTGTCACCTGCCACAGCCCGCACGGCGGAGCAGAGAATGACTTCCTGCTGGAACAGTCAACGTATGATCTGTGTACGTCGTGCCACCGCAACACGGAACTGGTGCAGCCGGTGCATCATCCGGTGGTCGAAATGTTTGAAGGGCAGCCGGTGCTTGAGAGCGTCGCGGCTGTGCCGTCGGCGCATTTCGCCGCAGAGGACGGTCCGCGCTGTGTCACCTGCCATATGCCGGAGGTTGTGACCAGCACCGGGACGCTCGCCAGCCATTTGTGGCAGCCGGTAATCCCCGCCGCCGAAACCGACAGCCCGCCCGATGCCTGTTCGGCGTGCCATACCGATTTACTGGCAACCGACCTGCAATCGCTGGTCGAAGATACGCAGGCGTCTGTGCGTTCGCGGTTGTCGGTGGCGCGTGCGCGGTTGGGCAGCATCACCCCGCCAGCGGAAGGCACTGCCGAACGCGCCGATTATGACCGCGTGGTGACGGTGCTGGCATTCGTCCAGAACGACGGCAGTCTGGGCGTCCACAATTATGCCTATGCTGATGCCCTGCTGGATGAGACTGCGGTGCTGCTGGCAAAGCTGAGTGTGCCGGGCGCATCGCTGGAGCCGACGGAAGGACCCGCGCCGACCGCGACGCCAGCACAGCCGCAGCCGATCACAGTGGGTATGGAACTGCCCGCCCGCACGGGACTGCGCCCGATGACGTTTGTCATCATCGGCTTCACGGCGTTGATTTTGCTTGCAGGTTCAGCCTTGATCCTCTACCGCGCTCGCCGCAGAGCACGCCGCTCGGAGGTAATCTCATGAAGGACAACACCAGAGTGAGTTTGCTGGCTATCGGGATCGTGTGCATTCTGCTGGGGGTGCTGGTGGGCAGCGCCGGCGCACAGGGCGAAGGCACTGAAACCCCGCTGCCCCCTGCCGAAGCGACCGAGGCTGTCACCGCTTCAGCAGCGCCAGAGACAACCCCCGAACCCGCCTCGGACGCCTACTGTATGCTCTGCCATGCGGAGCCAGGTCTGGTCTGGGAACTGCCCGGCGGCGAAACGCTGTCCGTCACCATTGACCCGTCGCTTCTGGCGCATTCGGTACACGGCGACACGGCACCTGAGGGCGCGCTGGCATGTGCCGACTGCCATCCCGGTTTCCGCTACCCGCACCCGCCATCGCTCAGCCAGACCGTGCGCGAATTCCAGATCGAACGGTATGCCGTGTGCCGCAACTGCCACGAGGAGCAGTACACCCGCGCGCAGGACAGCGTGCACGGCGAGTTTTTGCGGCATGGACGGTTGGACGCCGCGACCTGTGTGGACTGTCACGGCGGGCACGACATCCAGCCGCCGGATGAACCGCGCGAACGCATTTCGCTGACCTGCGGGCGCTGTCACGGCGCGATCTTTGAGGAATTCCGCACCAGCGTACACGGCATGGCGCTGCTGACCGATGACAACCCGGATGTCCCCACCTGCATTGACTGTCACGGTGTCCACGATATCCAGAACCCGACGACGACCTTGTTCCGCACCGGGTCGCCGGACTTGTGCGCCACCTGCCATGCCGATGCCGAAATGATGAACCGCTACGACATCAGCACTGATGTATTCAACAGCTATGTCAGCGATTTTCACGGTTCTACGGTGGCGCTGTTCGAGCAGGAAGCGCCGGGCACGGTGACCAACAAAGCGGTCTGTTTTGATTGTCACGGTGTGCATAACATCCAGCCCGTCAGCGACGAGCAGGGCGTTTCCAGCATCCGCGCGACTCTGCTGACCACCTGCCGCGAGTGTCATCCGTCTGCCAGTGACGATTTCTCGGCGGCGTGGATCGGGCATTATCCTGCCACTGCCGACTCGCATCCGGTGCTGTATTACTCCAACGTCCTTTACAGTGTGCTGCTGCCGCTGGGTAGCGGCATTGTCGGGGTTGTGCTGCTGTCCGATCTGTTCCGCCGTCTGCGGCGGGGTGGCTGATGATGCTCTGCCTGGATTGGTGACAGCGAGTCATCACAATAAGGGGAACAAACGATGTCAGCGCAGACTGTCTCAGAACCTGAACGCACACAGCCGCAGCCCAACGGGACGATTTCCCCGGCGCGCGGGATCGCGCGGTTGGTGTTCATTGTGGCATTGATTGGCTTGACCCTGACCGGCTTGCCGCAGCGCTACGCCGGTGAGGGCTGGGCGCAGGCGATGATTGTGCTAGGCGGCGGTATCGAAAGCCTGCGCATTCTGCACCGCTTTTTCGCGCTGCTGCTGCTGGCGGAAGTGCTCTATCACCTGCTGGCAAGCGGCTACCGCTGGTTTGTGCTGGGGCGGCGTTTGCGGCTGCTGCCCGGCTATGAGGATCTGCGCGCGCTGGTCGAACGAGTGCTGGCGAATGTTGGGCTGCGGCGCGGCACAGCGCCCGGCTACGGCTTTGTGCTGCGCTTTGAATACCTGCTGCTTGCCCTCAGTGTGCTGGTGCTGGGCATCACCGGGCTGATGCTCTGGAATCCGATTGCCGTGACCAGCACCCTGCCGGGCGAAAGCATCCCCGTGGCGCGCAGTGTCCACAGCGATCAGGCGCTGCTGACCATTGTGCTGCTGGTGCTGCTGCGCCTCGGCATGGTGCTGCTGTGGCGTCCCCAACGGGCAGAGGCGTCTGCTGCCAGTGCCCCCGGCGTACCCGCTGAACGCATTCAGGCGCGGCGGCGCGTGTATCTGCCGCTGGCGCTGCTGTTCGCGGCGGGGGTTGTGCTGGCGCTGTTCGCGTTTGTCACATCAGAACAGACGGCGATCAGCACGGTGCCGCGCCGTCAGGCGGTGATCTTTGCGCCGCAGGTGATGCCGGAAGCGGGCGATCCGCTGGTGGGCGAGGTGCTGTGGCGCACGGAGCGCTGCGCCTTTTGTCACGGCGACAACGCGGAAGGCGGTCCCGACGGTCAACCCGCTTTGCGCCGCCCGGAGCTGACGTTCCAGGCGTTTGTTGAGCAGGTGCGCATTGGGCGCGGCGAAATGCCGACCTACACTGTCGAGGCGCTGCCGGATGGCTATGTGGTGCACCTGTGGGCATGGCTGACCCAGCCGCAGAATTGAGCCGCGCGTTCATGCGCTTGCGGGGCACAAGGTTGGGTGGCGTGTGCCCGTTGCAGCATTATCACCGGCTGTTCAACTGCGCAGACTGGTCGAGCCTGGCGGTTATGAGTATTATCCTGCCTGCTGTGCAAAGCTGAAAGTTCAGGCAAAGGAGACCTGCCCTGTGGTTGCATCCACTGCCTCTGTATTCGCGGCGCACCCGGATGTGCAGCCCGCCCCTGCGCCGTGGGATCTGCGCGCGCAGGCATATGTGCTTGCTTACCGCTTCCCGAAATATTTCGTCAACGGCGCTGCCGGTGTGCCCGATGCTCTGCTGCCGCATTACGCGGGCGGGTTGGGCTTTTTGATGCTGGTGCGCTATACCGAAACACCCGTCGGTCCCTATGACGAGGTGTTGTTCATCCCCGGCAGTTTCAACGTAAACGGCGTCAAACGCTACTGTGTCACGCGCATCTACGTTTCATCAATGGCAAGCGTCATCAACGGGCAGGTCAACTGGGGGCTGCCCAAAGCGCTGGCGAACTTCAGTTACACGCAGGAATCGCGCAATATCGAAACGATAAGCATCACCCTGCTCGGCGCGGGTACACCGTTTCTACAGGCAACGCTGTGGAGCGGCTGGCTTGC
>DAOTWP010000315.1:0-1552 GCA_034435675.1 Anaerolineae bacterium
GCGCAACTCCAACCCGCTCAGGTTGTACTTGACAATCGGGCGCTCAATGCGCGCCGGAGAAACGGCACAGCGCAGCATTTCGTCCAGCTGAATACGCCGTTCACGCAGATTAGCTTTCGCCGGATCGGGATCAATCATCAGCGATTCCTGATCCCGGTTGCGGCGGGTGCTGGGCACGAATAATTCCACCGGGTACGGGTGTTTGATGCTGCACGCACGGCAGACGCCCCATGCAAAAAGTGGCGAGTATTGCCCAAACAGCGTTGCAGTTTGCCCGCACAGTGGACACGTATATTCCTGTGTCCGCTCAAACCCCGGAAGAGGCTTCTGCTCACTCATCGCTACCCCCTGACACTGATACTGTCTTCAGCCACCCCAAGCACATCGCGCAGGTGGCGCGCGATCTCCTGCGCCTTCCTGATTGCATCGTCCCTGTACTGGCAGGTGGCAATCCACACGGGGCGAAAAAACTCCGGTTCGCTGGGGTAGAAGATACCTACGGTTATTGGATGCCCGCTGCCGCCACCTGCCTCGCGCGTGAACCGTGAGTACCTGCCGACGGTGATCCGGATCGTCTTTGGTTCGCTTCCCACGTGCAGACATTCTGCATAGCGCTGCAACACTTCACGCTGCCATCGACCGAGCATGTATTTAGTCCTTTCCTGGAGCGCCGGGCGTCACGATGATAATACATCCTAGAGCATAAGCTGCTTGGGCTTGTAGTCTGTCATTCGTTGGCATTTGCGGTCTCAGCCATTTGCGTTACAACTTGATACATCCAGCGCAAACTCAGCCGCTTGGTTGTAACGTTACGATTGCGCAGCATCCTCCTCAGATGTATAGCTCTGGCGTGTGCTGTAGCTTTAATGCTGACCGCTGTTGATGAGTTGGTGATGTCGATTTGTTCGCGCAGCAGGGTTAGTAGGTCATCGTCTGATCTGTGCCCTTCGTACATCATCCTCAACGCCCATTCACGGATGCTGTACCAATATTCAAAATCCTGTGGCGCTCTGCGCTTGGCAGAGCCTTGCGCCCGCTCCTCTGCGTACAACATGAGGTCTATAAAGTCTGCGTAATATTCTTGCGGTTTCATCACACGTCCTCAAAAAGTCGCATCTGTACAAGGCGTTGGGGCGACGCGGGCGGCACTTCCGGTTTTTCCCATCCCTGCACCCAAACGAGCTTGAAAATGTCCAAGGTGCCATTCGGCTTGAAATACTGCGGGTATTCCGCGCGCATCCGCGCCATATGTCGCCGCCGGTCTTGTTGGCGCTCTGCCTCCCACGCGCGTCTGGGGATTGCTGCCAGCAACCGCGCGCCGCTGGCGTAAAAGGTCTCCGGCGCCCCCCCCGGTTCGCAGGTGCCGCCCAGATCAAAGACAGCGTTGGCGATCTGGGCGCGCGCTGCTTCGGTCGCGCCAAAGCACAACCAGTCATCCAGACGCGGGCTAAAATGCCCTCGGAGAAAAGCGGCATGCAGCAGGTGTAGCGCCTCCATCACCCTGCCGCCTCCAACACACGTGCGCCCAGCCAGCGCGCAACATTCGCATCAA
>DAOTWP010000316.1:0-18479 GCA_034435675.1 Anaerolineae bacterium
TGATCTGACCCGCTACCAGGTGGCGAATGGCTATATGGGGCGCGTGCCGTTGATCAACAGCGGTGGTGCCAGCGGTGAGAACGACTTTGCCGAGGCAGTGCGCACGGCAGTGATCAACAAGCGCGCGGGCGGCGCAGGGCTGATCAGCGGGCGTAAGGCATTCCAGCGCCCAATGGCAGAAGGCGTCAAGCTGCTGAATACTATTCAGGATGTGTATCTGTGTGAGGATGTCACCATCGCGTAAGGCGCGTTGCGGCATCAAACCAATGCAAGGGGCATACCGGGTGGTGTGCCCCTTTGCGTTTGCCTGTTTTAGCGGATCGGCACGGCGTTGATGTCGCCGCGCACGCTGACGAACGGCGCGTAAATCCAGCCGACCTGCCCTTCGTAGCGCACCTGATACCAGCGATTTTGCCCGCCCTGTACCGTGCGTCCGATCAGGTCTACTTCTGCGCCCCAGGGCACCTGGGTCAGCGGCGGTTCAACGCGCGTGCTGGGACGCCGCCGCAGGTTCATGTAGGCGCGCGGCGCGGCGATGACGCCTGTCGCGGGCGCGTTGTCGATCTGGTCGAAGATGCTGCCCTGCTGCGGAATGGCGTTGACATCGCCGGTGACGCTCAGGTAACGCCCCGACGCCCAGCCAACTTCGCCTTCGCCGGTGGTGATCAGATACCACGTGTAGATGCCTTCATCGCTGTTGCGCCCGCTGACCGGGTAGGCAATATCCGGCCGGGCGACGCCCACCAGCGATGCCCCCAGATACGGACCCGTGCGGATTGACAGCCCACGCACATTGACTACGCTGGCGGTGAATGCCGGTCCGGCAGTCGCGGCGGGTGTGCCGGGCGTGCCGGGAAGCGCCGTCGCCGTGCCAGGCAGGGTTGTGGGCGCGGCGCCCTGCGGGAACCACTCAAAGCGCACCATCGCCGCCGCCGTGTTGTCGAAGTACTCGACGACCAGGGTTTGTGTGCCGCCCATCGTGCGGGTGAACGTGTCGGTGGTCTGTGACCGCCCGACAAAGCGATCCAGCACCAGCACGCCGTCAATGAACACGCGCGCGCCGTCGTCGGAGGTCAGTTGGAAATCGTAATTCCCCGCGGTGAAGGTCTGGGTGGAGGTGAAGCGGACGGAAAAGAAGTCTGCGTTCACCGTGCCGGGAATGGGGCTGTTCTGCCCCCAGTCAAAGTTGATGCCGTTCAACCCGGTCTGGGTGGCAACAATCGCGCCAGTCAGATCCGCCGTGTTGTAGTACTGCGCGGTCCAGTTGACGCCAAATTCTGCCTGCACAGATGCCACCGGCAGCAGTGCCAGCAGCAGCAGCACGCCCATGAACAGGAGGGATAGTCTTTGTCTAACGGTCATAACAACACTCTCTGGATAAATGCCAGCCGTTCTGACTTTATTATACACAGCCAGCGGCAAGCGCGCAGGTGACCGGTGTACCGGTAGCAGGTGATCATGTGATTTTTAGCAGGTTGCCTGCCGACTAACCTTAAGGAAACAGCTTTCACGCCGCAAGCTATAATGGAAATAGCTTGATCCATGCTGAAAGGCGGGGCGCCCTGTTTTGCCTTCGCTGGTCACAGCATTGCTAAAACTGAGGTGGATTGTCTTGATGTCAAAAGTCGCGCTGTTGATCGATGCCGAAAATATCTCCCACCGAGACTTGCCCTCGATTCTTGAGGCGGTACCCCGTTTTGGGGAGTTGATTCTGGGTGCTGTCTATGGGGATTGGAATCGACCTGATTTGGAGAAGTGGCAGCAGGCTGCGACAGCAAACGAGTTTCATGTTCGTCACCAAACCAGTGCTGCAAAATCGAAAAATGCGTCCGATATGAAGCTGATTATGGATGCGATGGAAGTACTCTATCGCACACCGGCTGAGGTGTTTTGCCTGGCAAGCAATGATGCGGACTATGTGGCGCTCTGTGAGAAGCTTAACAGTGCCGGTAAACAGGTCATCGGTTTGGGATACAAACATGCTGCCGAGACGCTGATTCGTGCCTGTGACCAGTATGTGTTTATTGGACACGGGGAACCTCCGCTTCAGGCTGCTGCTGTGCCTGTGAGTCAGCCTGTTGTTCAGCCTGTCGTTTCAGCCAATGGTGCAGCGAAGGGAACCAGCAACGGGAAGCCGCCACAGCCAGCATCGCAACCCGCGCCAGCACAACCTGCGCCGCCAACACCTGCTGATTTGCGCGCCCTGCGAAAACTGGTCAGGGAATCATTTGCTAAAACTTCACAGGATGCCGATGGTTGGCTGCTTCTTGCAGCACTTGGATCAGCACTGCGTCAGCTACAGCCAGACTTTCAGGCAAGCAGCTATGGCAGCCGGACGCTGTACGGGCTGCTGGAAACCCTGCCTGATACGGTTGAACTGCGTGATGTGAATGGGGTCCGTTCGACGCGGCTGAGATACGATCCTGCTGCTGCTATGCGCAGGTTGGTCGCGCAGGCATTTGCCACCGCCCCACACGATGTTGACGGATGGGTATCTCTTTCTGCGCTGGGGTCAGCGCTGCGTCAGGTAAAGCCGGGTTTCTCGTCAAAAAATTACGGACATGCGACGCTGTCAAAGCTGCTGCAAAATCATGCTGATCTTGTGGAACTGCGCAACAAGGGCACGGTTAAATCCGCGCGTCTGAAAAAATAACCGGGCGGGGTCTACAGCAGGTGCAGCCGCCGTGCCCGTTCCAGCGCGCCCAGCAGGTCGCGTTGGGCAGCGGCAGCAGCACGCCAGGCTGTACCAAGCCAGCCACCGTGCCATTGCCCGGTGTACCTCGGTAGGGTTGAAGCAGGCTTCAACTTTGCAAAATACGTTGTCTGATTAAATTGTTAACCCCCACAAGAAGCTGGCGGAAAATCCTGCCACCGCTGCCTTTGTAGGCAAGGGTCTCAGCCTACGCAAGAAATCACACAGATGCATCCGACAGCCGCTGATGACACTTGACCCGATTTTGTCATGATTTTGTCAAGACACCTGTCTATTCCGATCAGAAATAGCGCCGAGATGAAAGTATCCTTAAAGCAGTGTAAAAGTGCGCTTTATAAGGAGACTAAGTTATGGCATTGGGTGGTTACGCGCATCATGTTGGAAGAGTAAACCTTACCACAAAAACGATTGGCTATGAGGATATTCCGGAGGAATGGGCGCGCAAATATGTTGGGGCACGCGGGCTGGGTGTGCGCTACTGCCTCGAAGCTGGTCCCCAGGTGGATCCGCTCGGTCCTGAAAACCTGCTCTGCTTCATGAATGGTCCGCTGACCGGCACGCGCGTCAACATGAGCGGGCGCATGGCAATTGTCACCAAGAGTCCCCTGACCGGCACGATCACGGACAGCCATCACGGTGGGTGGTCGGCGGCGCGGCTGCGCTGGGCAGGTTTCGATGGGCTGCTCTTTGAGGGGCGCGCGGATAAACCCGTGTATGCCTATATCGCCAATGGCACGGTTGAACTGCGCGATGCCAGCGACCTGTGGGGCAAGACGATTCACGAAACGGTCAAGATTTTGCAGGAGCGCTACGGCAAGGACGACCTCAGCGTGATCGCAATCGGTCCCGCTGGCGAAAATCAGGTGCGCTTTGCGGCATGGGTCAACGAGAATGACCGCGCCTCTGGACGCGGCGGCACCGGCGGTGTCGGCGGCAGCAAGAACCTCAAGGCTGTGGTCATCAAGGCAAAGAATGACTATCCCAAACCGGCGAACCCGACAGCGTTCAAAGCCGCGCACGACAAAGCGCTGGCGACGATCATGGACGAAAAGAACATCACCTCGCCGCGCAAGGGCGGGCTGAGCGTCTACGGCACGAACGTGCTGATGAACATCACCAGCAACATGGGCGCGCTGCCCACCCGCAACAGCCAGCTCACCTCGTTTGGCGAAAGCGCCGAACTGCTCAGCGGCGAATATGTCAAAGAGCATATTCTGGTCAACGACCCGACCTGCCATGCCTGCCCGGTAGCGTGC
Organism: Anaerolineae bacterium; assembly: GCA_034435675.1. Lineage (GTDB taxonomy): Bacteria > Chloroflexota > Anaerolineae > Aggregatilineales > Phototrophicaceae > DAOTWP01. Next base: position 3,970 of record DAOTWP010000316.1, read on the forward strand.
AAGAAGGAAGTCGAAATCAAAGAAGGTCCCTACCAGGTACGCATGGAAAGTGTCGAATACGAGTCGGCATGGGCATTCGGCGCACACAGCGGCAACGACAATATCGCCTCGGTCGCCTTCATGATTGACCAGTGCAACGACTACGGCATGGACACGATCGAAATGGGCAACGTGCTGGCGACCTACATGGAAGTCAGCGAAAAGGGCTGGAACGGCAAGGAACCGCTGCACTGGGGCGACCACGCCAAAATGGTCGAACTGGTCAGGAAGACCGCCCTGCGCGAAGGCGTCGGCGATGTCCTCGCGGAAGGCGTGCTGCGGGTTGCCACCAAATACGGACACCCGGAGATCGCGATGGTCGCGCGCGGGCAGTCGATTCCCGCCTATGACCCGCGTGGCATCAAGGGCATGGGGCTGGGCTATGCCACCAGCAATCGCGGCGCGTGCCACCTGCGCGGCTACTCCCCCGCGAGTGAGCTGGCGCTGATCGGTCTCAAGACGGACCCGCTGGAATGGAAAGGCAAGGGCGAACTGCTCAAGCTGCTGCAAGACCTGCACGCCTTCAGCGACTCGCTCGATCTGTGCAAGTTCAGCGCTTTTGCCGAAGGCGCGGAAGAATATGCCGAACAGTACGCGGCAGTGCTGGGTCTGGACTCGTTCACGGTTGAGGACGTGCTGATCACCGGCGAACGGATCTACAATCTGGAACGCTACTACAACCAGCTTGCCGGCGAGCAGCCGGGCAGCGACCAACTGCCCAGACGCTTTACCCATGAACCCAGCACCATGCAGGGTTCGAAAGGGCATGTCTGCGAACTGGACAAGATGCTCGAAGAATACTATGCCCTGCGGGGTTGGGAAAACGGCGTTGCGCCGGACTCCAAACTGAAGGCGCTGGGTATTCTGTAGGCGACTGACTGCAATACGGGTTAAAACTGGCAGGGGACAGAGCGCGGTTGTGCGTCTGTCCCCTGTTGTTTAGCCACCCCCGCGCATGGTGCGGCGGCGCATCAGCCCGTGTACCGGTTCCACAGCGGCAGCGTCTCCTTCGATCACCAGCAGATCACGCGGCACGCTGATGACCCCTACGCGCCCCGGCTCAAGCTCAATCAGCCGGGCGGACCAGCCCTGCCCGGCGACACTGCGGCTGCCGGTCTGCTCCCCGCCCGCTTCCAACAGATAGCTCATCAGGCGGTCAAGGCGCAGATTGCACAATTCCATTTCGATGCGCACAGGCTTTAGCCCCCCGCCGAGGGCGGCACCAGCACAATCTCGTCGTCGTCGTCAACTGGCGTGTCCAGCCCTTGCAGCCACATAATATTGCGCCCATCCACGAGGATATGCACCAGCCCGGTGAGTTCGCCATCTTCGCCCATAATTTCGCGGCACAGTGCCGGGTGAACCCCCCCGATAGATTGCAGCAGTTCGCGCACCGTCTGCGGGCGTTCAAACGGAATCGTCAAATCCTTGCGCCCAACAATATCCCGTAAGGTCGAAAATAACTTGAGTCTTTTTTCTGCCATTGTTAGCCCCTCAAAATACACTAAGCGGGCGGCACGGAGACCGTCCCCTACATCAGGCGTCCTCTAAATTGGTTTATCCATTAGAACCTGTCCGTAAACCGGTCTTCCTGAACAGGGGACGATGCAGGTTTTCAAAATAATACGGAGTTTAGGCGGACATGCACTGCGTTTAGTCCTCTCCTACGAACCGTAGGCTGTGCAGGGTGCGGACTAAGGGTGCCTGCGCCCGCTGAGCGAAGCCGTCCGCCCTGCTTCTCCGTATTTAATCGTCAAACAGCATAATCCTCTTGTCCGGGTTTTCGGATAGATCCTAATTGACTGCGATCCTGCAATAGTCAGTATAGCGCAAATATCAGCACACGCAGCAGCCCGCATCAGGGTCACCGCATGAACAATCTGCCGAGGCGCGAAAAAGGTCATTAGGGACACGCGCGTGTCCGCTGCCCGCACGCCCGATGCGGCGTCCCTACAGGTCTATTTCAAACCATTTGGACACGCAGATAGATTTCGATGCCATCCCCCCGCAGTCCGCGTGCTGGCTGGATGCAGGACAATGGCAGCGGTTGGCAGCAGCGCAGCGTTCCTGCGGCAGCGATCAATAGATCAGCGTGCCGCGCACAAACGCCTGCGTGCGGGGGTCAGTCGGGGCATCAAAAAACGTCTGCGTATCGGCAATCTCAACCAGTTGACTATCGTAAAACAGGGCGATACGGTCTGCCAGCCGCCGCGCCTGAAAGATATTGTGCGTAACGATGACAATCGTCAAAGCCGTTTCGCGCTGCTGCTCACGCAGGAATTCCTCAATCAGCGCGATATTCTGCGGGTCAAGATTCGCCGTCGGTTCATCGAGCAGCAGCACACGCGGCTGGAGCACCATCGCCCGTGCCAGCGACACGCGCTGAATTTCCCCGCCGGAGAGCGTGCGCGGGCGGGCATGTGCCAGTCGTTCCAGTTTAAGCTGCTTCAACATCTGTTCCACGCGCGCGTCATCCCGGCACCCGCGCAGGCGCAGCCCATAATCCACATTGGCGCGCACACTGCGCGACAGCAGCAGCGGGCGCTGAAACGAGATGGCGATCTGGCGGCGCGTCTCGATGCTGGCGGAATGCACCGTGATAGGCGGGGCGTGATCCAGATGCAGCGCGACCTGCCCCGCGCTGGGTGCTTCGAGCAGCGCCAGCAGGCGCAGCAGCGTGCTTTTGCCCGCGCCGCTGGGACCGACAATCGCCAGCACTTCGCCGTTATGAATCTGCATTGCCGGGACGTGCAGCACCTCGCGCGCGCCGTAACGTTTGTGCACCTGCTGTAATTCGTATAAAGGCTTCATCGGTGTCCACCTTGCAGCAGTACGAGCACGAAGTTGGCAACAAACGAAATCAGCAGCAGGACAATGCCCAGTCCCAGCGCCACGTCAAAATTACCGCGCTGTGTTTCGAGCACTATCGCGGTGGTCATCACCCGTGTGCGTCCGTCAATGTTGCCGCCGACCAGCATCACCGCGCCGACTTCGGAAATGATCGAGCCAAAGCCTGCCACCAGCCCGACAATCAGCCCAAAACGCGCTTCCCACAGCAGCCCGTAAATCGCCTGAAAACGGGTCGCACCCAGCGCACGCAGCTGCACGCGCAGTTCGGGATCAATGCCGAGGATGCTGCTCAGGGTGATGCCGACAATCAGCGGGGTGGCGATAATCGTCTGGGCGATGACCATTGCCTGAATGGTGAACAACCAGGCAAGCCCGCCCAGCGGTCCACTGCGCGACAGCAGCAGGTAGACCACCAGCCCAACGACCACCGGCGGCAGCCCCATGCCAGTATAAACCAGCGCGGTGAAGGCGCGTTTGCCGGGGAAGCGCGTCAAAGCCATCCAGACGCCGATAGGCAGCCCCAGGACGACACTGATTGCCAGCGCCGCCAGCGTCACTTGCAGCGAGCGCCCGACAATTTCAAGCAGGCGCGGGTCCAGGCTCAAGATCAAGCGCACTGCCTGTTCAAAGGCATCAATCAGCGTGTCGATATTGCCGTCCTCCTGAAAGATTGTTCCGTGCCAGGGGCACACCGGCGGCGTGCCCCCGCTGCGAGTTGATCGTTACGAATCCGGTGTTGCTTCGGCGGTTGCCTCCGGTGTTGCCTCTGCCTGCGCGGCAAGGTACGCTTCGGAGCTGGGGAAGAACAGCGGTTGTCCGTTCACCTCGTAGCCGGCGATCAGTTCCTGTGTTTCCACAGATGTCAGCCACTCCACGAACAATTCGGGCAGTTCGGAAGCGCCCAGCGGGCGGTTTTCAGGAATCACCGGAATCACACCGTAAGGGTTGAACAGCAGTTGATCACCCTCGAACAGAATCAGCAGGTCGAGTCCTTCTGCCAGGCGCGCAAGATAGGTGCCGCGATCCGAGAGGGTGTAGCCAAGCTGCTCATTGCTCATGTTCAGCACCGCGCCCATGCCCTGCCCGGCGCTGATGTACCAATCGCCTTCCGGCGTGATGCCAGCCGCCGCCCACACCGACAGTTCCTTGCCGTGCGTGCCGCTGTCGTCCCCGCGTGAGATAAATACGGCATCGCCGTTCGCGCCTGCCGCGGCAATCAGGCTGAAGGCTTCCACAGCTGTCGCAGCCCCGCGAATGCCTGCCGGGTCACTGTCGGGTCCAACAATGATGAAGTCGTTGTACATCACGTCGTAACGCGCGGTGCCGTGTCCTTCTTCGACAAAGCGATCCTCGCGGGCGCGGTCGTGCACCAGCACCACATCGGCATCTCCGTTGACACCCAGTTCCAGCGCCTGCCCCGTGCCAACAGCAATCACATCCACATCCGCGTTATAGGCTGCTTCAAACTCCGGCAGGATATAATCCAGCAAGCCGCTGTCGGCGGTGCTGGTCGTTGTCGCCAGAATCAAGCGGGGACGGCTGGACGGCTCTGGCGTCGAGTCCTGCGCCAGCGCTGCCGGCGCGAGGGCAAGCACCACCAGACACAGCAGACTGACGATCACCCAAAAACGTTTCGAGAACATAGACCTGCTCCTCCTTAAAAGCATATAGTTCAGGACTGTCACAAAGCACATGCATCACTAAGTGCAACCACAGAAATCTAGCGGGATTGTTTTCCGTAGGGGCAGGTCTCAGACCTGCCCCTACATCCGACATTTTCAATTTGGTTGTACTTAAGTAGTCCGGCAAGGTTAAGTTGCATCCCGGACAAAGGGATTAAGCCCCTTGTTCAGGGAGACAGGTTTATGGATCGGTTCTTAATCGAATAACGTTTTTCGCAGGGCTGAAGCATGTCTCAACCCTACCGATAGCCGATTATGTTCTTAAAGAGCCTAATCCCCTTGTTCAGCCAGCATGCTTCAACTGGCATGTCCACCTTGTTGGACTGCTAAAGTGCTGCATGGTTGCTACTGACGGTAGACTTCGCTGCCGGTGGCTTGCACGTCGTAACCCGGCTGCGCGCCGAGCGCCGTTCGGAAGGCGCTGCTGTTGAGCGTGTCGAGCAGCGGCTGCACTTTGGTCAGCGCTGGTTCCGGGATCACGAAGTCGTAGCGCTCCCACCCAACCGGGATGAAGTCCAGCCCCAGCGCAATCGCCGCGCTGCGCACGCCCAGCCCGCAGTCGGCAATGCCGGTGGAGACGGCAATGGCAACCCCCAGATGTGTGTACTCCTCGCGCTCGTAACCGCTGACCTGTTCCGGCAGAATGCCGCGCTGGCGCAGTTCGAAATCCAGCAGCAGGCGCGTGCCGGAACCCTTCTGGCGGTTGACGAAGCGCAGGCGTGGCAGCTCGTCGAGGGACTGTATGCCCAGCGGATTGCCCGGCGGGATAATCAGCCCCTGTTCGCGGTGGGCGAAGGTCACCACATGCAGCGGCACATCGGGCAGGTATTTGCGGATCGCGCTCAGGTTATAGTCGCCCGTGGCTTCATCTAACAAATGGCTGCCCGCCAGATGCGCCTCCTGCCGTTTGAGCGCGATCAGCCCACCCAGCGACCCCACATTCGCCGAGGTCACCGGCACCGCCGACGGCAAGTCCGCCAGCGCCTGCGCCAGCAGGTCAAGCATCGGGTCATGGCTGCCCATGATCAGAATCGCGCTGCGCACCCGGCGCTCATCGCGGTAGAGCAGCACCTGCACCGGCTGGTTAGCATCTACCCCTTCGCTGAAACGCGGGATATGCGCCAGCCCGTCCGCCCGCACCAGCGAGGTGATCACGCCTGCGCCGCGATTCAGCGGGGTCGCCAGCAGCCGTTCGCCCACCTGCGCGACGGACACGCGCACAAAATCGTCGTCGCCTATCGGCGAGAGCAGTTTGCGCGTCATCGTGGCTTCGATGCGCGGGCGGGTTTCCAGCGGGGGGCGCTGCCCCAGCCAGCGGGCGATCAGCGGCTGGATGAAGATTTCGCCCGTCAGCGCCGCGCTAACCGGATAACCGGGCACGCCCATCACGGCGATAGTGTCCGTCGCAGTGTCCGTCCCGCCGGGGGCATGCATCACGCCCATGATGACGGGATGACCGGGACGCACGGCGACACCATGCACCAGCAGTTCGCCTTTTTCGGCGAGAATCGTGGCGGTAAAATCGCGGCTGCCCGCCGACGACCCGGAGAGCATCAGGATCAGGTCGGGCTGCTGCGCCAGGGCGTGATCCAGCGCGGCACGCAGCAGCGCTGGGTCATCGGGCACAATCGGCAGCGTTTCGGGGCTGCCGCCCGCCTCGGCAATCTGCGCGCTCAGAATCAGGCTGTTATATTCGATAAACTGCCCCGCTTCGGGCAGCTGCGACGCTGGTACCAGCTCCGACCCGGTAGGAATCAGCAGCACCCGTGGGCGGCGGCGCACCTGGACCGTGTAGTGCCCGCACCCGGCAATCGCCCCCAGATCCACCGGGCGCAGTCTGTGATTCGCCGGGATAACCAGCTCTGTGGCGACCATGTCCTCGCCGCACATGCGCACATGCTGCCAGGGTGCAACCGGCGCAGTGATCGCAATCGCGCCGTCATCTGCCAGCGTCTGCACATGCTCGATCATCACGACGGCATTCGTGCCCGGCGGCAGCACCGCCCCCGTGTTCACCGGGAATGCCTGCTGGTGCAGCGTTAGGGTCAGCGGGCGGGTCTCTGTGGCGCTGACCGTATCGCCGGAATAGAGCGCATAGCCGTCCATCGCTGCCGCGTGATAATGCGGGGAGGAAATTTTCGCCCAGACCGGCGCTGCCGTGATGCGCCCCAGCGCGTCAGCGAGGGGGATTTCCTCGCCGTCCAGCGGCTGCAAGCGCTGCCCCAGCGCATCGGCAAGGCGGCGCTGGGCTTCATCCATAGGAATGTCTTCTAAATAATACGCTTGTGTCATCAGAACATCACCACGTCTACTGCGCTTCCGGCTTTCAACCCGCCGCTGTTCAGCGGCACCTGCACCAGCCCGTCCGCCTGAATGAGTGTAAAAATCAGGTTCGATTTGCCGAAGATCGGCTCTGCCCGCACGCTGCCATCGGCATCAACCAGCCGCACCGGAACCGTGTCTTCGCGCCCGGTCACCGAGGCAATGTTGGCGGTCAGCGTTGCGCGCACTGTGCCCACGCGCCGCGCTGTTTCGCCCTGCGCCCGCCGGATGATTGGCATGAGCAGCTGCCGCGCCACCAGCAGCGCCGAGACCGGGTTGCCCGGTAGTCCAATCACCGGTTTGCCCGCGCACAGTCCGATCAGTGTCGGCTTGCCCGGCTTGACAGCGAGACCGTGTTGCAGAATGCCCGGCGCGCCTAGCTGCTCAATTACGGCGCTGGTCAGGTCGCGGGTGCTGACCGAACTTCCCGCCGAAATCACCAGCATGTCCGCCTGTGCCAGCGCCGCGCGTGCCAGTTCATACAGCACGTCGAAGGTATCCGGGGCGATGCCGCCCGTAATGGGCACCGCGCCGCAGGACTGCACCAGCGCTGCCAGCATCTGCGAGTTGATGTCGCGGATTTGCCCCGGTGCGGGTGTTTGTTCCGGCGGGACCAGTTCATCCCCGGAGCCAATGATCGCCACACGCGGGGCAGCGGCAGCTTCTACCGCCAGCACACCGACAGCCAGCAGCCCGCCGATGTCCTGCGGGCGCAGGCGCTGCCCGGCTGCCAGCACAGGGTTGCCTGCCTGCACATCCTCGCCAATCTGGACGAGGTTTTCGCCGGGCGCGACCGGGGCGAACACTTCGATTTCGTCTTCGGCAAATTTCTGCGTGCGTTCGATCATGACGACGGCATCTGCCCCCGCCGGGAGCTGCGCGCCGGTGTAAATTTCTGCTGCCTCGCCTGCATTCAGCGTGAACTGCGGCACTTCGCCCATGCTCACAGTCCCCGTACAGCGCAGATAGGCGGGCAGCGCGGCGCTGGCACCAAACGTGTCTGCCGCGCGCACGGCATAACCGTCCATACTGCTGCGCACAAATTCCGGCAGATCAATCGGCGCAAGCGGCGCGTGCAGCAGCACTCGCCCCAGCGCGGCGGCGGTGGGCAAGCGTTCGACCTGCGGCTGTGGCTGCCACTGCGCGAACAGACCCGCCAGCGCCGCGTCTACGGTTTTGACGTTGAAGAACTCCGCTGCACCCATGCGCTACTCCTGCGCTTCTGGCGCTGCCGCCGGTGTAGAGGATGCCGACGGCTCTGCGGACAGATTCTGTTCGCAGCGCCCCAGCCATTCCATAATGACGCCCAGTTCAGCGATGACCAGATCAAGCGCGAGGTACTGGATGCTGCGCGGGGTCTGGTCACGCCGGGTGATCAACTGCTGGCGGCGGCTGAGCACCGTGCTGCGCTGCGCGTCAATGATACCGGTCACCGGGGTATTCAGCCGGCGGGCAAGAAATAATCGGCTGAGGAATTCTGTGCGGATATGGCGCGTGCTGGCGGACGGGAAGGGATCGTGCAGCCAGAGCAGCAGACGTTCCTGTCCCTGCGGGGTCAGCCAGTACTCCGTGCGTGGGGGCGCGTGGTCAGTGAAACACTCACGCCCTTTGATGTCGTCACGGTTTTCGAGGCGCTTGAGAATACTGTAAAGCTGGCTGGTACTTAGCGACCAGATTTGGCCCAACGGTGCATCCGCATGGAAATATTCCAGCAGTTGGTAACCGTGACTGGTGCTGCCCGCCAGTAATCCGAGGATGACTTCATCCGGCGAGATACGGCTCATAGATTATTTTCTCGATAAGTCTAATTTTCTTGAAGTTCTACTTTGCACAGCTTAATTCTGAGTGTGCCGCTCAGGGAAAGCAACCCAAGTGATTTTTCAGATATCATTGCGACAGCCCAACGTTTGTTGGGGCGAATCTCAGACCGTCCTCTGCAGGAGAAATCGCGAAGATTCAGACAACCTCTAATCCCCTTGTCCGAGTCTACGAATCGATGCCAGAGTGTGGCACAGCCACCGGCACATGGATCACCTTTGCCGCCGCCCTGCTCAGCATCTATCCTACCTATTTCTAATAGAAATAGCTACTGTTTGGACTATACCAGATGGCTGTAAGGAGTAAGAATTAGAAGCCCGGTCATGCCGCAGTCTGCCCTGTTCGGTGTCTACACAGGTGTATTCGGAAATGGGGGCAGCGTCGCACGGCATTCAAAACCACAGAGTCACAGAGCACACAGAGGGATAGCTGCAAACTTCTCTGTGCCCGCTGTGTCTTTGAGGTTCATTGCCTTGGCGTGCTTGGCGTCTTTGCGGTTCGCGTTGCTGGCACTGGGGGCATTTGCCCCGCAAGCCGCATGCACCCCGCCGGGTGCGGCAGCAGGTGTGCTGCGTTACAATCGTCGCAAGATGACCGCATTGGCACGACTGCGTACACAGGCGCATGAACACGGAGGGAAATCCATGCCCAGCCCACAGTTACAGGAACTCATTGAGCTGCTGCAAAAGGCGAGAAACCAGCCGAACGTGACCCCGCAGGAGGCGCGCGAACGGCTGGATAAGCTGGGCGCGTCGCTGGGGACGGCGGCGGGCACAACGGTTGAGCCGGTGGACTGTGACGGCGTGTATGGCGAATGGCTGACTGTGCCCGGCGGCAGCCCCACCCGCACGCTGCTGCACCTGCACGGCGGGGCATATGTGCGCGGGTCGACCGTTTCGCATCGGGGGCTGGTCTCGCGGTTGGCGGCGGCAAGTGGCACGCGCGCGCTGGTGGTGGATTACCGCCTTGCGCCGGAACACCCGTTTCCTGCCGCGCTGCAAGACGCGCAAACCGTTTATGACTGGCTGCTGCGGCAGCGCGTTGCGCCGGAGTCGCTGGTCCTCAGCGGTGACTCTGCCGGGGCAGGGCTGGCGCTGGCGCTGACCAGCACGCTGCGTGATGCTGGCAAACCGCTGCCCGCCGCGCTGGCGCTGATGTCCCCCTGGAGTGATCTGGCGCTCACCGGCGAGTCGCTGGTCAGCAAACGCGAGGTTGACCCGTGGATTGATATGGCGCTGCTGGAGATGGCATCTGCTGCCTATCTCAACGGCAGCGACGGTCATAACCCGCTTGCCTCGCCCGTGTTTGCGGATTATCGCGGCTTCCCGCCGCTGTACATTATTGTTGGCGGACGCGAACTCATCATGGACGACTCCGTGCGAGTGGCTGAGTATGCGCATGCCGCCGGGGTGGATGTGGTGCTGGACATCTGGTACGGCATGATTCACGTCTTTCCGCTGTTCGCGCCCATGCTGCCCGAAGCCGAAGCAGCGATTGAACGCATCGGGCTGTTCATCCGCCGCATTCTCGGCACATAGGGCAGCGCCAGGCAGGCGTTCACCCGCCCCAGTCGGGCGCGCCGTTGGTGCTGCCGGGTTCGGTCAGGCGGCGCGCTTCGCCCCCTGCCGCCGGGACGATATACAGCGTTACATCCTGCGCCTCGATGGTGTGGTAAACAATGACCTGTCCATCCGGTGACCATGCCGGATAAAAATCGTCACCGCCGTTGTCGGTCAGCCGCAGGGCGTCCGGGTTGGTCAGCGGCGGGGCATCGGGCGGGGGCACGGGCAGGGTGTAGATTTCAAAATCGTTCCCGTCGTAGCTGGCGGCGAAGGCAAGCATGCTGCCATCCGGCGACCATGCGGGCGTGAATTCGTCTGCGCCGTCGGTTGCTGTCACGCGCTGGAGGGTGCTGCCGGCAAGGGTCAGGATATACAGGTCTACGCTGCCGTCGCGGTTGGAATTAAAGACAATGCGTGTGCCATCTGGCGACCATTCGGGGTAGCGGTTCTGCCCTGCGCCGCTGGTGAGCCGGGTCTCGCTGCCGCTGTCCAGGTCGAGCAGGTACAGATCGTCAAAGGCATCCCGCGCCGAAAAGAACACTACCTGCCTGCCGTCCGGCGACCATGCCGGGTCGTAATCGCTGCCGCTGCTGCTGGCGCTGCTGACGGGCGTTGGGCTGCTGCCATCAGCATTGATGATCGTCAGCACGCCGTCCTCTTCATAGATCAGGCGCGTGCCGTCCGGCGACCATGACGGAAACAGACTCGCCCCGGCGGTGAATGTCAGCCGTTCAAGGCTGCCGCCGCTGCTGTCCAGCGTGTAGATTTCGTAATTGCCCTCGCGGTTGGAATGAAACGCGATGCGCCCACCCACGCTGGCAGGTCCGCCCGTGCTGGTGGCAGCGGCAGGCGGCAGCGGCGCTTTGGTGCGTGTGGGTTCTGGCGTCACGGCGGGGGGAAACGGTGTGGGCGTGAATGACGGAAGTGACGGCGGCGGATTGGTCGGGAATGCCCCGCCGGGCACGCTGGAGCCAACGGGCGAAGGGAAGAACTCCGGGGTGGGGGTTGCCTTATCCTGCGCCAGCACCATACGGTGGTGCAGACTGACGAGCAGCAGCGCCAGCAGCACGCTGGCAAACAGCAGGCGTTTGAGCATGGCTTTGTGATCCTTAGCGAATGCGTGTACACTGTCTTTAACAGTGTACCGTTGCGCACGCCCGCAGACAACAGGCGTAAAAACCTGTAAACGCGCTTTTGATCTGCCGTTTGCATCGTGCATAATCGGGACTATAGTGTAAGATAACTTGGTATAGAGAATACGATTTACGGACGCCCTATGTTGCCAGCCAACGACCCGGAAGTGGTTCGCCAGCAATACACCAATGATGCCGCCTGGCGCGTGCGCTTTGATACCCACGAAAAATATAGTGTTCCCCGTATAGATTTTGCCGATTGGGCACTGCGCGCAATCAAATGGCGCGGCAACGAACAGGTACTCGATGTCGGCTGCGGCACAGGGCGCTATTACGACACCCTCAAACGACAGCATGCCGGCATTGGTTATCATGGGCTGGATTTTTCCGGGGGCATGCTCGGCAAGCATGCGGCTGCGGGGCGGCTGGTGCAGGCAGACGCGCTGCGACTGCCGTTTGAGGACGGCAGCTTCGATGTGCTGATGGCGAATCATATGCTCTTTCATGTGCGCGATATTGACGCCGCGCTGACCGAGTTTCGCCGGGTGCTCAAACCCGCCGGGATTCTGATGGCGACGACCAACAGCCTGCACACCATGCCGGAATTTCAGGTCTTGTTCCGCCGCGCGATTGTGCTGCTGGGCGCGCCCGGTGCTGTGCCCGTGACGCCCCCCGCGCCGCCCAGCGATTTGTTCGCGCTGGAAAACGGTGGACGCCAACTGGCGCGCCACTTCTACGCGGTGGTGCGCTATGATCTGCCCAGCACGTTTGTCTTTCCCGAAATTGAGCCGGTGATCGCTTATCTGGAAAGCACGCGCAACCTGCGCGAACCGCAGCTGCCCGAAGGCGTGCGCTGGGACGATGTGATCCTGATTATGCGCCAGCAGATCGGGCATCTGCTGAATCATTTTGGCGAACTGGTGGTCAACAAACTGGCGGGTGTGCTGGTCGCCAGCGACTCCGGCGGCTTCATTCAGGAATATGTGCAGCAGCGCGAAAAGGCAGACCTGCGCGCCAGCGGCGACTGAGCCAGCCGCCAGCCAGCAGCAGCAGCCAACCGGGGGGCGAACCATCCCTCTGACCGCCCCCCGGTCCGCACGCCCTCAGTCCGCGCCGGCGGCGTAGTTCTGCGCCACCTCCGCCGCACTCAGCGCTCTGCTGTAGAACGCCGCCAGATGATACGTCCCCAGCCAGCCGCGGTTGAGCGTCGATTCATTGCCCAGCGCCAGCCGGTAGCCCGTGTTCCAGGCGCTTAAGCTGCCCATGCGTGTTCCCGTCGTCGCCAGCGTCCCGTTGACATAGACCTGCACGCTCCCCGCCGCGTCGCGTGTGTAGACCAGGTGCGTCAGCGCGGGAACTGCCGCCCCATCGGCGCTCTGCAAACCGGGACGCCCCTGCTCATTCGTGCTGCTGGTGCGCAGTCGCAGCGTGTAGATGTCGTCCGCCAGTCCCAAATCCTGTCCCTGCCCGACAACGAGGTTGCCGTAGCTGGTGTCCTGGCTGATGGCGACGATGCGCGCGGGACCGGTGGGCAGCGGCTGGACGGCGTAGGACGGCGTAATCCACAGTTCGACGCTGAGGGCATTACTGGCGCGCACGGCGTCGATGATCTTGCTGGCCGGACCGGGCGAACTGATCAGCGTAGTCGTGTCAATGCGCAGCGTGCCCGCGCCCCAGGTGACGCGCGACGGGTCGGGGATGGTCAGGTTGAGCGGCGCGCCGACGCCGGAGCTGTCCTGCACGCTGCTGCCTGAACCCTCGTCGAAGGTGTACAGCGCGAGCAGCGAGTCGGTGATGCGGGGGCTGCTGCCCGGTGCGGGAACGATGTTGATGGCGGTGGTCTCCAATAGATAAGCAAATCCGCTGTTGTCTGGTTTCCAGGCTATTGCAATAGGAGTGTGAGATGTCTCGATCACGCTAAGTTGGTTACCTGTCTCTACATCCCAGATGATGATGCGTTGATTTACTGCTGAAACGGCTAACATCGTCCCATCTGGGCTGAATGCTACGGAGTCAAATTGTCCTGTGGTGTGACCAACAAAAGTCCTCATGAAAGTACCATCAGCCGCGTTCAATAGTTCAACCTCACTATGAATGATAGCTATGGAGTGGGCTTCTGAGTCAGGATTCCAATCCAAGCCCCAAACTGAGTTTGGGTAGCTCGTAGAGAAAATAAGACTCCCAGAGGTCGAGAGCACCTCAACTCGATTGTTGATTGCAAGCGCTAACTGAGAACCGTTCGGTCCCCAACGACCAGAATAAATGATGCCAATTCGGTCGAAGGCAAATGCTTGTTGATTAAGGGTCGTGTTCCAGCCGGTTACTCTCCCGACAGCGGTAAAGCTCGCGATGAGATCACCACTCCAATCCAGGTCCATAACAAACCCGCCTGCATCGAAGGTCAAAATCGCGTTTCCAGTCATAGCATCGTGAAGTATTACAACACCATCTCCTCCTCCGCTTGCAACGTAATTGGAACCCGGTTGCCATGCGACAGCGACCGTAGGACCCGTCATATCACTCACAATTGTGCGCATCAGTGCCTGTGTTTGCCCGTCGCGAATTTCCAACGTGCCGTTTTGCAGTGCCACTGCCATCAGACTGCCATCAGCATTCCAGGCAAAACTGCGGACCGGGCTGAAGACCTGAGCGAAGCTTAATGATGGATGATTTACCAGCCAGAATGCCAGCGATAGCACTAATGCTGCGACAGTTTTGGATGTCAGCCTGTGCAAGGTGTTCATACTATATTCCCCCTTAATCCCATCCCTGAGCCTGGAAAATACGCTGCATCCTGGGCTGCATCCAGTTGAAACGTGCGTCGCCCGGCGCTGCCTGAAATTCCGGGCACCCCCCGCCCTCAGTCCGCGCCGGCGGCGTAGTTCTGCGCCACCTCGGTCGCACTCAGCGCTCTGCCGTAGAACGCTACCAGATGATACGTCCCCAGCCAGCCGCGGTTGAGCGTCGATTCATTGCCCAGCGCCAGCCGGTAGCCCGTGTTCCAGGCGCTCATGCTGCCCATGCGCGTGCCTGTCGTTGCCAGCGCGCCGTTGACATAGACCTGCACGCTGCCTGCCGGATCGCGTGTGTAGACCAGGTGCGTC
>DAOTWP010000317.1:0-15617 GCA_034435675.1 Anaerolineae bacterium
GACGCACCTGGTCTACACACGCGATCCGGCAGGCAGCGTGCAGGTCTATGTCAACGGCGCGCTGGCAACGACAGGCACGCGCATGGGCAGCATGAGCGCCTGGAACACGAGCTACCGGCTGGCGCTGGGCAATGAATCGACGCTCAACCGCGGCTGGCTGGGGACGTATCATCTGGTAGCGTTCTACGGCAGAGCGCTGAGTGCCGCGGAGGTCGCGCAGAACTACGCCGCCGGCGCGGACTGAGGGCGGGCGGGGCAAGCGGGGGGCACGGACCATGTTGGGCTGAACAGGGGGCTTCCCCCCTGTCCGGTCTCGTGGATTGGCTGCCAGCAGACGGCAAGACCGCTGCACACCCCGCCTGTTTACCCTCCGGCATCAACATTCGCTGCGGGCAGCGCGAACGGATCGCTGAAGCGGGGGTCGGTGATAAATTCAATATCCGTCAGGCTTTCCAGGAAAGCGACCAGATCAGCGACTTCCTGATCGGTCAGCGTAAACCCCGCCACCAGCCCGTTTTTGTAAGGATTCGCCCGCCCGTCTCCGGCATACTCCCCGCTGGTGATATTGCGCCCACCATCGCTGTAGAAGCGGATTACTGCTGCCAGCGTGGCGATGCTGCCATCGTGCATATACGGCGCGGTAAGGGCAATATTGCGCAGCGTTGGCGGGCGAAAACGTCCCATATCCCCCGGCTGGTTGGTGATTTCATGAATGCCGGTATTGCCCGAAGGATACGCGCCGGTGCCGCCCAGATTGTACAGCCCGGTGTTGAAGAACGGGCGCTCCTCAAACGTTGTGTTGACACTGACCGTAGACAGCGTGAAGTTAAACCCCACATGGCAGTGATGACATTCCAGCCCTTCCGAGAAGAACAGCGCCATGCCGCGCTGTGCTTCCGGCGAAAGCGCTTCGCGTTCCCCCTGCACATAGCGGTCATACGCGGAAGTGCCGGAAATCAGCGTCCGGTTGAAAGATGCCAGCGCCAGCAGGATATTGTTCAGCGTGACCGGGTCTTCCTCATTGGGGAACGCGGCGGCAAAACGTTCGCGGTAAGCAGAATCCGCGCGAAAACGGTTCAGGATGGTCGTTTCGTTACCGGTAATGCCCATCTCCTGCGGATGTTCGCCAAACATCGGGATGACAATCTGCCGTTCCAGCACCAAGAGATTCGGATTCGCCCAGGTCAGTGTGGCATAGTAAGCAACATTGGTGAGTGTGGGCGAATTGCGCGTCAGTACATCGCCTGTCGCGCCCACCGGCAGGGCACGCCCATCCGTGAATGCCAGCGCCTGCAAATGGCACGACGAACAGGAAATGCTCTCGTTGACCGACAGCCGGGGATCGTAAAACAGGTAGCGTCCCAGTTCGACCTTTTCGGCGCTCATGGGGTTATTCTGCGGCACACGCGGCAGCGGAAACCCCGCCGGCAGCCGCCATGCATAGCCGTCGGCGGTCAGATTAACCAGCCCATCTGTCGAGGCTGTAGCGCGAATCCAGGCATTGCTGATCTGAAAATCGCCCACCACATGGAAGTTCACCCGTTCCTGCGGCGCTTGCGGCAAAACCTCAAACTCCACCTGCGCCGCAAAACCGGATGCAAAATGCAGCGTCAGGGGGATAACATCGCCGGCATAGTAATTGCGTGGCAGTGTTTCCAGCATCACATGGCTGCCCGCCGGTGAAAAATCAATCCGGTGGTGCGGGCGCAGATCCACCACCCCAAGAGCGCCCATACGTGCCACATCCTGCGCATCAATCGTGGTGACATGCAGGCTGAACGTCGCGGCGGCATCGCCGGAAATCCGCACGAGTGTGTCTTGCTGTGCGCCCGCATTGACAATGCTGAAGTATGCGGTAGTGTTCAACGTGCTTACAGTGGGCGCGCCGTGTGTGTGGTTGTGCGATAATTCCGGCAGCAGCGGTGTAACCAGCATGCCCACGCCCCAGACTGCTGTCCCTGCTGCCAGACTCAGCAGCAGCGCACTGCCCGCGGTGCGCTGCTGTGAGGTGACTGTCTGCTGCATGCCGGGCACGCCGCCTGAGAGCAGCGCCACCAGTGCCAGCGCCTCTACGGTCTTGCTGATCGCTGCCGCCAGATCCAGCGCGTGGGCTTCGGTTGCAAACGGGGTTGCTGCCAGATGCGTCAGCGCCCAGATGACCAGCACCCCGCCGGACAGCAGCACGCCCGACCAGAACAGCACCTGCTGCCGCACCTGCTGGCGCAGCAGCACTGCCGCGCCTGCCCAGAGCAGTTGCAGCACACCTGTTACCGCAAAAAAGTAACCATGAATAACAGCATGATTCAGATGCTCTGGGGCGATCAGCAGATGAACTGCCCCGGCAGTGAACAGCATGCCCACGGGGAAATAACGAAACACGGGCATAGTCTCCAGCTTTTCAACAGGCGTGCATCCCGTTGCAGGATGCACGCCGGGTAAACAAAATGTTATTCTGCGCGGAAGAAATTCTGCGTGCCGTCAGCAACCATCAGCCCGGTTGCCAGTTCCAGCCCAAAGCCGGTGAACAGCCCACCGCAGTCCGGGTCTTCCAGACCGGACATGCAGCCTGGCGGCTGGGGTGTGCTTTCGTTCAGGTTGACACCTGCCACCAGCGCAGCCAGATCAGCAACGATGAAATTTTCCAGCGGGTTAAACCCATCCATCCGCACGGTGGTGATGTTCGGGTTGCTGCACGGGGCTTCGGGCGGGGTGCTGCTGTCCGCAGCCTGACAGCCGGTGCTGCCCAAGTGGATAAACCACGCCGGCGTCTGCCCATCGGGCGTGAGCAGGTCAATCCGCACGAACTTGTAGCCAAACTGCCAGTTCCACCACATGGCAGGCACGTTCAGCGGCGCGGGGGCAGCGCTGGTGTCAAGGTGGTTGAGTTCAAAGGGCACGCCCAGATCAAACACAACCCCCGTATACGCACCTTCCGGCACACTGCCGGTCACTTTATCATGCATCTCCGGCGTTCCGGCTTCACTGCACCCACTGGTCGCATCCTCAAAGTCCAGCAGAGCCACGTTGGCGTACTGCCACTGTCCATCCTGCGCCAGTTCAACGGGTACTTCTTCGCCTGCGGCATTAATCAGGCGGATATTGGAGACAAAAAAGCGGAAATCCGTTATGCTGATAGTGGCACCGTCTGCGCCAATCCCACGATAAACCAGTCCACAGGTTGCCGGGCGGCTGCCAACCATAGCGGCGAAGTGCAGAGTCACATCCGGTCCGACAACCGGCATTGTGGCGTCTACTTCGCCGCCATGCCCATCTTCGCCATCACCATGCTGTGCCACTGCCGTCCCTAAGGTCAGCGCCAGCAGCAGCAGCAGCCCCAGCAATAAAATCAAACGCGCTTGTTTCATAATCCTCTCCAGTTTGCATTGGTGTGAACACGATTATCAACAACAGAGGCGGACGCAGACGTTCCACGCTCTGGTGTCTCCGCAGGGAAACAATTCAGCCGGATGAGTGGTTCATGCGGTGGTGACAGTGCTGCTGGCGCAGGTAGCTGTTGACTTCATCGAAGCCCATCATACGCCCGCCAAACCCACGCACGAAATCGCGGGCATCAGTCTGATTGGCAAAACACAGCACGCTGGGCACACAGCACAATTCAATGCGGCTTTCCAGAACATAGACTGCCTGAATGACGTTGACCATGCGCCCGTAGAGAAAATCGCGGGTCAGCGCGATATTCAACGCTTCGTCAAAACTGCCCAGCAGCAGCAGCCCGCAGTGGGGGCAGCAGGCATGCAGCAGTTCGCCGTTGTCACGCTGTACCGTGAATGCCGTGCGGTAAGGGACATCCACGCGGCACAGCGCACAAGCGACCACCGGGGAATCCGGGGCCGTCTCCCGTGTGGATCGCGGTTCCACAAGCTCTACACCGCCGTACATTTTCTGCACGCGCCTGCCCGCCGCGAGTTGATCCAGATCACGGTGCACAGTCATCACCGACACGCCCAGCCGTTCTGCCAGCACGTCAATCGCCAGCCAGCGTTCCGCAACGAGCCACTCCATGATTTGTTCCTGGCGCTGCCGGGGCATGTCACCCATGTTAAAACCTGTGATAGATTGTTATATTTAACGTGATATGTCTTGAGTATAACATGACGCCGGTGATGATGCAAGGCGACCCCAAGAGTCGGCAGGGCTATCGCATCA
This sequence comes from Anaerolineae bacterium, assembly GCA_034435675.1. GTDB lineage: Bacteria > Chloroflexota > Anaerolineae > Aggregatilineales > Phototrophicaceae > DAOTWP01. Next base: position 4,168 of record DAOTWP010000317.1, read on the forward strand.
AAATTCTTACCGGGTTCATAATGGTTCACAAAATAGCAGGACAGACGGATTTTCGTAGGGGCGACCCGGCGGGTCGCCCCTACAGATACCCCATGATCCTTTATGATCCGAATGTCAGATTTGATGCGATAGCCCTGAAGAGTCGGCAGATCAAAGCACTTATCCGTGCAGGCGTGGGCGTGCCCGACAGTGCCTGCCCCCCGCGCGCCTGTACCACCACCCCCCCTCAGGCTATAATGACAGCATGAAATCACAGCACTGCCGGTATATCTCTGGGAAAGGACGCTGTTCGATGCGTTTCATACGTCGTTTGTTGCTGCTGCTGCTGGCGGGCTGGTCACTGCTGCACATGCTGCTGCGTCCCCGCCGCAATCCGCAGCCGGTAGTGATCGGGCATCGCGGCGCGGCAGGCATTGCGCCGGAAAACACGCTGGCGGCACTGCGCGCGGGCATCGCCGCCGGGGCAGAACTGGTTGAAATTGATGTCCAGCGCAGCAAGGATGATGTGCTGGTGGTGTTTCATGACGACACGCTGGAACGCCTGACCAACGGGCAGGGCAGTGTCAGCAGCAAATCGTTCGACGAACTGCGCGCGCTGGACGCCGGGACACATTTTGGGGCGCGCTACAGCGACGAAAAAATTCCCACCCTGGACGAAGCGCTGCAACTGGCACGCGACTCGCGGGTCAAGCTGGTGATTGAGATGAAATCCCCGGCGCAGTTTCCCGGCATCGCCCAGCAGTTGGCGTTGGCGCTCAAGGATGTCAACGCCTATCGGGGAGTTGTGGTCATCTCGTTTGACCATGAATGGCTGTGGCAATTCAAACGGCTGATGCCCGACGTGGCGGTGGGCTATATCTGGATGGCACGCGGCGGCGAACCGCGGATCGGGCTTTCCGGCGAATACGCCGATGTTTACTGGTGGAATGTGCTGCTGGACCCGTCACTGGTGCGCCGGATGAACTCGCGCGGTTTCAAGGTGTGGGTCTGGACGGTGGATCGTCCGCTCGTCATGCGTCTGATGCGCTGGTTGGGCGTAGAAGGCATTACTACTAATCGTCCTGATCTGGCACAGTTTTGAGGCGCGCAAACCCCGATGGAACTGATTACCCTGCTGCACAACAAACGCATCATCCTCGCTGTAACGGGCAGTATCGCCGTCTACAAGGCGGTAGACCTCGCCAGCAAACTCACGCAGGCGGGCGCGCAGGTGCAGGTCATCATGAGCGCTTCAGCGCAGCGTTTCGTCACGCCGCTGACCTTCCAGTCTGTGACCGGACGCCCGGTGTACACCAGCATGTGGCAGACCGATGCCAGCGGCGCGCTGCCCACCCATATCGCCCATGTTGGGCTGGGCGAAGGCGCAGACCTGCTGGCAGTTGTGCCTGCTACCGCCAACACCCTGGCAAAACTGGCGCAGGGGCTGGCGGATGACCTGCTGAGCGTCACAGCGCTGGCGGCACGCTGCCCGCTGCTGGTTGCCCCGGCGATGGACGGCGGCATGTACGAACACCCCGCCACACAGAACAACCTGCAAACCCTGATCACACGCGGCGCGTTTTTGGTTGAACCGGAAGAAGGCCGCTTCGCCAGCGGGCTGGTCGGCAGGGGACGCCTGCCCGAAACCCCTGTCCTGCTCGGCGCGATCCGGCAGGCGCTGGGCAGCGGCGGGGCGCTGGCAGGGCGGCACGTCGTCATCACTGCCGGGGGCACGCGCGAAGCGATTGACCCTGTGCGCTATATCACCAACCGCTCGTCAGGCAGGCAGGGTTACGCGCTGGCACAGGCGGCAGTGGATGCCGGGGCGCAGGTCACGCTGATCAGCAGCGCCAGCGGACTGCCCACACCCTACAGCGTCGCGCTCGTCCCGGTGGACAGTGCCGAGGCGATGCAGGACGCCGTGCTGCGTTACACCCGCAGTGCTGACGCGCTGATTATGGCGGCGGCGGTGGCAGACTTCCGCCCGGAGAGCGTCGCGGCGCAGAAAATCAAGAAGACCGATGACGACGACGCGCCCCTGCTGAAGCTTACCCGCAACCCCGATATTCTGCTCAGCGTGCGTGCCGAACGGGAATACAACGGCTTTCCGCGGGTTGTAGTTGGCTTTGCCGCCGAAAGTGAAGCCCTGCTGAGCAACGCCCGCAGCAAACTGGAACGCAAAGGGCTGGATCTGCTGGTCGCCAACGACATCAGCGCCACAGACGCCGGTTTTGAGGTAGACACCAACCGCGTGATCCTGCTTGACCAGAACGGCGACGCGCAAACGCTGCCACTGGCGAGTAAGGCGCTGGTCAGCGAAGCGATTATCGCGCGTGTGGTAGACCTGCTGGCAAAGCGTGCCGGGCATGACCGACCAGCCGGGAACAACGCACAGAGCAGCTAAATTAATCTCGCAATAAAAATCTATAAAAACGGCAATTGGGGAGTTGTCGGGGGGATGACCTCCGCTATAATGACTCATGTGCTGTATTTCACAGTGACAAGCATCTACCTTGATCCTGTTTTGAAGGAGATTCCCCTGATGAAGATGCGTCTGATTGCCCTGCTGCTGGTCTTTGCGCTTACGCTGGGTTTTGCCGGCATCGCCGCCGCGCAGGACGACCCCTTTAACGGTGGCTGCTTCAACCTTTCGGCTGAAGACTGCGCCATTTTGCAGGGCGCCGAGGCGAACACGTTCGCCAATGTGACCTCATTCTATCAGAGCTTTAGCATTGACTTCGCAGTCGCCGGCATGGAAAACCTGATGCCCGGTGCCAGCGCGATTACCGCGACCATCACCGGCGAGGGACCGTATGTCCTCGATATGGAAAACGCCGACTATCCTTTTGACATGCAGTTGGACATGCAGTTCTCCGGCAATGACGGCACCGAAACCGTTGAGGGTCCGGTCAGCATCATTATCCTCGACGGCATTCTTTATACCTCCAACCCGGACGGCACCTGGACGGGAATGAGCTATGAAGACGTGATGATGTTCGGTATGGGTGTCCCCGGCGGCATGCCTATTCCGATGCCCGGCGGCGAAGGTGACGCCGATGCGCTGCCGATTGACCCGGCGACGATGGAAATGCTGGGCGAAGTGTTCGCCGCAGTGGCACAGTATGCCAGCTACGAAGTGCTGCCCGCAGAAGAAATGATGGGACAGAGCATGCTTCCGTTCCGCTGGACGTTCGACCTCGGCGCGGCGCTGCAGGACCCCACCGTTGGTCAGGCACTGCAGGGGGCGCTGATGGCAGCCGCCGAAGACAACCCGCAGATCGCCATGATGGGCGCGTTCCTGACCGGCATCAACGGCACGATCACCGTGACCCGCTGGATTGGCGCGGATGACAACTTCGTCCACGCGCTGGAATTTACCACCAACGCCGCGATTGACCTCAACGCGCTGATGCCCTCCGGCTCGAACACCACCCCGCTGCCGCCCATCACACTCGACCTGACCTTCCGCGTTGATCTGAGCCAGTTTAACGAAACCTTCGAAATTGCTGTGCCCGAAAACGTGACCATGGTGGAGATGGAATCCGGCGAGTAAGTACCGATCCATGCCCCTGGCGTCCTGAACAACGGGCTTATGCAGGTCATAAATTCAGTCGGATCACGTTTTTCGTAGGGTTGAAGCATGCTTCAGCCCTACCGGTAACCCGATTGCCGGCAAAAGCGAGCAAAAGCCCTTTGTCCGCGTTGAGGAATAGCAGCAAAAAGTGAGCGCCGCTGGTTTTCAGTGGCGCTCACTTTGTTTTCGGGTTGATGCTGGAACCTGCGCGTGGGCGCAGCCGCCGGAACCCAGCAGCGGGCACCGGGGCACACCCTGCGCATTCTGGCGCTGTTATTCCTTCGGCGCTTCTTCTTCGCCTTCGGGCACTTCGCGCACGATTTCGATCTTCAGGCGGGCAACCAGCGCGGCAATCGCGCCCAGCGCTGCCAGCCAGGGCGCAGCCAGTACCACCATGCCCCCGGCAATCGTTGCAGTGGTCAGCGACAACTCGACGACATTCTTGTCCTCGGCATTGCGGATAATCAGCTTGCGCACGTTGCCCTGTGCAATGATGTCCTTGACACGCTCGACAAGGTGTTCACCCTGAAGCTCAATTTCCTCGGAGAACGTGCGTTTCGGCTTTTCCTGTGCTTCCAGATGTGTGGTATCCCGTTCTTCACTCATGATGCTGCTCCTCGGCTGCTGCCGGTTAATTTTCCAACCTACACCTTATACGCACAGTCGTGCGTCAGGTTGCGCATTTAGCTGGCGTATTTGCGACCACCCTGCCCGCCCATACGCTGCTTATGAGCGCAGCCCATCCTGCGCGGGCGTAATCAGACTGCGCGGTTCGTGCGGGGTGCGCCGCGCCCGCCAGACCTCGCGCATGCTGAGCACGGCGATAATGCCCATCGAGGCGCCGTACATCAGCAGGTAAGGCACAAAAAACGGCGCAACCCACAGTGCCAGCAGCGCCCCCAGCAGGGCGTACAGCGCCAGCAGTCCTTCAACCCATGTCAGGTTATCCTGCCGCAGCGCATAAACACTGCCTTGCTGTTTGCCGGCGAACTTGGGCGTGCGCAAAAAGGCGCTCGGTTTGCGCGTCAGCCCTTGCAGCACAGCGCGGGTGTTGTTCACCGACATGCCCATATCCAGCACCATCACCGCCGGGTAGTAGAGCATGCGCTGCCACCAGCGCCCGCCGTAGAGTCGGATCTGTCCGGTGGTATATACCAGAATCGGGATCACCCCCACCAGGCTCATCGGCGCAAGCGGCAGGTTCAGCAGCGCCCCGGTAACCACCAGTGGGGGCGTTAGCAGCAGCATGAGCAGCATAAACAGGTTCGAAATGTACTGCCCGGTGTGCATGATGCCCAGAAAACGCTGTAGGGGTGTCAGTCCGGGGTGGGTCACCAGGCGCGGCGTCAGGTTGAGAAAACACTGCGTGCAGCCTTTTGCCCAGCGGCTCTGCTGGCGTTTGTACGCTGCCAGCGACGGCGGCACCTCGCCCGGCACCACCGGGTCGGTCTTGATCAAAAAGCGCCAGCCCTGCATCTGCGCCCGATAACTCAGATCCATGTCTTCGGTCAGCGTGTCATGCGACCAGCCGCCCGCAGCTTCAATGCAGGCACGCCGCCACACGCCGCCCGTGCCGTTGAAGGTCGCCAGCCACCCGGCGCGGTTGCGCGCGATCTGTTCGACCATAAAATGCGCGTCCAGCTTGATCGCCTGACTGCGCGTAAGCAGATTCATGTCTGCGTTGAGATGCCCCCAGCGTGCCTGTACCAGCCCCAGCCCTGCATCCGTGACCAGATAGGGCACGGTGTGCAGCAGGAAATCCGGCGGCGGCACAAAGTCAGCATCGAACAGCGCCAGCAGTTCGCTGTCTGCCGGGGCAAGCTGAGTCATGCCATAGCCCAGCGCCCCGGCTTTGTAACCCACCGGATGCGGGCGGCGCACATGTTCCACGCGAATGCCCTGTTCGCGCATCCGCAGCGCCTGTTCGGCGATAATCAGGCTGGTATCGTCAGTAGAGTCGTCCAGCACCTGTACAAGCAGTTTGTCACGCGGATAATCGAGCGCCGCCACTGCCTGTAGAAGCTGCGCCACGACATACCGTTCGTTATATACCGGAAGCTGAACCGTCACAGTTGGCAGGTCTGCGGGCGCGATTTCGGGCAGCGGGGGAATCGGTCGCTGCTGGAAGCGCAGATACCCCAGCAGCAGCAGCAGTTGTCCGGCTCCGAAGACCACCAGCAGCAGCGCGCAGCACACATAGACAACAGTCAGGATCGTAATCACAAAGCTTCTCCTGGGTATTCAGTTTCTATCCGCGGAATCGGGGTTTCTTGCCGGGGCGCGGCATGCCGCGAGTTGACCTGACGGATAGATGCTTAGGCATGTTAAAAATTGCACAGGCGAAGTCTAATCCCTGTTCAGGGCGCTGGCAAGCCCTGAGGACCGGCAGGCTGTGACGTTAGACAGGAACATTAGTCCGGCATTCATGCGGCGGCGCACATTTTGGGCTATCATCATCGGTAAGTTTTGAGCACCGCAGTAGAAAACATCCTCCTGCGCTGACATCGGGTAGTGGCATTGAGGCTCCTGTGATCAAAAAAATTGCACCGATTTTTCGTGCCGCTGGCAGGCTGCTGCGCTGGCTGAACCCGCTGCGTCTGCTGCGTCTTGCCGGGCGTGTGCTGCTGGCGCTGCGCAATCTGCGCCGCAGTCTCGCGCTGCCGGAGTATGTGCTGATTGACCTGCCCGGCGACATGCCGCCCCTGCCCCAGCAGCGCGGCTGGCTGCAGCGTCGGCTGCTGGGCGACCCACCCCTCAGCCTGAGCGACCTTGAACAAATGCTGCGCCAGATTGCCGCCGACCCACGCCCGGAAGGCGTCGTGCTGTTCAGCAACGGCTTCAACCTGTCGCTGGCGAATCTGCAAACCCTGCGCGGCAGCATCGAACGGCTGCGCGCGGCGGGCAAGCGCGTGCTGTTCTGGTCGCAAAGCTACGACACCGCAACCTACTTTGTGGCGAGCGCCTGCGACGAGATTCTGCTCCAACCCGGCGGCGATCTGTTCACCGTCGGGCTGCACCGTGAAGCCTTGTTCCTCAAGGATGCGCTCGACATAATCGGCGTGTCGCTGGATGTCATCGCCATTTCGCCCTATAAAAGCGCCTTCGACCAGTTCGCCCGCAGCGCCATTTCCGACGAGGCACGTGCTCAGATTGAATGGCTGCTTGAATCGGAGTATGAGCTGCTGGTCAGCGGCATTGCGCAGGGACGCGGGCTGACACCCGATGCCGTGCGCGCGATGATTGACACCGCGCCGTATCTCGATACGGAGGCGCTGGCGGCGGGTTATGTGGATGCCCTGCTGAACGAAGAACAGCTTGTCGAACACCTCAAGGATAAACAACTGGTTCACTGGGATGATGCCGAACGGCAGCTTTACCTGAAAGCGCAGCCGCGCACGCCCAAAGTGATCGCGCTGCTCAATGTCAGCGGGTTAATTACGCAGGGCGAGAGCACCACGCCGCCAGGTGGCATTCCGCTGCCTGTGCCGCTAATCGGCGAGGGCAGTGTCGGCGACCTGAATCTTGTGCGCCAGGTGCGCGATGTGCTGCGCGATGACAGCGTGGCGGCAGTGATCCTGTATATTGACAGCCCCGGCGGTTCCGCCGCTGCCGCAGAAGCGATGACCAGCGCGCTGGCGCAGCTTGCAAAAACGCGCCCGCTGATCGCCTGTATGAACAGCGAGGCAGCATCCGCCGGTTATTACATCGCCACCCCTGCGCAGTGGATCATCGCGCAGCCGGGGACGATTACCGGCAGCATCGGCGTGATTCTTGCCAAACCTGTGATCGAGCAGTTGCAGCGTAATCTGCTGCTGAACAGCGTGGATTTCCGGCGCGGGGTTAACGCCAGCCTGATGAGCATCACTGCGCCTTTCAGTGACGACCAGCGCGCCACCATGCAAAAACTGATCACGCACAGCTACCGGCAGTTTGTGGAACGTGTCGCGGCGGCGCGCGGGATGACGTTTGAACAGGTGGACGCAGTTGGCGGCGGGCGCGTGTGGACCGGCGCGCAGGCGCAGGCGCACGGGCTGGTAGATCAACTGGGGGATTTGCACGCGGCGCTGGCAAAAGCGCGTGAACTGGCAAACGTCAGCGAGGATACGCCGCTGGTGCTGGTGCATGATCGCGGCAAGCCGGTGGTGCCGCAGGCGGCAGAGGCGCTCAACCCGGCAGCATACTATGGCTACCTTCAGCGGCAGCTTCAGGCGTTGGGCGGCGGCAGGGCGCTGCTGCTGCTGCCCTTCCTGTGGCGAAAATGAACCATGCGGGCGGCAAACAGCGCACCCACATCATCCAAGATCCGCGCTGATTATGAACCGGCATCACGCCAGGTTTGGCAAGCCGTGTTAGCTTGTAGATCAATCGTAACTACTCAGGTAGGCTGCATTAGCCCTCACCCCAAACCCCTCTCCCGACCGTGCCGGCTTCGCTCGGCACTAGGAGAGGGGCTTATCCGCGACCGTCCGACGGCTCCCGCGCAACCTGCTTCCCCCTCTCCCAGCCGCGCAGCGGCGTTCGGGAGAGGGGGATCGAGGGGGTGAGGGCTGAGTAGTTACGATCAATCAAAAAAATGCTCACAATGGTTCGGGACAAGGGGAATAATCCCCTTGTTCGTAACCTGAGTGGTCTTGCCATTTAGAAGGCGGCGAGTTTCTTGACGGTCATGCTGCCGTCATTGATGCCATTATAGAGTTCGGTCCCGTCAATCAGCACCATCTGGTTGCCCATGACCGATACACGCTGTTTGTCCGAGTTAATCACCACACCGGAGGCAATCAGATTGCCCTTCTTGTAGATTTCAACGCGCTCGCCCTTCTGGGGATACATCAGGCGCTGACGAAGAACACTCATGGTATGCTGCCCCTTTTACGTTTTTCATATTTACATGCTCAGTATAACGTCATTTGGGCAAACTGGAAGCAGTACCAGAGGGGCAGCGTACCATTGTACTATTAGACGAAATATGACTCGCGCTTGGTGAAACCAGCCACAAGATGTCTGCGCGGGGCTACTCGCCAAAGGACAATTCTGTCAGCAGCAGGGCGTCATCCGGCGCGTCCGTATCCAGCCGGACGAAGCTGTCCGGTGCGTACCAGCCCACCAGCAGCCGGTAGCTGCCTGCGGGCGGGGGCGTGGTGTAGACCAGCGTATGCCGTGTGAGGAACTGCTCGCCGCTGTGCCAATAGCGCGTAGGCAAGTCCGGCGGGGCATCCCCCTGCCCCACGATGCTGTTGGCGCTGTCCAGCACCTGCGCGAACACCGTGTAATCGCTCGCTGGCGTGCCCAGCGCTGCCCACAGCAGCAGCAGCCGGTCAGCTTCCAGCGCATAGCCGCGCAGCGCGATCAGCCCGCCAAACTGTCCCGCTGCCGGTTGCAGCGGCAGATCAGGCACGGGCGCGGCAGAGGTCACCCGCCCAAAGCCGCCCGCATCCAGCATCACGCTGTCCAGCGCCCTGCCATCGCCATCCTGCGGCGGCAGCAGCGTGCCGTCGGGGTAAAACCACCAGCCGACCTGCACGCGCAGGCGGTAACGCCCTTCCGCATCCGTGTCAAGCGGAATGGCGTAATGGTCGGCGTAGATGCCGGGCTGCCATGTGCTGGTACGCAGCCTGCCGCCGCCGGGGTAGCTGTCCACCTTGCCGATCACGCTGCCGTCCGGGGCAGCAGCGTGCAGCCACAGGCTGAAATCCTGTGTGGCAGGCTCAATCACGCGCCAGTAAACCGTCACCGGCAGGCTTTCGCCGGGCTGGTAGCGCCCATCCGCGACAGCATAACCGATCAACTCGACAGCGCCAAACCGCGCATACACCGGGCGAGCATCGGCGGGCAGTGCCGCCAGCACGGGCGGGGGCGCATACTGCGGCGCAATCGTCACGAACGGCACCAGCGCGGCAAAAATGCCCAGCGGCGCGAGCAGCAGCAGTTCCCCCGGCAGGCGCGGCAGCATGCCACGCAGCCGCCCGGCGCGCAGGCGCTCTGCCAGCGCTGTGCCCAGTGTCCACAGCCCTGCCGCCAGCAGGCTGCTGATGGTGGCAATGAACGGAAACAACAGCCGCCCCTGCGAGGCATACGTCTGCGCCGTCCAGGCGATCAGCGCGGCGCTGCCTGTGACCAGCGTCAGCAGCAGCAGCCCCGGCGCGACCCACGCGGCAAACCCGCGCAAGCGCCGCAGATACAGCAGGCAGCCAACCGCCGCCGCCAGCGTCAGCGTGTCCATGATGCCATAAAAAAGCGGCACGGTGGTGATATTCACCGCGCCGAACCAGCCCCAGTACGCCGCCCTGAAGCCCTCAAACTCCGCCAGCAGCGTGCCCAGCGTAAACGGCTCCGTGCGCGGACCGGCAACCGCGACCATTGTGCCTGTGCCGAACAGTTCGCCATAGAGCGCCAGATTGCGCAGATACCACCAGCCTGCCAGCACGCCCCACAGCCCCACGACCAGCACACCCAGCAGCACCAGCCCACGCCAGCCTTTGCGCTGCACCGCCACCCACAGCGCCGCCAGCGCCACCACTGGCAGCAGGACCAGCCCGCTGAGTTTGCTCAGTGACGCCAGCGCCAGCAGCAGCGCCAGCAGCAGACTGCGCCGCGTACTGAAGCCATCACGCAGCAGCAGCAGCGTCTGCCACACAATCAGGCTGTTCAGCGCCGTGACCAGATTATCGTTGTTGACCGACGCGGTGATGAACAGAAACATCGGGTTAAAGGCGGTCAGCCCCGCCGCCAGCAGTGCCGCGCCGGACACAGCGGGCAGCAGCAGGCGCGCACAGGCGTACACCGCTGTGATCGTCACTACACCGAGGACGATGCTCAGCCCGCGCACCAGATAAACCGCCAGCGCCGTGCCCGCCAGCGGCGACTGCGGACTGGCGTGCAGCACGAGGTTTTTGTTGCCCAGCACACCGGGATTGCCGGGGATGGCATGTGGGTTCGGCTGGGTGGCGGCGACAAAATCGCCCCGGTCCAGCGGGCGCACCAGCAGCGCGGCAAGCCAGTAATACAACGGCGGCTGACTGCCTTCCTGTTCCCAGGGGGTCGCCACGCCGGGGCGCTGTACGGGCAGTGCGCCAGCATCGGCAAGCTGCTGCACCATGCCCATATGCCACAGCTCGTCCGATGCTTCAAACGGCGGGGTGGCGCGGGTATAGACCAGCGCCAGCAGCACGAACAACGCCAACAGTGCCAGCAGCGAGCGCGGCACAGCGGGGCGAGTGGTTTGCGGGTTCACGACGGGCACAATACAATACGCCTCTTAAGATTGGGAGGTGCGGCGATGAAATTTGACTTTCAAAATCCCGGCGGGCGGGAAAGAATGTTCAGTTCGATCCTGATGTATCTGCTGGCACTGGTGATTGCCGCCGTCGGCAACTTCTATTTTCTGGAAGTCGCTATCGGCGCGACGATTCTGCTGTTCATCAGCGCGGTGCTGTGGGGCAGTGAATTTGTGCATGGCAACCGCCGTGACGAGTAAGAACCCTGTCCTTGAACAAGGAGCTTATGTTCTTGAACCAATAAGAAGCCGTCTGAATGTTCGTGATTTCTCCCGTAGGGGAGGGTGGCTAACGTTTAGACCCGCCCCTACAAAGGTGACGGCGGCAGGTTTCGCAGACCGCCACTAAGCCCCTTGTCCGGCTTCGCAGCTAAGTACAACCACAGAAATCTCGCGGGATTATTTTCCGTAGGGGCAGGTCTGAGACCTGCCCCTACATCCGACATTTTCAATTTGGTTGTACTTAGTACACTGACAAGATCAAGTTGACTACTCAGATACAGCCCTCACCCCCGCAGTCCCCCGCTCCCTAACGCCGCTGCGCGGCTGAGCGAGGGGGAGGGAAAATCCCCGGCAATTGGGTTGCTCCCCGCTCCTGGTGCCGAAGGCACGGTCGGGAGCGGG
>DAOTWP010000318.1:0-14671 GCA_034435675.1 Anaerolineae bacterium
CAGCCAGGGGGCAAAAACCAGCGCTGCCGTCGTGCCCATCAGCAGCCCGTCGCGCAGCCCGTCGCGCAGCCCGTCGCGCAGCCCGCCGCGCAGCGCTGCCAGCAGCACGACAACCCCTGCCGCACCCAGAAAGAGCACTGCCGTATATTTGACCCCCAGCGCCACACCGCCCAGCAATCCCAGCAGCAGCAGCCAACCGGAGTGCCGCTGCTGCGTCCAGCACAGCAGCAGCGCCAGCATACAGGCGGCACAGGCAAACAACGCCAGATCAACGTAGGGATCACCAAACAGCACGCCCATACTGTAGGCGTTCAGCAGCAGCGTTACCGCCAGCCATGCGCTCAGACGGTCTGCCACACGGCGCAGCAGCCCGGCAGTCGCCAGCAGCCCCAGCAGCCCGTATGCCCAGTGCAGCGGCGCGGCGGCGGTAGCACGCCCAAACAGGCTGATCAACACGCCGTAAAGCGTTTCGACGCCCTGCGAAAAGCCAAGGTAAGTGTTGTCGGCGTAGGCACTGATACGCCCGCCTTGGAGGTAGCGCTGCGGGGCAACCAGATGATACGTCAGCGCATCCCACGCCACCGGAGGCGCCAGCGCCACCAGCAGCGCCGTAAGCAGGACAAACCCCGCAAACAACGCCAGCACAGTTTCGGCAGCAGTGCGCGGGCGTGCCCGCCGCAGCGCCGCTGCCCGCCGCAGCCAGCGCAGCGCCCCCTGCCAGCAGAGCAGCAGCACGCCCAGCACCAGCGCCCACAGCACCGCCCCCTGGTACAAACCGAGCAGCCCTGCCAGCAGCGCCAGTATCGATAACAGCCCCAGCCCCAGCGCCGTGACCAGCGCCAGCCGTTCAGCGGCACTCAGCGGCGTCAGGCCAAGCCTTGTCCAGCGTGCCAGGCGGCACAGCAGGGTCTCGCCCAGCGCGCCAGCAGTCAACAGCAGCAGCGCCAGCGCCAGCAGGTCGGGCAGCCCGCGCAGCAGCCCCGCGCCCGTCGCCAGGGGCAGTGCCAGCAGCGTTTGCGGCAGCAGTGCCACCGCGCGCACGCTGTCCAGCGTCTCGTACAGATGCACCCAGTAGTACGCCGTGAGCAGCGCAATCAGCCCGACGGTAATGCCCACAAAGCGCCAGCGCCCTGTTGAAGTTCCCGCCGCAGCGGTGGTGGTATCGTGTGCCATGCAGCCTCGCAATAGCCGGTTCATTCAATGTTCGGCTTCTATTTTAACCTTGTTTTTTCTGGTGCGTTGCAGCGTCTGAGGGCTGCTATTTGGCTGCTGCCTGGGGCACCGCTGCCTTGTACGCCTGCCAGCCGGACATCAGGCAGACCGTTTGCCATGGTACAATAGCATTGAGAGCCTGACCGCAAACCGTATGGCGCGGCGCTTGCATCTGCAACTATCAGGCTGACAAATCGCCCGATTGTCTGGCGGGCAAACCGCACTGGCACGAGAACACAGCGGCGCATCGAACAGAGTCGCGGCAGTGCGCAAAAATATCGGCGCTTAACGAAACAAGCAGGCAAGAACGATGAGCGAGACTCCTTCACAAGGACGTTACCACAAGATCGTCGTCCCGGTGGATGGCTCTGGCTGGGCAGAACGCGCCATCCCGCATGCGGTGGATATTGCCCGCGCCAACAACGCGGAGGTGATCCTGCTGCATGTGTTCCGCCCGCCCGCCTACGAATACACCGACCAGATCGCGCTTGCCGGGCAGGAAGAACAGATTGACACCGTGCGCCAGCAGGTCAAGCAGTATCTAATGAGCGTGCGTGAGCAGTTGCGTGAGCAGCACATTGAGGCGCGTGTGCAGTGGATTGAAGGCATTGGCGTGGCGCACCTGATCTGTGATTACATCAACAATGAAGGTATTGACCTGGTGATTATGAGCACGCACGGACGCACCGGGTTGGCGCGTTTCCTGTTTGGCAGCGTGGCGGCAAAGGTCATGGAAGGGGTCAAAGTGCCGGTGCTGCTGGTGCGCCCCGACGACGCGCCCAAACCCCCGCTGGCAGAATAGGCGCAGGGGCAGCGTTACTGGCGGTGCGATGGGTTGAACGGTGCAGCACGCTGTGCCGCCAGCGTTTGAATTTCCTCCACCGCCGCCCACACCGCCGCGCGATCTTGCGGGGACAGCTCCAGCGCGGCAAATTCGTCCTCGTCCAGCAGGCGGCATTCGCCATTGGGCAGCACGAACACGTCCAGCGCCAGATCCACCGAACAGGCGATTTCCTCGCTGATTTCCGCCGGGCGGGTCAGGTTGCAGTACCAGCCTTTCAGGCGGCGCGTTTCGCGATCCTCAATGCGAAAAACGTTGTACCAGCGATCCGTATAGAACCACTCGGTGAACACATCGCCACGCACAAAGCGCACAAAGCCCAGATCGGCGGTCTCGTGGCGGAAGATGGCTCGCAGGCAAACCGAGGTCAGCCCCCGTTCAAGCACCCGACCATCGTAGCGCAGCACCTCGTCCCCGGCGGCGTCAAACTTGATCACCGTGATTACATCGTCTGTCAGTTCATCATACTCCGACCGCATCTCACGCCCGTCCTACGGTATGCACCAGTAACAGCAGTCCCGCCCGCAGCCAGATACGCCCCACTTCCGCCTGAAGCACATTGCTGATGCCCCGCGCGGGACCAAACGCCAGTGTTTCATCGTGCAGCGGATAATACAGATGCTCCGTGCGCACACCCTGCACACTGCCATTCAGGGGAATCAGCGAAATGGTATCGCCGGGCACGCCCGCAATGCAATGCTCACCAGGACGCAGCAGGCGGGTTTCCTGCGCGCCAGCCACCAGCGCCAGATCAACCCCTTCCAGTTCGGGCAGCGCCAGCAGATAGACATTGCTCAGCGTCTGGTCCAGGCGTCCGCCCACTGCACCCAGCACACGCATCCAGGTTACACCCTGCGCGGCAGCCCATTTCAACGCGATTTCCAGATCCGTTTCCGCTTTTTCTTCGGGATAACGGTGAATAACGGTGTTATCCTGCGCGGCGAGTCGTGCCGCCTCGTCCGCACCGAGCGAATCGAGATCGCCCAGCACGGCATCCAGCTTCAGCCCAAAGTGCCGCGCCACGCGCGCGCCGCCATCAGCAGCAAGAATCAGCGGATCCCCGATAGTGAATGCCTGTGCCAGCGCACGCTGCACCATCGCACCATCATTCAGGTCGCCATTTGCCATAATTAAGGCACGCCTGGACATGCTGCCCCGTTTCTGATACTGCGCAGCGTACCTGCCAGGCAAACTATGCTGCGCAAACTGTGCCGTGAAATTGATACCTGTTCAAGTTCGTCAGCGTCAACGGGTTCTGCGCCGCCAGCGTTCCTTGACCTCAATCTTGCTGACATCCCGTTTTTCGAGAAATTCATTGACCAAACTCGAAAAGTTATTGTATTCCAACATCGGGAAGTGCTTCACGCCATCCAGCGGCAGCAGCAGTGTTGTGGCATCTTTATCAAGGCTGATGTAATTCAGCACGCTGTCTTCCGGCGCGCGCAGCACCTGATCGTCGTTGCCATGCACCAGCACCAGCGGCATTTTGAGCAGGCGCAGGGTATCGAGCATCCGTCCGGCGTCAAAGTCCTGCACACTGATACTGAGTGCCTGCGCATCCGTCTTGGCGACGTCCGGCAGGAACTTCTCATAATTGGGATCGGACGTGCGGAAATTGCGCCCCAGCAAAGTTCTGGGATCGACATCGCCAATGCGCGTTTTCAACGGGTTAAAGCCCTGCCCGTCGCGCGGGCTTTCAGGGGTTGGTTCAGATACCTGCGGGGAGGCGTTGTTAGCAGCAAGCGAGCTTTCGGTCAGGTGCGCGCCGCCTGGTTTCTTCCCGGCTTCTACCAACGAGTCGCCGCTGTCCGCACCCAACCGCGACTCGGCGGCTTTGCGCAGCGCCGCGCGCATGGCAGTGCTGGCGCTCACAATCGTCGCTTCGGTCGTGGGCGGCAGCAAATCTGACGCCTCTTTCCCTGGCAGGGCAGTCGTGGGCGGCACCGACGACTGAGCCTGCTTCATCTGCCGTTCGGCTTCTTCGACCGACGGCAGCGCTGCGGGGGGGGCAAGCCGCACCATACGCCCGGCGGGCACGCGGTTTTCCAGATTGCCGGGATCAAACAACGGCGGGTTCACCAGCAGCAGCAGCGGTACGGAATCCTGATTGGCGCGGGCGAATTCCGCACAGACCATTGCGCCCAGCCCATGCCCGATAAACGCTGCTTTGGGCACACCCAACTGATCCATAAACTCCTTCAGCATTGCCGCCTGCTGGTCAATCGTATAGCGCTGCGGGTTTTTGGCAGAATCGCCAAACCCGAACAGGTCTATCGCGTAGACGCTGTACTTCAGGTAGAGCTGCTGCATCAACGGCACCCAGTAGCGCCATGAACCAATCCAGCCGTGCAGCAGGATGACAGGCAGCCCACGTCCCAGTTTCTCGTAGTGTAGCAGGTCTCCGCCGAGTGTGATGGCGCTCATGTACCTCTCCGATAGCTGTCCACAGACAGCATGTGGTTAGCTGACCCCGATTTGCTGCAAAATTTCTGCGACACGCCGGGTCAGTTCATCCGGCGCAAAAGGTTTCAGAATATACGCAATCGCGCCCACTTCCAAGCCAGTTTTGACCTCTTCATCCTGCCCTTTGGCGGATAAAAAGACGACTGGAATGTCCTTGACCGTGTCGATCTCCTTCAGCGCGCGGCAGGCCTCATAGCCGGTCATGCGGGGCATACGTACATCCATCAAGATCAAGTCCGGCATCACCTGAGGCGCTTTGTCCACCGCCTCGGCACCATTGGGTACAGTGGTTACTTTGTGTCCCGCGAAAGTCAGGGTGAAATTGATCAATTCACGGATATCACGTTCGTCTTCAGCGATCAGGATATTTGCCATAAGCTCGTTTCTCTGCCCTCTGTGTTTTCAGGATACTGGTGCAGCCCGGTTGTGCCGCAGACGGCTCCCGCACCCGGCGCTGCCCGCCATTGCCTGCCTGCGGGGTTACTGCACCCCGTTCGTCGTTGTGGTCACGGCGTATTCATGCCGGGTCTTCAGGTGCGCCGGCTGCTCAATCGGCAGGGTGACATAGAAGGTCGTGCCGACATCAAGCTGCGACTCAAACCAGATTTTACCATTGTGCAGTGCCACCAGTTCCTTGACGATGGGCAGCCCCAGTCCGGTTCCCGCGACTTCCATTTCCAACGCATGTTCTTCGTAACGCTGGAAGCGCAGCCAGACACGATCCCGGTATTCCGGCGGAATGCCAACGCCGGTATCGCTGATGCGGATGAGTACATTGCGCGAGTCCTGCGGCTGAAGCCCGGCGGCGACTTCGATGCGCCCGCCTGCATGCGTATAGCTGAACGCATTGTCCACAAGGTTCGTGATGATCTGCACCAGCTTCTTGCGGTCAGCGTCAATGTCCGGCAGACGCTCTTCAACATCCAGCACCACGTCAAAAGCCTTGCTCATGTGTTCCTGCCGCGTCAGCAGCCGGTTGACCACTTCGGGGATGACCTCACCCAGGCGCACCGGCTCGATATACAGCTCTTCCTTGCCGCTGTCCACCTTCGAGATTTCGAGCACATCGTTCACCAGCAGGGTCAGCCGGTCCACGTTGTCCTTGATGGTGTTCAGGATACCGCGCTGCTGGTCCGTCAGCGCGCCGGTTGCACCCACCAGCAGCAGGTCAACATAGCCTTTGATCGGCGTCAGCGGGGTGCGGAATTCATGCGACACGCTGGAAATGAACTCGCTCTTCATGCGGTCCAGTTCAACGTCGCGCGTGATATCACGGAACACGGACACCGTACCGAGGAACTTCTCGCCGATATACACCGGCGACTGGTGGACACTGACAATGCGATCGCCAAGCGTCAACTGGTCTTCGATAAAGTCCTCACTACGCGCTGCCGGGTTGTCGGTCCAGTCGCGCAGCAACTGCGCGCCCACCAGCCCGGTCATTTCGCGCCCGACCACCTGCTCACGCGGTTGGTCGAGAATACGCTCGGCGGCGCTGTTCAACTGCACGACTACGCCATCGGGCTGTGCCACAATTACGCCGTCAGCGATACTTTCCAGAATAGCAGCGTTCTTTTCAGCCTCTTCCTGTTCGGCGCGCAGCAGCGTACCGAGCTTTTCGGTCTGTTCGCGGATCAACTGGTACAGGTCGGCGTTGTTGATCGTGCTGGCGACCTGATTCGCTGCCGCCACCACCAGGCGCAGATGGTCTTCCGTGAAGCCGCTTTTGCGCTTCTTGAGCAGCACCATTACGCCCTGCACTTCTTCGTTGGTTTCCAGCAGCACCGCCAGCGCGCTGCCAAACTGTTCTGCGCCGGGCACGTCCCAATCCCAGTAATCGACCTCTTCAAGGTCATCGACCACGACATCGTGGTCGTTGTCCATCAGCCACATCGCCAGTTCTTCTGCTGGGTGTCTGCCGGGTTCACCGTCTGCACCGGGCGGCGGCGTATAAGCCAGGTTGGCACTGCTGTACAACTGGTCGGTAATCGGGTTCGCCAGCAGAATCGTGCCATCGTCCGCGCCGGTTGCCTTCGCCACCATGCCCAACGCGCGGTCCAGCACGCGGTTCATGTCCAGGGTACGCGCCAGTTCCGACGTGATCTGGTAGAGCGTGTCGATCCGGTCGCGTTCCTGCTGGAGTTCTTCGGTGCGTTCCTGCACCTGCCGGTTGAGGTCTTCGTTGAAACCGCTGATGCGTTCAATCAGCAGCGCGTTCTGAATGGCGACAGCAAGCTGACCGCCGATAGTTTGCAGCACACGCTGGTCATTGACGCCAAACACGCGACTGCTGCTCAGGTCACGCACTGCCAGCGTCCCCACGACGCTGTCACGCGCCACCAGCGGCACACCCAGATAACTCTTGCAATCACCTTCGCTGTTGGTAATGTGCAGGCTGTGGCGCACATCATCGGCGTTAAAATAGTCACCGCCCAGCGTCAGCGCGCGTTTGCCGCGAATAATGTACGAGACTTCGTCATCGCCCAGCGCGCGCGGCGGAATAGCGAACTCGGTGCCATCCTGACGCACCGCCACCGGGAAGCTGACCTGTTCCGTCATCTCGTCATACAGGGCGATGTACATTTCTTCCGCTGCGACTACACGCGGAAGCTGCTTGCGCACCACATCAAGAATGCCGTCAATGTCGATCGTCGAAGAAATTGCATGGCTCAGTTCGTTGATCAGCATCGATTCTTCGACACGTGCCGCTGTTTCGGACGCCAAGCGCGCATTTTCGATGGCGACGGCGACCTGTGCGCCCAACGCCTGCGCCAGGCGCATCTGCTGCTCGCTGACGCTGGTGCCCATTGCCATCGCCTGTTCAAGCTGGATCAAACCCATGGCTTGATCGCGCAGTACCAGCGGCACCAGCATGCGCACGGAGTCTTCATTCGCCAGCAGTTCCTCGCGTTCAGAGGCGTGCGCGCTTTCGTCGTTATAACGCACCACCGCGAGGCGGCGGCTTTGCAGCACTTGCAGCTTGACCGGATACTCTGCCAGTGGGTAGCGGAAGCCTTTGGGCTTGATGCGGGTTTCATCGCCATAACGGTTCATGTCCACCGCGACATCGAGCGCGTTTTCGACCTCATCCCAGATCATCACCGTACAGGTATCCATATGGATGGTGTTGAGCATCAGCTCCACGACAGTACGGAAGACCTGATCGAGATCCATCACCAGCGCGGTGGTCTGCGCGGCTTCCAGCAGGGTTTCCAATTCGTGTCGGCGGGCAAAGGTCTGCTGGAACAGGTCAGCATTCGCCAGCGCGACCGCCACCTGATTGGCGAACGCCAGCGCCGCCTGTTCGGATTGCAGCGCGTCGTAGAACGCGGCTTCCTGCTTGTTCAGTGCGATCAGCCCGACGACATTCTGCTGGTTCATCAACGGAATGCCCAGCCAGCTTTGCATGCCCTGTTCGCCGGGCAGCGGGTCAATGCCGCGCAGTGTGGCGATGGAAAACAGCCCCTTGCGGCTGAGCACGCGCGAAATGCGGTCATGCGTGCCGATCTCTACCTGGAAGCCGGGCGCATACTCGGCGACGTTTTCGCCGCGCGCGCCTTCAAGGGTCATATACGCGCCCTCACGCCGCCACAGGGTCATCACATCATAGGCGATCACGCGCTCCATCTCGTCCAGTGCCAGCGAAACCACTTCCTTGCGTTCCAGCGAGGACGTAATGCGGCTGGAGACTTCGGCAAGGGCGGCAAGCTGCTGCGCACGCGCCTGCACTGCCTGTTCCAGGCGGGTGCTTTCGGTCACGTCTTCAATCAGCAGCACAACGCCGCGAATACCTTCTGCTGCCAGCAGCGGGTAAATGTAGAAGTTGCGCACATACGACGTGCCGTCCACATCGGTGCTTTCATATGCCAGCCGCTGCGCCGGTTTACCCGTTTCCAGCACCTGATCCACGTCTGCCTTGAGGAACGTGGCAAAATCAGGACGCTGCTTGAACAAATTCTGATGTTTGACATCATCGCTCCAACCGTAGCGGTGGACGACATAGTCGTTGATGGACAGCACGGTGCTGTTGTTGTCCAGCACGACAATGCCCTGCTGGATCGACTCAATCACCGACTGGTTCAACACCTGCAAGTCTACTGCCTGCTGGAACAAGCGCGCATTTTGCAGCGCCACACCCGCAAGCTGTGCCATACGCCGCAGCAGCGGGCGATATTCCTCGAACCCATAGGCATTCTTGAGGTCGCTGCCAAAATGGATCGCGCCGACGATCATACCGCCTGCCAGCAGCGGCACCACCAGACTCATCTGTTCGCCACGTTCGTGCAGCTCGGTCAAATCCTGGTACGTGGCGACATCGGGGTCGCCCGCCCGGTAGAGATAGTCAATCCCTTCGAGGTAAGTGCGTTCCAGCGCCGTGCCGTCCAGCGCAGCATCGCGGTCACGGTACGTCGTGAAACCGCCGTGCGGATCCAGCCGCAGGGTAAACAGATCAAACGCCTGCCCTTCGGAGTCCAGCACCGACGCGGTCATACGCATAAACGGCACCAGATACATGGCATTTTCGGCAACCGCGTTGATGATTTCTTCGATGTCCAGCGTACTGGCGACTGCCTCCATCATCTGGTTCAGCCGCGATTCCTGTTCCGCGCCGCGGGCAAGGGCGTGGTACAGACGCTGGTTTTCGATCGCCTGTGCCGCCTGATGTGCCAGGATTTCCAGAATTTCAATCGTCTGGCGATCCGGACGGCGGTTGTCCTGCGGGCGGTCCAGACTCATCACCCCGAGCAGCTCGCCGCCGGAAGAACCGACCAGCAGCACCAGCAGCATATCGCCGTCGCGCCATGCCTCGCTGATCCCCAGCGGCAGCGTGCGGTTGCCGTCAAAGCGCGTGTTCAGCGCCATCAAATCGTCACTGTACCATCTGGGCGCTTCTTCCACCGGGAAGAAATAGGACTCGCTCATCGGAATGTTATAACCGCTGGTGGCGCGCAGCCGGTTGAAGCGTTCCAGTGCGATCCGGTGGCGTCTGGTTTGTTCGAAAACCTCCACCGGTAGTCCGGCGTGTGCCGTGCGGTAGAGCGTTTGCGTATCTTTGTCCACCATAAGGATGACCACCGTGTCATAGCCCGCGCTGGTCTGCACTGCGTAGGCGAATGCTTCCAGCATGGTCGGTTGGTCAACATTGGTCTGGAGCATCTGCCCCAGCTCGAAAATCTGGTTCAACTGCTCAACGCGGCGGCGCAGCCCCACACTGCGTTCAAATTCCTCGGTGTGGCGGATATACGTGCCAAAGCCCAGCGCCGCAGCCGTTGCGGCAGTCGCCAGAAATGCCGCCGAACGGTCATCAAACCGATTGGGCTGGCTGTGATACAGGTGAATGATGCCAACGATCTGATCCACATAAAAGAACGAGGCAGCAATCGCCGACGCCGCGCGCTCCGGGAGTGCCTTCAGGTCACTTTCGGCATAATTGCTGACCAGCACCGGATCTGCGCCGCGCAGCACTGCCTGCCGTTCAATTTGCGCCAGCCCCAGCCCGATCTGATCCGCGTCGCCAATACGCTGGTCTGCCTCCGGGCGATCCGGGTAGACCCAGTGATCGCTGGGTCTGAGCAGGACAATCGTGCAGTAGTCCGCGCCTGTCGCCAGCGTCACCTGCTCACGGATAATCTGCATTACGGGTTCCAGCGCATAGGTAACGGTGAGCTGGCTGCTGATATGCGAAATCGCGTCCAGTTCCTGCAACCGGCGCGCCAGTTCGCGCTCGGTCTGCCCATACAGGCGCAAACGCTCAATCGCACCGGCAATCTGTGCCCCCAACGCCCCCAACTGGCGCAGGTCATTTTTGTCATAATCATGATGCCGGTTGGCGACCCCCAATTCGCCCAACCGCTGTCCGCCGAGCGTCAGCGGCACCAGCACCGCGCGCTGAATCTTGAACTGCTGCGCAATTGGGCGGTAACCCGGCAGCACACGCGGGTCATCTGGCACCTTGTTGCCGATATAGGCTGTGCCAGAAATCGTGACCGTCTGGTCAAAGCCGCCGTCCGTATGGCGATAAATCACCGGCTCGGTCATGTCGCGCCCATAAACATAGCGCGGCAGCAGTTGCAGTTCCGTTTCCGCCTCGTTCAGCACCGAGATAAACGTAATCGGGCTGTCCATCAGGTCGGCAATTTCAAACAGCACTGTCTTGAGCGAGTCCGGCGTGAGCACACCACCGGCAAGCTGCGCGACGCGCCGCAGACTGTCCGCTTCTTCTGCGCTGCGCTGCACCTGCTGGAACAAGCGCGCGTTTTCCATCATGGCGGCAGCCTGAGTGGCAAAGATCAGCAGCAGGCGAGCATCATTTTCGGTGAAGTCGTCATCATTGAGCTTGTTCGCCACCTGCACCATGCCAATGCGTTTACCTGCCGCGGAAAGCACGGCAAGCAGCATCTTGCGCAGTCCCAGCGCTTCCGTCACGGAATAAATATTGGCTTCAAAGATCACCGGGTCCGTGCTGACATGGTTGGTGTACCACGTATCCTCGGTTTCCCACAAACGCAGCGGCGCGCTGTCCGGCAGCAGATCAATGTGATAGGTTTCCAGTAAATCATCATCCACGCCGTAAAACGGCACATGCGCAGCAAGCCGATTGGCATGCTCTTCGTAAAGCAGGATGCCGCACATCTCAACCTTCATCAACCGCCCGATGCGCTCGGTAATTTCGCGGAAGAAGTCGCGCGTGTGGCTCAACGCCCCAATGGCGTGGGTGATTTCCTGCAAACCGAGCAGTTCGTCATCCAACCGGCGTTCGCGCTCATACAGGCGCAGGTTTTCAACCACAATTGCTGCCTGCGCGCTGAGCACCCTGAGGTTCTGGGAATCCTGCGCGCTAAAACTGCCCTGCTTGTTGCAAACGAGCAGCGCGCCGATCCGTTCTCCGCCGATCCACATCGGCATAAGCAGCACGTTGGTCAGCGCGGCGAGATTGACAATCTGCACTAAGCCCATGTGCGCAATCAGGCGTTCATCGTCAATATCATTGGACACCCAGTACTGCTGGTTATGCCAGATGTCGTACTGCGGGGTATCCGGCTTTAGCTGCACCACGATACTCTGCGCCAGCCGGTCCGGCAGCCCATGAAACGGGGTGACGGCTTCCAGCGTACCGCGTTCCTCATTGACCAGCAGAATGCCGCACAGTTCAGTACCCATCAGCGCGGCAATGCGCTCGGTCAGCGCCGCGTAGATTTTCTGCGCCTGTGCCGTGCCCGCCAGATAACTCGCCGTCTGCTGCAAGCTCGCCATATCATCAACGCGCTGCATCTGTTCGGCATAGAGTTCGGCATTGTGGATCGAAATCGCCACCTGCATGCGCACCGCCTGGAGCAGTGCCACATGTGCCTGGTTGAAGTGATCCGGTTTGGAGTCAGCAAGTTCAAATGTACCGACAAAGCGCCCGTTGAGCAGCAGCGGAATGCCCACGAAGCTGCGGTAGGACATGCCGCCGACTTTGGGCTGAATTGCCACCGGGTTTTGCAGGCTGCCCACCAGCACTGGCTGGCGCTGTTCGGCTATCCAGCCGGAAATACCTTCACCGGGGGCATAAACACCGCCCTGCTCCTCCAGCGAAAGCATATACGCCATATTGCCTACCCAGCCGCGCTGGCGCAGCACTTTTTCGCGCTCGTCCCACAAGCAGACTTCACCGGCTTCTGCCGGAATCGCTTTCAGCACAATTGCCAGCAGGGTTTGCAGCACACTTTCAATGCCCATGCGCACATTGACGGTTTCGCCAATTTCGTTGATGACCCGCATCGCCAGCCCCATGTCGAGGACATCGGACTGCGCCGCGCCGCTGCTGCCGTTCATCTCGCGCATGACGATCACGAAAACCCCGTGCCCGTCACCACTGACCGCTACACGGTGCGAGGATGCCTCAATCCAGCGCTCCCCCATCTGGAAAGAGGTCTGCGCCTCACGCGAGAACAACTCCAGAAAGTTGTCCACCGGCTGCGCCAAACGCGCCAGCGATTCAAGGTCGGGTTCGTCGCCATTGCTGCCCAGCCAACGCCGGGCAACGGCATTCACATGCACCAACTGCCCCTGCTCGCGCGCGACCAGCACGGCATCTTTGCTGGATGCGCCCGGGACGTGTTCCAGCAGTCGCCCGGTATCCTGCAGCAGTTCCGGGCGGGTTTGCTGCGACCACAGGTAAATCCAGACGATGGTCACAAGACCCAATACGAGGATGACTAACGCAAAGACCATAGCGCTGCTCACCTGTAAATACTCATGTTATGAACGACGGCAGCGGGATTGCTCATGACGCGATGAACTTGACTCCGCACACTATAGGGCTGAAGTACCACGCCCCCCTAAAACGACAGCCAAACAAGCTCCGCGCCTTTGAGGACTCCCTTACCAGGAGGTGAGGATCGATCCCGGAGCATCGTCCTCGGTGACACCACCACGCCGGCGATTCTCGGCGGCAAGTTCGGTGATTTCACGAATATCCGAAAACTGGTGCGTGACTGTTGAGACGGCTCCCACCGACACGTTCATCAGGTCAGCGTGCTTCTCGCCCTGCACAGTATCCGGCACAAGGATATACCCGCGTTCACGGTCAATGAACGAGTAATGCTGGCGCACTTCGTCGTTGAAGCGCTCCACCACCCGATCCCGCAGCCGCTTAAAGTCGCCCGCATGGGTAATCACGATGAAGTTATCCGCACCGGGATTGCCGACATAGTCATCGGGCGTCCCGACTTCATCAACCACTTCGCCCAGCAGCAGCGCCATAAACCGAATGACTTCATCACCGGCGACAAAGCCATAAACATCCTTGAAGGCATCAAAATTGTTGATTTTGATGTCGACATACGCCCACTGCTTGTTATCGCGCATCAGGTTGCGCAGGTGATCTTCGATCAGGCGTCCAGTGGGTAAGCCCGATTTGCCGTCAATCAGCGTTTGCCGCCGCGCCGCCTGAATGGCGTTCTGCACGCGCAGCTTTAGCTCTTCGATATCAAACGGCTTGGTGATGTAATCGTCCGCGCCCAGTTCCAGTCCGGCGATTTTGTCGCTGCGTTCGTCTTTCTGCGTCAGAAAGATAATCGGAATGTGGCTGGTGCGCACGGTGGTGCGCAGTTCGCGGCATACATCGTAACCGTTCATGTCGGGCAGCATGATGTCCAACACAATCAGGTCAGGCAGCATTTTGCGCGTCATGGACAGCGCGTCTCCGCCACGCGGTGCGACCTGCACCTCGTATCCCTGCCCGGAGAAGTAGATACGCAGCATATTGGAGATGTCAAAATCGTCTTCAACTACCAGAATACGCCCTTTGGACATACAACTGCTCCCTGAGGGTTAGTTGGTTTCATATGAGTACGAAAACATTATCTCAAATATACACCAAATAAATCGAATGCGCATAAAACCCCGCATTCTGTGGGGTTGGGATTTCTTAACGCAGGGGTGGAAGTTTATTACGACAGCGGCAATCAGGGGGTGCGGTCCTGCAATTGCGGCAGCAGCTTCTGCACAATCTCCACCGGACCGGGTAGATCGTCCTGCCAGAGGGTCGGCACATGCAGCAGCAGACCGGGCAGCAGCGGTGTGGTGTAACAGTCCTGCTCGTCAAGCGTCTGGCGCACGTAAATGCCTTCTTCGTTCAGGCGGTAGAAGTTCGGGTCACGGCGCTGCGGGTCGAGCAGCCAGTATTCACGCACGCCACCTGCCTCGTACTCGCTGAATTTCTCCCCGCGATCCCGCGCCACACTTTCCGGCGAGATGATCTCGATGCAGATGTCTGCTGGTCCGTCCAGATAGGTCTCACGCAGAGGGTGCGGGTTAGTGTTGAGGATAATCTGAATATCCGGCTCACGCGCGCGTTCCAGCTTCATCACAAACGGGGCAACGCGAATGCTGCCGACAGGGCGCAGCTCAAAGAAAATTTCCAGCAAACGAATCAGGTAGCGGAACAGGTCGTCGTGTTTTACGCCTACCGGTGGCATTTTGATCACCTCGCCGTCGTCAAGCCATTCGCAGAAGAACGCTGCATAGGTCTGCATGTAGTCGTCAAAGCTCACGCCCGCAGCGACGGTGCCGCCGGGATGTGCCTCAAAATCGTGGAGCGTAACGGGTTCAGGTAATGCCATCCCAATTGACCTCACAGAACTACAGTTTTTCGCGCAGCCATGTACG
>DAOTWP010000319.1:0-8490 GCA_034435675.1 Anaerolineae bacterium
TCACTGTCTGGCAGGTAGAGCGACATCCGCGCTCCATCCGGGTTGGTCAGCCCAATGACACCGACCGTGACCCCGCCGACCGCGCGAATCGCTGCTGCTGGTAGCCCGATATCCAGGTTGGCGCACAACAACGGAAAATTCAGACGCCCCGCCCAGGAACGCAGATGATCCACACCCCAATCAAACTCGTGATTTCCCGCTGCTGCCAGATCAATCCCCAGTTCATTGCATGCCGCAAAGCCAATATCGCTGCCGGCGAGCGCACTGACGAGTCCCTGTGCGAAATCTCCGACATCAATCCATAGGGTTGGCTGTTCGTTCCGCAAGCGTTCCACAGTCTGCCGCAGCCCAACCCCGCCGGGCAGGTGCCCATAACTTGTGGGCAGTGGATCAAGCGATGCCGCGAAGTCATTGGTGGTGACAATCCGAAGCATAAGGGATTACTCCACTGCCGGTTCAATCAAAGCAACACGGTGTGTTTCGCTGTCTATTGCTGCCTTGCAGCCAACCGGCAGCGTTAGCTGGGGGTGCGAATGGCTGAAATCCATGTCGGTGATGATGGGAAAGCTGTAGCCCTGTGTGCGTTCCAGAATTACGTCGCGCAGCGCCTGCTTCTGTACGTCACTGTACCCATAAGGACGCCCGACAAGCATGCCCCGGAGCTGCCCCAGAATGCCCATGTTTTCATAATCCATCAGCATACTGTCATAACGTGCTGGAGTCAGAAACGGCGCTTCTTCGCCAGACTCAAGGAAAAAAATGGCATCCTGCCAGTCAGGCCAGTAGGGCGTGCCGCGCAGATGGTCCAAAGACCAGAAGCTGCCGCCAAGTAGCGTGCCCTGCGCTTTGCCAGGCTTCAACCACGTCCAGCCGGGTGATGGCTGCATGATACGCGGGCGGGTAAGATCGAGCTTCTGACTCCAATCGAGGAATTCATCGGTCCACCAGGGCGATTCCTTCAGTTCAAGGTCCGGCTGTGGGTTCGCAATCACTGCCTGCATATAGTGTGCCGTGTAATCGTACATCTGTGGATACTCGGCGAAGTCGGGCAGCAAAGCGGGACCATTAAACGTGACTAACCCGGTTTTGGTATAAAGGGCGATATTCAGCACCGTGATGTCAGAATAGCCCATGAAGATTTTCGGATTTTGGCGAATCAGCTCGTAATCCAGATAGGGCAGCAGCTGGCAGGAATGGTCGCCCCCGATAGTCGCCAGAATCATCTTCACTTCAGGATCGGCAAAGAGCTGGTTGATGTCCGCCGCGCGGTGTTCTGGCGTATCGGAAACATGCTCCCGGACATTCAGCGCATGTGGAGCAATCGTTGCGCGGTAGCCCAGGGCAGCAATTTGGCGCAGACCGAGTTCAACACGGTGGGGAAACAAACCTGCACCGCCCCACGATGGGCTGACGATTCCAATAGTGTCACCCGGTTCAAGCCGTTGTGCTTTCACTATGATTTCCTTCCATTCAGGATGATCGGCTGGATTGGCGATCAAGCTGCGCTCTCAGGGTGTGCAGTGAACCGTTCATGCGCATAACAAGCATTACGACCAGCAGCCCCACAAACGGTGTTACCTGCGTAAGCTGTGATGGAAAGCCTTCAGCTTGCAGCGCAAAGCCGAACGTTTCAAGCACGGCGTAGCCAAAACAGAGACTTGCCAGCGCCCAGATACGCGGTCCCACCACAAACAGAATCGCTAGAATCACAAAACCACGTCCTGAGGTCATGTTTTCGGTGAACAACGCGACATCGCCCAGCGCAAGCTGAACCCCGCCAAGTCCCATGAAAGCCCCGCCGACAATCAAGGTGGTGATTTGAATCAGCTTGGGACGACGGTGAATGGCTTCCGCAATCTCAGCGCGCTGCCCTACGACACGCAGGGTAAGTCCCGCTCGTGTGGAGCGCAGCCACCATGATGTGAGCGGGTATAGAATCCAGATCAGATAGGTGAGTACGGATTGACCGCTGATCACCTGCCCCAGCCAGGGCAGTGACTGAAGCAGTGGCAGATGCAGGCGCACCAATGGGTCAATTGAGGGTGATTGATAACCACCGCGCACGCCAAAAAATATTTGCAGAGCGACCGCCGTCGCGCCTACGGCAAATACGTTCAGAGCAATACCAACCAGAATCATGTCGCTGCGATAAGTAACGACCAGAATCCCAAAAACCGCCCCAAGTGCCGCCCCTGCTGCTGCTCCACCCAGGCTGCCGAGCCAACTGCTGGCTGCCCAACTGCTGGCTGCCACGCCGGCAAAGGCACCTACCAGCATGGTGCCTTCCAGCCCAACATGCACAATGCCAGCGCGAAAGCAAAGATACCCGCCCAGCGCGACCCACAGAAGTGAGGATGCGGCTTGCAGTGTCCGCAGCCAGACCGCTTCAGACAGCAGGATTTCGCTCATCGATAGAGACCTCCAGAACACTTGGCTGTACGGGCATTCGCGGCTCCCGTTCGGCAGCGCTGATCGGCAGCGCTTGCAGCGGTGGCTCCTGACGAGGACGGCGTGCATAAGCGACGGAGAAGAGAATTGCCGCCTGAATGACAAGACTCACACTGGAGGTGATCCCCACATGGCGCGCAACATTTGCCAGCCCGGTGTTTAACGCTGCAAGAAACAACCCGGCAGGCAGCAGCGAGAGAGTGCCGGCATTGCCAAGAATTGCCGCCGTCAAACCATTCCAGGCAGGCGACGTCGCGCCACCAATCGAACCATCCAGATATTGCCCAAAGACACCCAGAACCTGAATGGCACCTGCCGCGCCGCAGAGTGCTCCTCCGGCGAACAACACCTGAGCCTGGAACTTTACCGGATGCGTCCCTGAAAAAATGCCGAAGAAGGCGTTCTTGCCATACAGTGTCAGGCGGTGCCCGGCAGCGGTACGGGTCACCCAGACATGGTAAATCAGGATCACGATTGGGACTAACAGAACCCCAGCGTGCAGACTGGTGCGTTCCACCAGCAGGGGCAGGCGCTGGTACGCTTCAAGTCGCGCTGTTGCGAGCGTGAACTGTGCTGGCGCACGTTCAAGCACGTCAGAGAGCAGAAATGTCACCATCCCTTCCGCGAGGTAATTCAGCAGCAGGGTCGCAACCGTAACATTCAGGTGCAGCGCGTGCGTAACCACACCAGCCAGTAAACCATACAGCCCACCCGCCAGTGTGCCGACGATGAGGCTTGCAGTCAGTGTAAAGACAGGCGCACCATGCAGCAGCGGCGCAACCAGCCCGGCTGCGAACGCGCCGGTGACAACCTGCCCGACCTGACCCAGATTGAAGATCCCTGCGCGAAACGATAGGCTCGCTGCCAAGCCCGTCAGGATAATCGGTGTGGCGACTGCCAGTGTCGCGCCAACTGCAAAGGGCGATCCGATAAATCCATCCCAGAAGCGCTGTACGGTTTCCGGCAGCGCCTCGAATCCGGCGATCAATACTACCAGCAGCAAAGCGACAAGGCAGCCGGCTAAAGCCGGGATTATGTACGCTGCCGCAGCCCGGATGCCCTGTTTCATGAGGCGGCTCCTTCGCTGATTCCACCGAGAAGCTCACCAAGCCGTGAGCGGGTGATTGCTGTTCCGCTTAGCTGTGCGACCAGCCTGAAAGCATGCAGAACATAAATACTGTCGCAGAGTTGAAGCAGCTCATCCAGGTCGGATGAAATCAGCAGCACGGCACCACCTGCCTGGGCAAAGCCCAGCAGTCGTGCGCGAATCTGTGTCGCGGCATTGAAGTCTACGCCGCGCGTTGGCTCGTGCGCGACGACTAATCGGGCGCTGCCTGCCAGTTCGCGCGCGACCACCATCCGCTGCAAGTTGCCGCCTGAAAGCTCCTGCGCAAGCTGCTCTGGACCCGTCGTCACAATTCGGTTGTCGGCAATCAGGTCCTGTGCGAAAAGTCTGGTCTTGCTGCGCTGCAGGCGTCCTAAAGCCAGAACAAAGTGTTTAGGGGGTTCGGTTGTCAGAAAGTTGTCATGCAGCGAAGCGGACAGCGCGCACCCTTCTTTGCGCACATTCCCAGGGATGGCTTGCAGCCCACGCTGTCGTCGCTGAATGGTCGTGAGACCCTGTAGATTCACCCCTAAGAATTCGGCAGGGCTAAACGCTGCGTGGGCTTCAATGCCCAGCAGATGCTTCACCAGGTCTTCCTGTCCGTTGCCGGCAATCCCCGCAATTCCGACAATCTGGTGGGTGTGTACAACCAGTGGATGCGGCTGATCCAGACATGCACGCAGCACAACCGGCGTATCCGGCTCAGGCTGCGCTGGCGTGCTGCGCGGCTGCAAGGTGCTGTCCGCCGCGAGTTTGCCCACCATCGCGTGCGCAATGCTGTGGATGTCAAAAGGCGCTTGATCGAACTGCGCAACCGTCTTGCCGTGACGAAGCACAGTAATTGCAGCACAGTGCGCCACAATTTCAGGCAGCTTGTGCGAAATGTAAACGACAGTATGCCCTTCGTCGAGCAGAAAATGCAGCATGCGAAACAGCCCCGCTGCTTCCAGAGGCGTCAGCAGCGCTGTGGGTTCATCAAAAATAAGTATTTGTGCTTTCTGAAACAGGACCCTTAAAATCTCAACGCGCTGCTGCATACTGACAGGCAGCCGGACTGCTTCCGTGTCCAGTTCGACAGGCAGTTGTACCCGCCGCATAAGTGCGTTGATTTCCTGGCGTGCAGAACGAAAGTCAATCCGTCGACGATGCAGTGGTTCTGCACCGAAGATGATGTTCTCCAGTACAGTGAGACCGGGCACCAGCGAGAGGTTCTGCCGAACCAGCCCAACAGATTGTGAGACTTCACGATATCCATGGTCAGCGTTGAGTTCGCCCGCGATGACGCGCATCAGGGTGCTTTTGCCTGCACCGTTTTCGCCAACGACAGCATGGAGTCGTCCCGAATGAACTTCGAGACTGACTCCATCCAACGCCTGCACCCGTCCAAAGCGCTTATAGATGTTCCGACAACGGATTGCAGCCATACCTTGCGTTCTCTGCTTGTTCGGTTATTCGCCTGGCGTGAGAAGCGGATTCGGTACCGTGATGTAGCCGGCGATGATTCCCCGGTAGACAGGTCCGGCGACGGCGATAACATCGGCACCGACGCGGCTCACAAACGGTTCCACAGGTTCATCCAGCGGGATAATCGTATAAATGCCGTCTGCCAACCCCAGCGTTTTTACGGTGCCACCGGCAAATGCGCCGCTGACGACATCGTTGAACATTGTGAACGAAACAGCAGCCACACTGCCTCCGACCAGCGAGGTGATCGCTTCGCTGTCGGTGATCACGTTTGGCTCAACTTCCGGTTCCCCTGCGCCAATCACGCGGAAACCGTTTGCTGCTGCTTCGGCATAGACGCTGCGGTTGGAACCTGTTGCCGAATAGATGATGTCTGCACCGCGTTCGTGCTGCGTGATTGCCAGGGTGAGGGACCGCGCAGGATCGGTGAAGGAGCCTACATAGTCAATCAATACCTCAATATCGGGGTTTACCGCGCGGGCGCCGTTTTCATAGCCCACACGGAAGCGAGTCAGCGGCGGAATATCCATGCCGAAGACAGCGCCAATCACATTCGTTTCGGTCATTTCGGCAGCCATCATGCCAAGCACGTACATCACCTGTTCTGGTGCCTGGGCATAGTTCATCACGTTGGGGCGCTCGACCACCGTGTCGAAGATCGCAAACTGCTGATCCGGGAATTCATCTGCGACGGTGGTCAGTGCTTCACCGCCCAGGAAACTGCTGATCCCGATCAGCCCATAGCAGCCTTCCTGTGCAAAAGCGCGGATATTGTCGGTGATCGCGGCAATGTCTGTCGACTCGACCGCATCAATGGTAATACCCAGTGTTTCGCGTGCCTGGTTCAAACCATCCTGCATTTGCCGTTCGAACTCTGCATCACCGACAGTTCCTGTATGAACAAAAGCATAGCCACAATCGGCATTCTGCGCCGCTGCGCTCAGCACGGGCACCAGTGACAGCACCAACGTCGCCACCATGAACAATCCGAACTTTTTCAACATTATGCAGTCTCCCTAGTTCTGCGCCTGACGAATATTCTGAAGCCGACAAGATGGTAGTAAAATAATTTCAATGTTGATGCCACTTTGGGTTAAAATTTATTTAAGGTTCTGTGCAGCTTTATCTCCGTGCCAGGATCGCGCAGTGCAGCCCCAGGCGATTACAGTACAATGGCAGGGGTTAATGGTTATGCCACATTGCCGGGTGCCCGACGATCCGCCGAATCAAGGGCTGCGCACTTCATTTCAACAACTGGACAACCTTTGCTGCACCTATAGCGGTAGGAGGATCTATGGATTCGAAACGTGATAAATCAACCCGTGGACCTGCAGGTGTTTCGGAACAGATTCCAGAAGGGATGACCCTGCGGCTGTCCGCCATGCGCGCCTCTCTGTCCGCCGCAGCGCAGCGCATCATTGATTACATCCTGGCGCATCGCGAAGATGTCGTACATATGTCCGTCACTGAAGTTGCAGATGCGGTAGGCGTGAGTGAGGGCAGTGTCGTTCGGCTGTGCAAACAGATCGATATGAAGGGATTTCAGGATCTGAAGATCGCGTTGGCGCGCGAGCTTTTTGAGCCGGTCAAGTTTATCCATGAAGCTGTTGGTCCAGAAGATGATATTGCCCAGGTCATTGATAAGGTGATCAGAAGCGATGTCCGCGCCCTGATTGACACACGGAAGATTCTTGACCCTGAGGCGATGCGGCGCGCGGTAGAGCTTATCCTTAGTGCCAAGCGTGTAGAGTTTTACGGCATTGGTAGTTCAGGACCGATCGCTGTTGATGTCTACTATCGGATGCTGCGCATCGGGATCAACTGTGCAGTGGCGATTGACTCGCATATTCAAGCGGTGAGCGCCTCGTTGACGGATGAAAATGTGGTGGTTGTAACGATCTCGCACAGCGGCAGCACCCTCGAAACTGTCGAAGCGATGCGGCTCGCCAAACAAGCAGGCGCACGAACCATTTGCGTAACTAATTACGGGAAATCACCAATCCAGGATTACGCTGATGTAGTCCTGCATACCGCTGCAACAGAAACCCTGTTTCGGACTGAAGCCATGACGAGTCGCATCGCGCAGCTCAGTGTGGTGGATACTTTGTACGTCTGCGTCGCGCTTGCCAGGTTTGACAAATCGCTAGAGAGCATTACCAAAACTGCCGATGCGCTTTCGATCAAACGTTATTAGCTGCCGATGATTTCGCCCTCCTGTTCAGCGACATAGTAGTAGGCATAGGTCTCGCTATGCTGCCGGATGGTCTCAGGACGACCATGCTGTTCCACTTAGCGCGTTTCCCCTTGCAGTGCTGTTTCGATCCATGGCATAAAGGGATCATCGAACGTGCGCCACTGCTGCCAACCGAGGGTCATTTCGGCATCGGTCAGCAGACAGTGAGCGAACGCCTGAACAATCGTTTCGCGCCGCAAATCAATGCCGATAATGACCAGTTCCTGCCCGCCGATCCCCATGTTCGCCTTCAAACAGCCGCTTGATTGCTGCCCCTACCACTAGCGTCGGATCGTCGGGGTATTCGTCTTCGGGCGTGGTCACCCACCATGCGCCACCGTAATCAAGTGCGATGATCTCGCTTGCCTGCGACCAGACCCCCACGAGATTATGTCGTGTCGCCAGCCAGACAAAACCTTTGGAACGCATGACTCCACCCAGCAGATCGCTTTCCAGGATGTCCACTCTACCCTATCAGGGCAGCAGCAGCAGCGTTTTAGAATTTACATTTTAGTGGTCTACCCCACTTGCAACCCCAAAAGCAACCGTAATATGTTACTTGTGAAAGTAATCACTTTTATTTGTGAAATTTATCACTATCTATTCCCCTGCTGACTGGTATACTGGAGACAGATTTCCGATAAGTGATAATCAGGAGTAAAGGAAATGGCAATGAATTATCCGGCACACTACAATCATCTGCGCGAACTGATGGGACAACTGGGGAAGCAGATCCCTGAAACAATGGCACCGTTCGCGCAAATGCACAAGGCGAACACGCAGGGTGAAGCGCTCGACGGCAAGACGAAGGAACTGATCGCCCTTGGCATTGCGATCACGGTACGCTGCGACGGCTGTATTGCCTTCCACGTCCACGATGCGATTAAAGCAGGAGCCAGCCGCAAAGAAATTGTTGAAGCCATTGGCGTCGCGGTGCTGATGGGCGGTGGCCCGGCGGTAATGTATGGCTGTGAAGCGCTAGAGGCGCTGCAACAGTTCGAAGCCGAACTCGCGTAAGGCACCGCGTCAGAGTCGTGTCGATTCTCGTCTCAACCGAGATCAGGACACTCAGCAGGTGGATTGTTCCGCCATCGTTCGAATAGACTGACAAAGGGAGTCGAGTAACCGATTCCCATAGGCATCAAGATAAGGACAAGCAGGGCATGATCTGGGAGAATAGTTGTGCCAACAAGATTCACCGGAGGATGCCCTGCATGACATCTAAAACAGTACCTGAACT
>DAOTWP010000320.1:0-6280 GCA_034435675.1 Anaerolineae bacterium
AAGAGCACATGCACCGCGCGCAGCCGGGCGATCAGTTCCGGCGCAGCGATTATCCAGCCGATGCGCAGCGCGCCCAGCCCGTAGACCTTCGACAGACTGCTGATGCTGATGCAACGCTCGTCCTGCCGGGCGGCGGGCACACGGGCGATAAAGTCGTGATAGATTTCATCAACGACAATGTGTGCCCCAGCAGACTGTGCCAGTTGGCGCAGCGCGTCGAATGTGGCGTCCGGCAGCAGAAAGCCGCTGGGATTATGCGGGTTGGTCAGCACAATCAGTCGTGTTGCGGGCGTCATCAGCGCTGCCGCTTCCGCCAGGTCAACAGCGTAGTCGGGCGCGCGCCGGGGCAGCAGCGTGATCCGGGCACCGCGCGCTTGCAGCACTTTCAGATGCGGCTGGTAGTAAGGCTGTTCCAGCAGCACATGGTCGCCGGGTTGCAGCAGCGCCTGCGCGACCAGAATGTACGCCATCGAAGCCCCGCTGGTCAGCAGCACGCGCGGCGCAGTGTCATCATGGGGAAGGTTGTATTCCCGGTAGATAGCCGCCAGCAGCGCGGCATTGCCCCACGCGCCGCCCTGCTTCAGGTAGGTGCTGCCGGCGGTCAGTGCCCGCTGCATGTCGCTGAACAGCATCTCAGACGGCTCGGCAATTGAACTGCTAAACAGGTCGTAAAGCGGGGTCACCGTGCGCATCTGATCGCCTGCGCCGCGTGCCCAGTCCAGATAATCATCCGTGATCGGAAGCTGCATCTGTGGTCATTCCTGTGGGTGGTTTAGCTGTGCCAACTGGACAAAGCAGCAGCGCGCCGCTGCATGCGCTGTATATGCCGCGTGTGCTGAGGATAGCAGGCAGGCGGCGCTGCGGATGAGCACGGAAACTGTGCGTAAACCTGTCTTACTGAACAAGGGGATTATGCTGTTCTTTAAGAAAGCAATTGGCTGCCGGCAGGGCTGAAGCATGCCTCAACCCTACGCAAAACGAGATCCGATTACCTTTTTAACCTGCATAATTCCCTTGTCCGTGTTTACGCCTGGCGGCTTATTCTTCCTCGTCGTGGGCATGCCCTTCAAAGAACTCGTCCAGTCCTTCGGGATACCCCTGTTCCATTTCGTCACCGTTGGCGGGGCGCAGCGCCATCACTTCGACATTAAAGGTCACGACTTTGCCCGCGAGTTCGGGGTTAAAGTCCAGTACGGCGGTCTCTTTGGTGATTTCCTTGACGACCGCCTCGATCAGATAACCATCTTCGTCTTCCAGTTCGATAATCATGCCGGGCTGCAAGATGTCCGCATCGGGAATATCTTCCAGCAGGAAGGTTTCGACAGCCTCGTCGTCGTAATCGCCATAAGCCTCGTCCGGTTGCAGAGTCACTGTCAGGCGATCCCCCACGCCCTTGCCTTCCAGCGCTTTTTCCAGTCCGGGCACGATATTCTCTGCACCGTGCAGATATTCAAGCGGTTCGCCCGGCTGTGAACGCTCCATTTCGGTTCCGTCCACGGTCAGCACGTAGTTGATTTTGGCGACCACCCCGTTAGCGATTTTATCCACAGTTGCCATGTGTGTTGTTTCCTTACGCACAAATCAAAAAGACCACCGAATACCGGGTCCTTGTGCTGCGTATTATAACCGCGTTGATTCCGGCTGAGAACCGCCAATTGCGGGCGGGGGGCGCATCCGGCGGCGTTTGCTTGTTGCGCGGCTAGCGCCGTGCTACTGTAGTATGAGCAGCCGTGATAACAAGACCGCTGCACCCGGAAGCGCTGACCATGCACCGGAACAATACGGGATGAAAAACACGTTTCCGGCAGGGGGCACACACAATTCCCCCGCTGTGTTACACCTGTTCGTGACCACCCAGAGTGAGGCAGAACTATGTTTGCAGCAGTGATGACCCTGATGATTGGACTGGTGGGCGGGATTGCGGTGGGGCTGCAGGGACCGCTTGCGGGCGCGATGAGTGCGCGCATCGGCGGCGCGGCAGGCAGCCTGATTGTGCATCTCAGCGGCGCTGTGTTTTCCGCGCTGCTGCTGGCGGCACGCGGCGGCGAAAAAATCAGCCTGTGGCGCAGCCTGCCCTGGTATATGCTCGCCTGCGGCATCTTTGGGCTGGTGCTGTATCTCAGCCTCAACCACACCCTGCCGCGGCTGGGCGCGGGCGTGGCGCTCACGCTGATCATCCTCGGTCAGTTGGGCATGGGCTTGCTGGTTGACCAGTTCGGCTGGTTCGGCGTGGCGCAGCGTTCGCTCGATCTGCCGCGCCTCATCGGGGTGCTGCTGCTGCTCGCTGGCGGCTATCTGATCGCGCGGGGCTGAACAGCAGTACACGCGCTGCCGAACGCGCGCTGTACCCTGTGCGCTGCGCCTATCCCGGTTATAATGGCGGTTGATTGTCCATTGAGCCTGCCGTGTGAACACCGCCATGCGCGCATGTTTTCGTATGTTCCTGTTGGGGCTGGCGCTGCTGCTGACCGCCGCCCGCGTTTCCGCCCAGCCTGCCGATCCCGACCTCGCCGCCCTTGCGCCCTGCGCTTTTGCCAGCCGCGCCGGGGACGACATCGCCAATCTTGATGTGGGCGCAGTGGTGCTCAACCTGCGCACAGGTACGGGCTGCGCCGATGATCTGGACACGACCTTTCATGTCGCCAGCGTGCCCAAGCTGTTTGTCGCCGCCACGTTCCTCGAAAAAGTCGCCCGTGGTGAACTCAGCTTTGAGACGACGGTCATCTTCAGCGAAGACTACTACATGGGCGGCAGCACTGCCTGCATGACCGAAGCCATGATCGGCACCAGCGTGACCTACGGCTACCTGAGCGACATCATGATTTCGTGCAGCGACAACAGCGCTACCTGGATGCTGATGGACATCATCGGCTGGCAGAGCGTGCAGGCATATATCACGCGGCTGGGCATTCCCGGCATTGGTCCAGTGATTCCCTACAGCGAGGTTGACCGGCTGAAGCTGATCTATCTGGATGAGCGCTGGGCGAACGTGCCGCGCGGGCTGGCAGCGCAGTTTTACCGCGAACGGCGTACACGCGGGCTGGTGCCGCAGTATTTCCGCAGCGCACCCAACTACACCCGTGAACAGCGCATCGCCGCTAACAATTACTATTTCGAGACCTACTTCTACAACACCATCACCCCACGCGCCATGATCGCCTTTCTGCTCAAGCTGCGCGCCGATGTGCAGCAGGTCGGCACGGTGGAGGCGCAGACCGCCTGGTGGCTGTTCAACACCATGCTGCTGACTCAGCGCCAGTTCAGCACGCAGGCGCTGCCCGGCACGGTGTTTGTGGGGGCGAAAAACGGCTTTGATTTTGGGCTGCGCGCCGAGGTGAATGTGCTGTTCCCGGTGCTGTGGACACTCGACCCGGAAGCGTTCGTCGTCGTGTTCACACAGCAGCGCGACCTGACCGGCGCGGATTTTGAAGCTGCCGGACCCACCGGCAGACGCCTGAGCGATTATCTGCGGACGCTCTCGGCAGACATCAGCACGATGCTTTACCCGCAGGACTTCCCGCCGACAATTGTACGCAGTTCCGTGCTGACGCGCGTGGTGTTCAATTACGAGTCGTGGATCGAAAACTGCGTGGATGACAGTGTGACGATCAATGACATCGAGGCGTGCTGGTTGAATCTGGCACCTAACCGGGTGCGCGTGGGCGAACAGTTGGGCATGGGCTTGATTCTGCGCGGCATGGCGCAGCAGACACAGCGGCTGACCTTTCTCTATACCGCCCCGGACGGCAGGCGCTTCTCCTACCAGTACACCATTGCCGAACGCGACGATACCTACATGTTCTGGTTCCATGTGCCCGATGCGGATGGTGTATGGCAGGTAGACATCTACCTGAATTTGCAGCGCGTGCATTCCAGTTCGGTGCTGGTCGAGGGCTAACGCACCCGGCGTTTCCACCCAAAGACGGAACGCGATTTCCGCCGCCAGCAGGTCACAACCCGCGCGGCACAGCGGCTACACTGGGGGCATTGTCAACGAACCCAGCACAGGAGCTGCCCATGCCACGCTCACAGACTGCCCGCCGAATGCTGTTCGCCATCAGCGCCGTTCCGCTGGCGCTGTTCGCCTTCTTCATCTTCCTGAACCTGCACGAAATCGCGCATACTGCCGCCGCGCGGCTGCTGGGCGACCCCAACGCGCATTATGTGCTCTACGAAAGCTATCCCGGCGGGGGCTATGCGCTGGGGCGCAACAATTACGACGACTCGCTGCTGACGCCGCTTGCCGTCGTCATCGTCAGCCTGAGCGCACCGCTGTTCACGCGCATGGTGGCGGAGGGCATTCACCTGCTCAAGCAGCGTGGAATGCGCCAGCAGCCGCGTGTCTTCTGGTGGGCGCTGTACTTCATCTTCCGCTTTGATTTCTCGTTCTACGTGCTGCGCAACTTCATCGGGGATGTGTTCTACAACCAGCCGCCGGAAGGGCAGGACATCGCGCAGCCGATCCACATTCTCGCCAACGGCAGCGACACCGTGCGACTGCTGCTGTGGGCGTTGTTCATCGCCATCACCGCCGCGGACCTGTGGCTCAGCCGCCGCCGCATTGCGCGCTTCTACCGGGGCAACCAGGCGGCAGTGACCCAGCAAACGCCCGTGCTGCAAGCGGCGTAACGGCAGACTGTGAGCGGCGCTGCTGGCAGCGTCCAGGCTTTGCACACGCGGTAATCATGCGCAGGGTTCCCCGCCGTATTACTGCGCGTAGGGCAAGCGGCGGGTGCGCAAATATGCTACACTCGGCAGTATCAGATGCAGGTTCAATTAAAGGTATTCCACAGGCTGAAAGGGAATCCCATGCCGCTGCTCAAACGTCTTGTGCTGGCTGTGCTGCTGGCGGCGCTGCTGCTGCCCGGTCTGGTTGCTGCCCAGCAGGGCGCGCCGGTCGCCACCGTTAATACGGGCATGCTCAATGTGCGCTCTGGTCCGGGATTGCAGTACGGCGCGATTGCCACGCTGCCCTACGGCTTCGGCGTAACACTGGTCGCACGCAACACGGAGATGAACTGGGTGCTGATTGCCCTCACTACCGGGCTGCGCGGTTGGGTCAATGTCAATTACCTCTACACCACTTACCGCATCAGCGATTTGCCGATTGATACGACGACAGTGGTCACGGGCGTAACGCCCACCGGGACGATTCGCAATGCCGTCAACGTCAATGTGCGCACTGCGCCGGACCCCAACAGCACCAGCATCGCCGTGATTGACGCCAGCGTGACGTTCCAGTTGATCGGGCGCAATTACAATGCCACATGGGCGCAAATCCGTTTGCCGGACGGGCGCACAGGCTGGATCAACGCGCAGTTCGTGGCGGGCACAGTGCCCGTGCGCGGCTTAGCGCCTGCCGATGGCTCGGTGGTCGGTCCACCGGTGGCAGCCCCCGGCGCGACAATTCATGTCGTTCAGCCGGGCGAAACACTGGGCAGCATCGCGCAGCGCTACGGGGTCAATGTCTATACGGTTGCCGCCGCCAACGGCATCAGCAATATCAATGTGATCTACGCCGGGCAGCGACTGGTCATCCCGCGCTAAGGACAACCACAGAAATCTCGCGGGATTGTTTTCCGTATGGGGCGGGTCTGAGACCTGCCCCGACATTTTCAATTTCCCTCTGCATCAGCAGCACTGTTTGTGCAGGATCATGCCACATTGTATTGATGCCCATTGCCCTGCTGCCTCTCCGCTTCATTGACCGCTGTTACTATTAATTGTAAGCGCAATTCAAGCCCGCAAAGGCTTAGGGCTGACGCGCAGAAGTCGCTGCGCGGAATCTGCGGGAGGGGGCACTGCGGCGTGCCTGCCGGTTGGCACAGCGCGCCCATGCCGCTACAATAACCTGTGCTTGACAGTGCAGGTTACAGGTAGCCCCATGCTCAACGCCCTTCCAGCGCCGTTTGCGCTGCACAAATGTCTGATCGCCAATCGCGGCGAAATCGCCGTGCGCATTCTGCGCGCCTGCCGCGAACTGGGCATACGCACGGTCGCCGTCTATTCTGACGTGGACGCTAACGCGCGCCACGTGCAGCTTGCTGATGAGGCATACCCACTGGGCGCAGCCACACCTGCCACAAGCTACCTGAACAGTGCCAAACTGCTCGCGGTGGCGCAGCAGGCGGGCTGCGACTGTGTGCATCCGGGCTACGGCTTTTTGTCCGAAGTGCCGGAATTTGCGCAGGCAGTGGCGGACGCCGGGTTGGTCTGGGTCGGTCCGGGGGCGGCGGCGATTGCGGCGATGGGCGTCAAAACGGAAGCGCGGGCGCTGATG
>DAOTWP010000321.1:0-36364 GCA_034435675.1 Anaerolineae bacterium
CTGAACGTGCTTCAATCAATCTTTCCATCAATCCAATGAGATAATCTTTCCACTCAATACGTTTAGCTTCCTCAAGATTCTTCGTAAATTCAGTATGTCTTTGATTTATCTCTGCTCGTATCTGCCTCAAGGTGACAAGCTGAGTAATGATTACTCCGCCCAGAGCAACAAGTGCGACTATCAATTCCCCGTTCATAATTACCTCTAATCACCTTTGCCGATTTAATCTCACATCCTAAACACCCCGTACTGCGTCTCCCCCATCTCCCGGTTCAGGCACGCGGACAGTGCCAGCGCCAGCACGCGGCGGGTCTGCGCCGGGTCAATCACGCCGTCATCCCACAGGCGCGCCGTGCTGTAATACGGTTCGCCCTCCTGCTCGTACTTGTCCAGAATCGGCTGCTTGAACGCCGCCTGTTCATCCGGCGTCAGGTCGGGTTTGCCCTCGCGTGCCAGTTGGTCGCGCTTGATCGTCAGCAGCACGTTCGCCGCCTGCTCGCCGCCCATCACGCTGATGCGCGCGTTGGGCCACATCCACAAAAAGCGCGGCGCATACGCCCGCCCGCACATGCCATAATTGCCTGCGCCAAAGCTGCCGCCGATAATCACCGTCAGTTTGGGCACGGCGGCGTTGGCGACCGCATGCACCATCTTTGCGCCGTCTTTGGCGATGCCGCGATTCTCGTATTCCCTGCCGACCATAAAGCCGGTGATGTTCTGCAAAAACAGCAGCGGAATGCCCCGCGCCGTACACAGTTCGATGAAGTGTGCGCCTTTCAGCGCGCTCTCGCTGAACAGCACGCCGTTATTGGCGATGATGCCCACCGGGTAGCCCTCAATGCGCGCGAAGCCCGTCACCAGGGTGGTGCCGTAATTCGCCTTGAACTCGCGGAATTTGCTGCCGTCCACCAGCCGCGCCAGCACCTCGCGCACATCGTAGCTCTCGCGGAACGTCGCGGGCAGAATGCCGTAGAGATCCTCGGCGGGATACAGCGGTTCCTCCGGCGGCTGCACATCCAGCGTCACGCGCTTGCGGCGGTTGAGCGTCGCCGCGATCCCGCGCAGCAGTTCCAGCGCGTGCTCGTCGTCCTCGGCGAAATGGTCTGCCACCCCGCTGCGCTGCGTATGCACCACCGCGCCGCCCAGTTCCTCTGCTGTGACTTCTTCGCCAGTTGCCGCCTTCACCAGCGGCGGACCGCCCAGGAAAATCGTGCCCGTGCCTTTGACGATAATCGTCTCGTCGCTCATCGCAGGCACATACGCCCCGCCCGCCGTGCAGCTCCCCATCACGCAGGCAATCTGCGGGATACCCGCCGCGCTCATCGTCGCCTGATTGTAGAAAATGCGTCCGAAGTCGTCGGCATCAGGGAAAACCTCGTCCTGCAGCGGCAGAAACGCGCCGCCGCTGTCCACCAGATAAATGCACGGCAGATTGTTTTCCAGCGCGACCTGCTGGGCACGCAGATGCTTCTTGACCGTCATCGGGTAGTAACTGCCGCCCTTCACCGTCGCGTCATTGGCGACAATCAGGCACTCCACACCGCTGACCCGCCCGATGCCCGTGACGATGCCCGCTGCCGGTGCGCCGCCCTCGTACAAATCCCATGCGGCAAGCGGCGCGATTTCCAGAAACGGCGAACCGGGGTCCAGCAGCTTGTCAATCCGGTCACGCACGAACAGCTTGCCCTGCTCACGGTGGCGCTGCTGGTACTTCGCGCCGCCGCCCTCACGCGCCCATGCCAGACGCTCCTGAAGCTGCGCAGCAAGTGCCCGGTTGTGCGCGCTGTTCTGCAAAAACCGTTCGTCGCTACGGGAGATAGTCGTTTCGAGGATTTCCATAAAAGCCCTGTCCTTTGAATGAAAGGTTGCTGTGCTAACCCTGTTTATGCGTGACCTGCTGTTCCGGCAGCCGCAAAGCGCGTGTCGCTGCATCGTGCAGGCGTGTGCCTGTCGTCGGCTGACCGCAGCCCTATTATGCCGCAAGCGGCGGGCGAAGACACGGCATCTGCATACAATGAGAGCAGCAGAAGCGCTTGCAGCCCCGTTACACCCCCCTCTGCCCAATTGCCAGGCGTCCCAATAGGTAAAGAAAGGCATCGTGAATGGGCTTCAGAAAATTGTATTTATCGCTGCTGGTCGCCATGCTGTCCCTCACCCTCGTGCCCCTTAGGGCACAACCAGCGGCGGCACAGCAGAACGGTGGAGTGACCGCCGACATCGCCGCCTTCATGCTCGATTGGCAGGTGTGGCTGTGGCGCATGGGCGAGACCGCCCCCGTGCAGGTGACCGACTTCGCGGACGAGTGGCGCGCAAACGGCATCAGCGTATCCCCGGATGGACGCTGGATTACCTTTGTGGCGCATAAGTCGCTGCAAGAACCGCGCCAGTATCCCGGCTACGACCGCGATACGCTCTGGCTGTACGATGTGGCGGCGGGCGAACTGCTGCGCATAGACGGTCTGCCAGAGCCGCAGGACAGCGCAGCAGCAGGGCGCTTTATGCTCACTACGCCGCAGTTCGCCCCGGATGGCAGCAGTGTGCTGTGGCTCGAAGTGGATTGGGAGGTGGGGTCGCGGCTCAACTTTTACGACCCTGTCCAGCGCACACGGCGCAGCATCCCCAGTGTCGCGTCGTGGGGCTATCAGGATGGTGGTGATGTCGCCCTGCCCTATCTGCGCTGGGGTGGCGGCGGGCTGCTGAACACGGTCAGCAGCATCGTCGAAGGCAGCGCAAGCGCCAGCCTGCATCTGTTTGTCGAAGTGATTGATCCGCTCACTGCCAGCAAGCAGGTCTTTGACCTGTGGCAGGAAGCAATGGGCGCTGATCAGTACCCGCGTGACATTACGTGGGCATATGCCTCTGCCGAAGCAGCCACAGCGCAGGTCATTGCCTTCCAACAGGGCGATGCTTGGTTCGCGCTTGATCCGGTCGAGAGCACCATCACGCGCTACGCCGGCGCGCCCACCACCACGCAGGCAGGCTTCACCGTACTCAAGCGCACGGTAACACGCGAGGATACCACGACCTACA
Organism: Anaerolineae bacterium; assembly: GCA_034435675.1. Lineage (GTDB taxonomy): Bacteria > Chloroflexota > Anaerolineae > Aggregatilineales > Phototrophicaceae > DAOTWP01. Next base: position 3,031 of record DAOTWP010000321.1, read on the forward strand.
CAGTGAGGAGCCTCGCAGCGGCATCCGGCGAACCCGTCATACTGCCGGAATGGAGCACAGGGTTCGCGGTCTCCACAGGCGGAAGCGGTGTGTTGTTCGTCGGACCAGAAGCCATCGGTGTATTAGAAGCGGGAGGCACACGGCTGTTTGACCTGCCGCCGGACCCCGACCCGGAGGACGCCGACCGGCGCTTCGGCAGTCCTGCCGGGGCAGATGAGCAGGTGCGCTTTGTGGATGTTGCAGCACTGGAAACCAGCAGCATCCCCTTTGAAACCGTTAGAGCATGTTTCCTGCCGCCGCGTCTGCAAATCGGGCAAACGGCGGTGGTCGTCCCTGGCGCAGGGGCGAATGTGCTGCGCGCAGAACCGGGGCTGACGTCCGCCGAAATCGGCAGCATCCCGGAAGGCGAGCGTGTGACGATTGTGGAGGGATCGCTGTGCCGCGATGGCTATCACTGGTGGCAGGTGGATTACAACGGGCAGACCGGCTGGACGGCAGAAGGCGACCCACAAACGGGCGAATACTGGCTGGAGGCAGTGTCAGAGGATGGAGCGTAGAACATGTTGAAGCAACTGTGGAAAAACTGGCACAGATTCGGGTTTGCTGCCTTATGGTGCTGCCTGCTGCTGGCGGGAACAGCGCTTCCCGGCAGCGCTCAGGGGCTGTACGACAGCATCGCATACCTCAGCGACGGCGAATTGTGGGTCTGGTCAGTGGGCGAGGATTACCCGATACAGATGACCGGCTTCGCGGACGATGCCTTTATCTATGTCATTGAAATGTCGCCGGATGGACGTTACGTCGCGGCAGGGGTGCGCATCTCAATTGTTGATGCAAGCGGTTTGCTGGTTGATGATTACAGCGAGGTCTGGCTGTACGACATTCCCAGCGCCGCACTCAGCAAAATCACGCCGGATCATCCCCTGCCCGATGAAAACGGCTATGTGGGTGGTGAGGAATACGGCGCGCCAACCTTCTCGCCGGATGGCTCCGAACTGGCATGGGTTTACTACTACGAACAGTTCGGCGGCTCGGTCTACGGCGTGGATTTCTACACGATAGCGACGCAGGAAACGCGGCGAGTTCCAGGTGGAATCGAGTTGGGATACCAGGATGGCGGTCTCAGCCTGCCCCGCCCGCAGTGGGGTGCTGGCGGGCTGCTGGATGTCGTCGCCACGATCGGCAGCGACAACCAGTTCCATAATGTCGTCACCCGCTATGATCCGGTTGAGCAGACCGGCACCTATTATGACATCTGGCGGCAGGACATGGGCGATGACCAGCTTCCGACCGATGTGCAGTGGGCAGAGCGTGCTGGGCGGCACGTGATCGCCTACCGGCGCGCGGAGATCTGGCACACGCTCGACCCGCTGGACGGCACCGAAACCAGCTACAGCGGCGCGCCGACAATCCATCTAGCAGGTTATACGCTGGCAGCGAACACGCTGAGAACGCCATCCGGCGAACCTGTCATGCTGCCGGAGGGTGCCAGAATCCTGACGGTTTCGACTGGCGGTGGCGCCGTCTTGTTCCGTGCTGCGGAGTCTGCCGGTGTCTGGGAAGCGGGCAGCACACGGCTGTTCGACCCGCCGCTGGATATTCGGGCGTCCATTGGCGCACTGGCTGGAGCGCGCCGCGTGCTGCGCTTTGATAATGTGGAACCCACAGGCACGACCAGTTTTGCGTTCAGCGTGCGCACCGATATAACGCCCTGCTTTCTGCCGCCGCGTCTGCAAATCGGGCAAACGGCGGTGGTCGTCCCTGGCGCAGGGGCAAACCTGCTGCGCGCAGACGCCGGGCTTGCTGCGGCGGCAGTTGGCAGTATTCCCGAAGGCGCACAGATGACCGTTCTTGACGGTGCGGTCTGCCGCGACGGCTACCGCTGGTGGCAGGTGGACTACAACGGGCTGGTTGGCTGGACGGCAGAGGGCGACCCGGTAACGGGCGAATACTGGCTGACAGCAGTGCCTTGAAACGTGGAACGTAAGCAGCGCGTTAGATTTGCTCCCTAAACTGACAGGTGTCTCGCAGGCTTTCTGTGAGGCACCTGTTTCGTTTAGTTCCATTTCAGGAGGCTTTTGACTATGCGTAAGACATTTGTTCGTTTGGTGCCGCTGGCGATGGTGGCAGTGCTGATTGTTGGGCTGGCGTTTGGCGCGGCAGCGCAGGACAGCGGCGCCAGCATGGGGACGGTTGTTTGTGACTCTGACCTGATCCTCAACCTGTACGTCGCAGAATACTACTTCGGTTACGGCGTCGTCCACAACGCGATGATGTCTGCCGAAGGGGACGATATGATGGGCTTGGATCTCGCCGCGTTCGACAAGGGGCAGTATGCGTCGTTGTTTGACAGCATGATGGCGATGATGGGCGACGACATGATGATGACCTTTGTGCTCAGCGAGGAACAGCTCGTCACCGTTGGCGAATACATGGAAATGGGCATGGACGGCATGATGAGCATGATGGGCGACGACACGATGATGGAAGGCATGACGACGCTCGTCCCGGCAGTGGTCGAAGGCGAAGCGGCAGAATGTACGGCGCTGCGTGCGAATCTGAACCTGTTCCACACCGCCGTTGCCTACAGCAGCATGATGATGATGTCCGAGGGTCAGTAATTCACACGCAGCACACAGCGTAACAACGAGTGCCCGCCACTGCCAGGTTTGCGGACGCTCACCCCTGATTATATGACCATAACAACTGAATAGCGACACTGCGGGGCATTCCGCGCGGGGTACAACCCGTTCGGCGTGCCCCGCGCCGCTTTGCTGTGCCTACCCCTGCCCGCCGTTCACTGCCAGCAGCAGGCGCGTGCCCCAGGGGTCATCCACTGCCAGCGCCGCGCCTGTTTGCAGCACCGGCACGCCGGCGGCGTCCAACCGCGCGATGACCTGCTGCCGCGCGGTCTCGTCTGGCAGCATCACGCGGAACTCGCGCAGCCCGGCGGAGTCTTGCGGGGGCGATGCCGCGCCCCGGCTCTGCCAGATGTTCGCGCCCAGATGGTGATGATAGCCGCCTGCGGACAGGAACAGCGCGCCGGGATAACGCACCATGATGTCGAAGCCCAGCGCCCGGTGATAAAACGCCTCCGCCAGCGCCAGATCGCCCACGCGCAGGTGCATGTGCCCGATCACCGTGCCATCCGGCAGCCCGGCGAAGGGCGCGCGCGGGTCTTGTACTGCGTCCACAATGCTCTGCAAATCAAGCGGGTCAGTGCCCATGCGCAGCGTCCCGTTGCTGTACTGCCATTCCGCGCGCGGCACATCGCGGTAAATTTCCAGCCCGTTGCCGTCGGGGTCTGCCAGATAAAGCGCCTCGCTGACGTTGTGATCGGCAAAGCCTTGCAGCGGGTAGCGGGTACGATCCAGGTGCAGCAGCACACGCCCCAGATCAGCGCGCGACGGCACGAGAAGCGCCGCATGGTACAAGCCCGTGCTGTAGGCGGGCTGTGGGCGTGCCCCCGGCATTTCGACCACTGTCAGCAGCGTGGTGCTGCCCGCGCCAAGCACTGCTGACTGCCCTTCCCGGCGCAGCACATGCAGCCCGATGACGCGCGTGTAAAAATCCAGCGACCGCTCCAGATCCGCAACGGTCAGCGCTACAGCGCCCAGCCGCGTGGCGGGGTGAATTGGGGTCTGCGGCGCAGCAAGCTGGCGCAGGCGTTCAGGGTCATAAAGCAGCATTACGTGAAATCCTCCGCGTAAATTACTCAATGATAAGTCGAGCAGAGCAGAGTCGCGCCTTGCTAATGCAAAAGCAGACCTATGAGATTGAGTGCCTCTCTCGTAGTGGCGAAACATGCTTCGCCTGTACATTCGTGCTGTCCTGTCTGAACCTGCACTAAGAACCTATCCATAAACCGGTTTTCCTGAACAAGGGGATTGTGCGCTTTACTGATCCGACAGCAACTTGCTGAACATTAGCACCGTTGTTTCCGCTTTCAAGGTTTAGTTTTTCATGGTCGGATCAGTAACGATTAAATCCGGAGAAGACGGGCGGACATGCGCTGCGCTTAGTCCTCCCCTGCGAACCGCAGGTTGTGCAGGGTGCGCACTAAGTTCGCCTGCGCCCGCTGAGCGAAGCCGTCCGCCCAAACGCCGGATTATTCTGGAACACTGCCTCATCCCCTTGTTTGCGTTTACGGATCGCTGCTAAGCCCGCTTCTGGCGTAGGTGCTGGCGCTGTCCCGGCATGGCATTCCCGCTGTGACCCGGCGTGCGGTCGTGCCGACGTGCCGGCGTGCCGGTGGGCATTTTTCTCCCTGCTCCCCCTGCCACAACCGACCCTTCGCTAGTCCACTTAGTCCACCCCAAGGGGTGTGGACTAAGTGGACTAACGCGAGTAGAGGCAGTCGGGTAATACGAGCAGTAGCAACGGACATAGGACGTAGCGGGGGCGAAGCATGTGTCGCCCCTACAAGCACCACCTGCGCCGCCCCTACCTCGCCCTACGGCGTGCAAACAGATTAAGAACCGATCCATAAACCCGGCTTCCTGAACAAGGGGATTGATCCCCTTGACCACGTTTACGGCTAGACATTGAGCGCAGCGGCGGTCGCCCCTACACGGTTTGTGTCGTAGGGACGAGTCCCCATGCATTAGCCGCCCGCCCGGTTACTCCGCATTTGATCGTAAAACCGCACAATCCTCATAATCAGGAAAACCGGTTTGTGGATAGGATATTCTGCCAGCCCACCGCCGCGCGGCAGGCGCATTGTAACCGATCTGGCGTGTGCTGCCGACCGTTTTGCTCAGCCTTCCGGGTCGGTGCAGCGCGGGTCGTCGCAGGTGACACCGCCCTTGACCGCCAGCAAGCCGCTTTGCACCAGCGCGCGCAGCACCGCGCACACCGGCAAGCCAACCACATTGGTGTAACAGCCCGCAATGCGCGCCACCGGGTGAAAGCCTGCATGCTGGATGGCGTAAGCGCCCGCTTTGTCGAACGGGTCGCCCGTGGCAATATACGCCTCGATTTCATCGTCGCTGTAATCGCGCATATAGACAGTAGTGCAGGTCGTGTCGGTCAGGCGTTCCGGCGCGCCGTCCGTGCGCAGCCGCAGCAGCGTGATCGCCGTGCAGACGGTGTGCGCTTTGCCGCGCAGCCGCCGCAGCATGGCGCGGGCGTCATCAGCATCAGCGGGTTTTTCGAGGATTGCGCCATCGGGCAGCACGCCAAGCGTGTCAGCGGCGAGAATCACCACCGTATCCGCCGCGAGGACGGTCACGGGCGGGCTGTGCAGCGCGGCAACGGCGTCCGCCTTTTCGCTGCTCAGGCGGCGGGCATAGTCGAGCGCGGGTTCGCCGGGGCGGCGCTGTTCTTCGACCTGTGGCTTGACGGCGATAAACGGCAGACCGGCTTTTTCGAGCAGTTCATGACGGCGGGGGGAACTGGACGCAAGAATAAACATTGCAGGTGTGTCCTTGTCCGATAATCAGGGATGTACGTTCATTGTCCTTGTGAAACGCGGCGAATGCAATGCACAGGGTAGGGCAGAACGTTGCACGGTGTGGTGCCAAACCGCTTCAGAGCGTGTCTGGGTATTCGTGGTTGCTCCCGTAAAGGCGCAGCAGTCTCCGCCTCTGCACAGGCGGCGACGATACAATCTACAGACCGCCGCTTACGCGCTGCGTCAGCGCTTGACTCCTGGCGCGAAAACGATTATGCTTAAACTCTCAGCAGAACAAGTGTACAATATAACGTGTGGGCTGCTGCCTGCAAAATGCTGCCTGCGAAATGCTGCCTGCGAAATGCTGCCAGCGAAACCAGCGCTCAACAGGCGCATCATGCCGGAACAACGCCCGACGCCCGAGTGAAGCAGTCTAAGAGCAGCGTCGTTTGACCGCTTCGTTCACCCGCCCAATTCTGTTTTTGCCCAACCAGTCCAGACCCAATCGCCAGCGGCATTTTGATCAATGGAGATGAAAAATGATCCAGGAATTTATTGAATTGCGTGGCGCGCGTGAGAATAATCTCAAAAATGTCTCACTGCGCATTCCCAAACGCAAGATCACCATTTTCACGGGTGTCTCCGGTTCGGGTAAATCGTCCATCGTCTTCGACACCATCGCTTCTGAAGCGCAGCGCCAGCTCTACGAGAATTTCAGCATGTTCGTGCGCAATTTCCTGCCCCGCTACGCGCAGCCGGACGCCGACTCAATCGAAAACCTGAGTATGCCGATTGTCGTTGACCAGAAGCGCATGGGCGGCGGCTCGCATTCAACCGTTGGCACGATCACCGACATTTACACGGTGCTGCGCCTGCTGTTCTCCAAAATCGGTCAGCCCTATGTGGGGCATTACAATGTATTTTCGTTTAACGACCCGCAGGGCATGTGTCCCGAATGTAACGGCATTGGGCGCAAGATGGATGTGGATCTGGACAAATTTCTGGACACGTCCAAATCACTCAGCGAAGGCGCGATTCTGTTCAGTGCCTACGCCGTGGACAGTTGGGACTGGAACTTCCTGATCACCTCCGGCTTATTCGACAACGACAAGAAGCTCGCCGATTACAGCGCAGCGGAACTGGAGCGCCTGCTCTACAGCCCACCGCTAAAAGTGAAATCCGACTTTGGCGGCAAATCAATCAACCTGACGTATGAAGGCATTATCACCAAGTTCACGCGCAAATACATCAACAGCGACATCAAAACCTATTCTGAGCGCACACAGAAGCAGGTGGAACCCTTTGTCACCACAGGACCGTGCCGCGCCTGCAAAGGCACACGCCTGAGTCAGACAACGCTGAGCTGCAAGGTCAACGGGTACAACATCGCTGAACTCGCCGCGATGGAAGTGGGCGACCTGATCGGCGTGATCCGCCAAATCACTGAACCTGCCGCGCAGTCGATGGTGGCAACATTGACCGAACGCCTGCAATATCTGGTGGATATTGGCTTGGAATACCTCAGCCTCAGCCGTGAAACCGATACGCTCTCCGGCGGTGAATCGCAGCGCGTGAAGATCGTCAAGCATCTCAGCAGCAGCCTGATGGATGTGATGTACATCTTCGATGAGCCTAGCGTCGGGCTGCACCCGCGCGATGTCCACCGGCTGAACGAACTGCTCCAGAAACTGCGCGACAAAGGCAACACGGTTATCGTGGTCGAGCATGACCCTGATGTCATCAAGGTTGCGGACCATGTTGTGGATGTTGGACCGCACGCCGGAACACACGGCGGCAGCATCGTCTACGAAGGCGCGTTCGAGGGGCTGCTGCGCGCGGATACGCTGACCGGCAGACATATGCAGCAGAGGATGCAGCTCAAAGCGATGTCTCGCAAACCCAGCGGCAGCCTCGCCATCAGGAACGCCAGGGTCAACAACCTGCGCAATCTGAATGTGGACATTCCAACCGGGGTGCTCACGGTGGTGACGGGTGTCGCAGGGTCGGGCAAAAGCTCGCTGATTAACGAAACCCTGCTGCGCCAGCATCCCCAGGCAATTGTGATTGACCAGTCCGAAGTGGGGGCGAACAGCCGCTCGACGCCCGCGACCTATACCGGGATCATGGACGAAATCCGCAAGGACTTCGCCAAAGCCAACAACGTCAGCAATTCGCTGTTCAGCTTCAATTCGCAGGGCGCGTGTGAAAATTGTCAGGGGCTGGGCGTGGTCTATATCAGCCTCGCCTTCCTGGATGAAGCCAGAACCCCGTGTGAGGTCTGCGGCGGGAAGCGCTTCAAAGAAGAGGTGCTCGAATACAAGCTGCACGGCAAGTCAATTGCCGATGTCCTCAGCATGACCGTTGAAGAAGCGCTGGGCTACTTCACCAACAAGAAGATCCGGCACACCCTGCAAGCGATGAGTGATGTCGGGCTGAATTATCTGTCGCTGGGACAGCCGCTGAGTACACTGTCCGGCGGCGAGTGCCAGCGCATCAAGCTCGCCAGCGAACTGCACAAAGACGGCAGCATTTACGTCATGGATGAGCCGACCACCGGGCTGCATATGTCCGACATCAGCCAGTTACTTACGGTCATCAACCGGCTTGTGGACAACGGCAATACGGTGGTGGTGATTGAACACAACGGCGACATTATCAAGAATGCCGATTGGATCATTGATATGGGTCCGGAGGGCGGACACAGAGGCGGGGAAATCCTGTTTGAGGGGACGCCCAAAGACCTGCTGAACGTTGACAGCTCATACACGGCGCAGTACCTGCGGCGTGAGCATCAACTGGCATAAACCGCGTCGTGGTCAGGGGCGAAGCATAATTCGCCCCTGCGCAGGCAGCAGGGTTTGCCATTGCCCCCACCGTGCCGATTTGCTGCAAAAACGCAGCGGATGTGGTAAGGTATTCTCTGTCGCGCTAGCCGCACAATAGAACGCGCAGGACAGGCGAATAAGGGGCATTCCGCCCATGTTCCTGCTTCGTTGATATTCGCTATGCTGCGGTACTGCGTCTCAGAGTCTATTGTTTCTCAAAAATATTAGGAGTTCACAATGAAGAAGCTGCTGCTGGTCTTTTTGGTTGTGTTGTTTGCCGCCGTTGCGTGGGGCGGCATCGTCGCGGCGCAGGATGACGCGCTGCCCGCGTTTGCCGATCTGGAAGCCGGAGCCTGGACGATGATCGAACCCGGCGGGGATACGATCTGCTCCAACGGCACGCCCTATGCGTTCTTTGCACGCCCGGCAGATGAGCCGAGCGACAAACTGCTGATCCACTTCCAGGGTGGCGGCGCCTGCTGGTTTGGCGAAAACTGCGATTTGCAGGCGACCCCGACCTATGACCCGTTCGTGGATGAAAGCGATGACCCGACCAATTATGACGGTATTTTTAACTTCACCAACGAAGAAAATCCTTTCCGTGATTACAACATGGTGATGGTGCCCTACTGCACTGCGGACGTGCATATCGGCAACGCGGTCTCGACCTATGCCGTGCAGTCTACCGGCGCAGAAGTGACCATTTATCACAACGGCTTTGTCAACGCGACCACCGTGCTGGACTGGGTGTTCAACAACGTGCAGGAGCCGGAGACCGTCTTTGTGACCGGGTGCAGCGCCGGGTCAATTCCGTCGCCGTTCTATACACAGTTCGTTGCCGAGGCTTACCCCGGCGCGCGCATTGAACAGCTTGGCGACGCGGCAGGCGCGTATCGCAATCCTGATCTGGCAGGGCTGGTCTTTGGCACATGGGGCACCGAAAGCATTCTGCCGGAGGACTATGCCGAAGCCGGGCTTGAGATCGGCTCGATGACGTTTGAATCGTTCTACATGATGTCCGGCAGCCTGTACCCGGAAATCACCTTCACCCAGTACAATGCGGCTTATGATGCCGTGCAGACCGGGTTCAATATGCTCGGCGGGCTGACGGATTTCGATCTGCTTGAACTGCTCACGGCGAATTTTGCCGACATCAATGCAGAAGTGGACAATTTCCGTTCCTTCACGGTCGGCGGCGATTCGCACTGCATCACCCCAACCGCAGATTTCTACACCTACGGCATTAACGGCGCGCGCTTTGTGGACTGGGTTGCTGCGCTGGCAGCCGGTGATGATGTCGAAACAATGGTCTGCGAAGATTGCTCTGTCGCGGAAACCGTAGAAGCAGGCGGATAGTTAACCGCCATCTGGCGCGGCGGTCGACTCGTCCGGGCTGACCGCCGCCACTGCATCAGTGGACGGCAGGGGCAGCGTGTTGATGCTGCCTCGCGCGCGTCCGTCCTCCGTTCAAGACCCCACAGCGTGTGAAAAATCTTCCGCCGGGCGGTGCTGAATGTGTTATGATGACTCTATCCAGCGCAAACATGAGGTGTACCCATGAGTATCACCACCACCGACATAATGATTCCCGGCGGCACCCCCGGTTTGAATGGCTATCTGGCAGTCCCATTAGGCGATGAACCGCGCCCCGCGCTGGTTATCATTCACGAGATTTATGGATTGAATGAGGACATCCGCGCTATTGCCCGGCGGTTTGCCGAGGCAGGTTATGTGGCGCTGGCGGTGGATCTGATGGCAGGGCGTAACCGCGCTGCCTGCATGTTTCGCTTCATGACCAGCCTGTTTCTCAATTCGCTCAACCATGAAGGCATCCAGAATCTCAAGGTCACGCTGACTTACCTGGAACACCAGCCGTTTGTGGAGAGCGGTAAGTTAGGTGCGGTGGGCTTTTGTCTGGGCGGCGGCTTCGCCATTGCATGGGCATGCAGCGACTCGCGGCTGCGGGTGATCGCGCCATTCTACGCGCTGAATCCGCGTCCGCTGGATGCCGTGCAGCGGGCGTGCCCGATTGTTGGCAGCTATCCCCAGCCGGATTTCAGCACCGGCGCGGGACGCGCGCTGGATGCCGCGCTGGAACGCTACAACATCACGCACGATATCAAATTCTACCCCGGCAGCACGCACTCATTCTTCAACGCGCGGCGCGATAGCAAACCGGAAAACCAGGCTGCCGCCGAGGACACCTGGCAGCGGGTAATTGGCTTTGTGGGGGAGCACATCAACGGCTGAAAATGCCGGTCAGTTGCAGGATCACAGGGCTTCCAGTTTGGAAATAATTTCACTGCCAAAGGGCTTGTAGAGCAGCAGTGCCGCACCCGTTCGCTCGACATATTTCTTTTCTTCTTTGGGCGACAGGCGATACGCGGTCATCAGCACCACCTTCATCCCGTCCAGCGCGCGGCTGTGCCGCATGCGTTCGCCCACGCGGATGCCGCCTTGCTGATCGAGCATATTGTTGTTGGGCAGGCGAATATCCAGCAGCGCCAGTTCCGGCAGTTCCCCGGCGTAGCGCCCTTCCTCGATCTCCTCAACCAGCTCCAGCGCGGAGTCCACGCTGGTGAACCCGATAGGACGCACCCCACGTGCTTCGGTCAGCGCCATCAGCGTATCATACAGATCGGGTTCGTCTTCTACAATAATCCAGGTGCGCATAGATTAACTCTTTTTGGGATTAATGGTCGGTCTCCGAACCATAGGACAAAAGCAACCGGCATGCTGGTGGTGCATTCCGATTGACAGCATTATACCCTGCAACCATGTATAAAAAGTAAAGAGATTTCTAAAGTTGTCAGAAGGCTTTGTAATGTTCCTTTATTATACTGGGGTAACAACGGATAGTCCCGGTGTACGCGCCGCTAGCTGCCAGCAGTCCACCGGTTCAACACAGCAGCGGCGGGTTTGGGGCTGTAGTCGGTGCGCCACAGCCCGAAGTAATGTTCGTGGTTGTTCGGGCAGCAGGGTCACTCGCTGGCATCTGGTCATCCCCACAACCCCGTAGTGCAAAATCTGACCCATGCGCTTAAGTGTCGCGCTCGTCGGGGCAGTCGCCCGTACATGCTGTCCCGCCTGAACCTACACTAAGTGCAAACAGATCAATTCTGTGGGATTGTTTCCCGTAGGGGTGGGTCTGAGACCCACCCCTACATCCGACATTTTCAATTTGGTTGTACTTAATGGACAACCACAGAAATCTCGCGGGATTATTTTCCGTAGGGGCAGGTCTGAGACCCACCCCTACATCCGACATTTTCAATTGGGTTGTACTTAGACGCCGCCGCGCAGCGCCAGCCGCAGCGCCGTGTGCAGCAGCACATTCGCGCCGTTTTCAACATCTTCCCAGGGGGTGTATTCCCGTGGGTTGTGGCTGATACCGTTGGTGGAGGGGACAAAAATCATCGCGGAGGGGGTGATGGTGCTCAGCATCTGGGCGTCGTGCCCGGCGTAACTGCGCAGGCGGGTGTGGGTCAATCCCAGTTCGCTGCAAACAGTTTCGACGGTCTCGACCACATGTTTATCCATCGGCGCGGCAGGCACATGCACCACGCGCTCCGCCTGCACCGTCAGCCCATAGCGTTCGGCGACCTCCCGAGCGCGGGTCAGCAGGGTATTTTCCATGTCCATCAGCATTTGTTCGTTGATATGCCGCACTTCGACCGTCAGCATCGCTTTGGCGGGGATAATGTTAAACGCGCCCGGCTGCACGCTGATATTGCCGCAGTTGAACACGCCTTCGCCAAAGCCGTTGTGCAGCAGGTTGTGTCCATCCAGAATGAACTGTGCCGCCCCTTGCAGCGCGTCGCGGCGTGCTTCCGGGTCGGTCGTGCCGGAATGCGCACCCTGCCCGGTGAAGATTACCTGATAGGTACTGCGCCCGATGATGCCATCCACCACCCCAAGCTGCAAGCCAGCGCGATCCAGGCGCGGTCCCTGCTCGATATGCAGTTCCAGATACGCCAGCAGATCCTTCGGCTTGCGGCAGGCACGCAGCACTTCCTCTGGGCGAATGCCCGCGCGGTACAGTGCCGCCCGGAACGCGCCGCTGTCCTCGCGCATTTCCGCCAGATATGCGGGCGAGAGCTGTCCGGCAAGCGCGGAACTACCGAACAAGCCTTTCCACGCACCTTCCTCGTCGGTGAAATCAATGACTTCCAGATGCACCGGCAGCGCGATGCCTGCTTCCTGAATCACGCGGATGCATTCCAGCCCGGCGATGACGCCTATCGTGCCATCGTACTGCCCGCCGTTGGGCACGCTGTCCAGATGGCTGCCGATCAGCAGGGTCTTTGCGCCGCGATCCCCGCTGCGCAGCACGCCGCTCAGGTTGCCCGCCTCGTCATCACGGATCAGCAGTCCCAGCGCTTCGGCGCGTTCCACGAACCAGGCGCGTGCCTCAAGGTCTTCGGGAGAAAGCGCCAACCGCCGCACACCGCCCCCCACTGTTGCGCCGATTTCGCTGAGCGCGTCGAAGTCGGCGCGCAGTCGTTTGCTGTTGATTCGCAGGTTAGAAAGGGACATTACAGGGTTCATTGGTCTCGTATATTTTGCTGCACGAAGTATCCTCCGATTATAGTGAATTTTACCAAAAGCGCGATGGTTCTTAACATGCGCCTCAGCTAATGGACAAACCAATTAGAAAACGCCTTATGTAGGGGGCGATCTCCGTGCCGCCCTGTGTCGGGCGAACACAGTGGTGCGCCCCTACAATTGGGCGTCTGCTATTCATGCTAGCCAAAAAGAACCGACAGAACCGATCCATAAACCGGTCCTGCTGAACGAGGCGATCAGTGCGTGTCTGAAAATTATATGGTTCTCGCGTGTGGAGGGGCGAAACATGTTTCGCCCCCAGGGGAGTAATCACGATGATTCAAACTGCCGTTTCACGCGGTCAATCGAGTTCGATAGACCCGGCGATGCGTTCCAGCGTGGGCGCGAAATCGTCCATGTCGCCCGGACGAGTGTAGCCCTGCACTATCCCCAGCGTGCTGCGATCCAGTTCCAGCGCGATCAGGCGCGGGACACCATCGCTGCCCACATCTGAGTAGGCGGCGGAGATGCCGTTCAGCTCCAGCTCAATCGGGAAGGTGTAATCCTCGCCCTCATAGATCGTGCCGACAATCCCAATCGTCCAGCCCACGATGCCCAGATCGCGGATGTCGGTATTGAGATCAATCACCAGCACTGCCACGACATACTGCCCACGCCGCAGCTCGTCGCGCCAGTCCACGTCCAGCGCGGCAATATCGTTGAGCATGATTACCGAACCGTTGTCCAGCTCCACCGGCGGCAGCCAGTCTTCGGGATAGTCTACGCTGAAGCCGGATGCGCGGCTGGGGAAGGTGAGGAAACGCCCGCTGCTGCCCGACTCGCGCGCCTGGGCGGTGGCGGTGGCGGCAGTATCAAGGGCATCGACCGTCGCCTGCTGGTCAGCCGCCTGTGCTGCGGCGCTGGCAGTGGCAGTCCCGGCAAAGTCAGCAGTGGGGCGCGCCGACCCGCTGCGTGCGGACTGCGCCTGGGCGGTGGCGGTCATATACACCTGTGCGACGGCGGTTTCGCGTGGCAGTGTTGGCGTGGGCACCAGGGTGCTGGTCACCACTGCGGGCACTGCTGGCTGGGCGGTTGCCACAGGCGCGGCACCACCCCCGCGCGACGGTGTGCCCAGCAGCGCCGAGACCGCGTCCACCGTGCCGGGGGCTTCATAAGCGCGCACGATGATGTTGTCGAAGACGCCGTACATGTAATCCGTGTCTGCGCCCAGCCGCCCCACGCCGAAACCAATCGTGCCGCCAATCGGACCGAGGCTGGGGATCGTGACAATCTCTGCCCCTTCGACAATCAGCGTATAATCGCGTTCGGTGACGCGCAGCGCCATTGTGTGCCGCCCGCCGCTGAAGATGCCAATCGAGCCGGAGGGGTGAATGCCGGTTGCCAGATACGCCTCGGTCTGGTCTGCCAGCGCCCACGCACCGCTTTCGCAGAACAGGAATTCACGGTGCTGCGCGAGTCCTTCGGTGATGTCAAAGACCAGCATGGCACAACCCGTGCCGTTGTTGGAGTCCAGCCCGGAAAACTCAATCTGATATTCATACGGGTCGGTAAAAAACGGGGCGCGCGCAAAGTCATTCGCGCCGGGCACGGTGAACCAGATTTCGCGATCCAGCAAATCTGCTTCGATCACGTAGCTCTCGCGCAGCAGCGCGGCTACCACCGGTGTCTGCTGGTTGATTTCTACGCGCCAGTCAGCAGCATTATCGCTGAAATCCTCGCTAAACAGCACCTCCTCCTGTGCCCCAGCAGAAACGACCAGCAGCGCCAGCAGCGCCACCCCGAAAAACAATCCCAAGCGTCGTTTGTTCAGCACAATCCTTCTCCTGAAATATGTGGATAACTGATGCTGCGCAGGCAGTTCAAAACTTGCCCGCCGCCCCTGCTGAAAACCCGGAAACGGGTTTATGTGAGCCGCCGCCAACCCGTTCAGGCTAACCCGTTCAGGCTAACCCGTTCAGGGGTTTCCAGGCTCTGGCTGTAGACAGCGGTTTTGAACCGCTGACGGCAAACTGTGTAAGAACCGATCCATCTCTCAGTATAGAACCGCCTGCCGCCTGGTGCAGTTAAGGTCGTCTTACGGTTTTGTGATATGACCGTTTCAGTTGTGCCGCAATACGCCAAACCGGGTCCAACTGCGCCGGGCGCGGGGTGTTTTGCCAGATTGAGCGCTGGCGGGCAGAACTCACTCAGGCGGAAACGCGAGTTTTTCGCTATGCTAGTAGCACTTAGATTTAGCAATAACTTCGGGAAGGAAATGAAGCATGCAGGTCATTAATCGGAATCCGGGGCGCGTGGCGAACATCATCGGTGGCTACCTGATCGCCCTGGGGGTGCTGCTTGTGCTGCAGGGGATTACGAAATTGCTGAGTGGTTACGACTTCTCGCAGCGTGAAGATGTTCTCAGCGGTTACGGTCTGTCGGTCCTGTGCCTGAGCATTTTTACGCTGGGCTATGCGCTGGGGGCGCTGCTGATGGGCGCGGGACTGCTGCGGCGCGCGCCGTGGGCATATGGCAACACCATTCTGCTGGGGCTGGTGTATGCGTTGATCTGGTTCTGTGACGCGACCTCGACCCGCGAGGCGCTGAACGTGTTCTATCTGGTGACGCTGGTCATCGGGCTGCTGATTGTCGTGGTGCTGGCAGGCAGCCAACCGCTGCGGCGGATGTTCGCTTCGCATGGGGAACAGGGTTAACCACCCGCACCACAGTGCGCCGAAACGCCAGCGCTGGGTTTGCGCTTGCAGGGTATATACGGATGACAGAAAAACTGGACACCAGCAACCGCCGCTTGATGCAGCTCCTCGGCTTTGATGCCGACGACCTGCGGGCAAACCAGACCGGGCAGCTCAGCGACCGGCAGCGCAGCCGCCTGCTGGCGATTCGCCGCCGTGTGCTGCTGATTAATCTGGCGATCCTACTGGTTGTGATTTTTGTAGCAGCACTGTTAATTTTTCTGGGCGGGCGCGGTTCGCCCATTTTAACTCTGGTGGGCATTGGGCTAACGCTGCTCAATGCCCTTGTAATGGGCTTTTTTGTGCGCAGCATGCTGCGGCTGACCGCCGACTTGCAGGCGGGCGAGGTCGAAACGCTCAATGGCAAGGCAGCGCATACCGTGCGGGTAATGGCGCGGCGTGCGACGCTGTACATCGTTCGTATTGGGGAGCGCGAAATTGTAGTGGATCAAAGCGTGTTCGAGTCGTTTGCCAGCGATGCCCGCTACCGGGTGTACCGCGCGCCGCGGTCCGGGGTGCTGCTGGCGGCAGAAGCGGTCCGGGTATAGGCGAACCACAACCCTGTATCAGCCCCACACTGCCGACGGACAAACCCGTCCGGTGATACATGCGGGATTGCATGAGTCCCCTTATTCAGGCACTGCCTACCTGACGCTGCAATCCAGACGTACCGCCGTCAAATGGGCAGATCGGGGTCGGTGGCATCTGGCGGCGTGTCGGGCTGCTCCGGCAGGCTGTACTCCTTGAAGTCCGGGTGACGCGGGTCGGTAAAACGGCGCAGCTTGTGCTCCCATGACCAGCGACTGCCATCCGGCAGGATGGTCGCCTCGCTGAACACCGTATCAGACATGACCGACTGCAACTGCGGGTGCAGCTTGCCGCCCAGACTGGCACCGAGCAGGTTCGCGGCAGTCAGGTCAGCGCCGCGCAGGTCTGCCTCGTCAAGCAGTGCGCGTTTGAGATTCGCGCCGCGCAGGATGGCATTGTTCAGAATGGTATCGTTCAGCCGCGCCCCGCGCAGATCAACGCCGGTCAGGTTCGCCTGCTCCAGATTGGCGCTTTCAAGATGTGCCTGACGCAGGTCGGCACCATGCAGATCCACCCCGCGCAGGTCGGCATAGCTCAGGTCGGCACCCTTGAGCGTGCCATCGCTCAGCCAGCCACGCGCGCGCAGTTCTGCCACTGCCAGCCGGGTGTCGGCATTGCTGGTGCTGGCAAGCTGGCGCATCAGGCGCAGTTTGAGCTGCTGCGCTGCTTCGTAATCGCGCAGTTCTTCCTGCTTTTGCAGCCGCTTGCTCTGCGCGTCCAGGTCATCCAGAATGGTCTTCTGCCGTGTGGAGAAATCGTTGAGATGCTCGCGGTAGGTTTCTAACTGCTGCTGCACCTGCGTGAGCTGCCCGCTGAACTGTTCCTGAAGCTGTTCCTGCAACTGCTCCTGCTGCGAGGTCATCTGTTCGTAGAGCTGTTTCTGGCGCGTGTCCAGCGCGTCCTGCTGCTGCGCCAGCGCCGTCTGGAACGTCGCTTGCAGTGCGGCATGCTGCGCCGCCAGCGCGGTAAGCTGTTCTGCCTGCGCGGTAAACTGTTCCTGCGTGCGCTCGTGCTGCTGCTTGAGCAGGTCATGCAGCACATCATAACGCCCGTCCAGCGCGCTCAGTTGGTCCAGGGCGCTGCGCTGGTCGCTGAGCTGCTGCTCCAACCGGGTTTGCTGTGCCGTCAGGGTGCTAAGCTGCTCTGCCTGTTCCGCAAGGCGCGTTTGCAGCGATTCGTGCTGGCTTTCCAACTGGTGCGTGACCTGTTTATGCTGTGTGCCCATCTGCTGCTGCAACTGCCCGCGCTGCGCCAGCAGTTCCGCTTCTTCGTCGCGGTCTCTGCCGCTGATGAACCAGTCCACCAGCAAAAAGGTGCTGCCCACCCCCAGCAGAGTCGTGCCCACCGAGATCGGGAACTGTGTCGCCAGCGCGGTTCCGGCAAGCGAAAAGCCCAGCGCCAGCAGCACAAACACCAGAAAGATTTGCCAGCGCAGGCGGTCACGACGATCCAGCGTGCGCCACCAGTTGCGGATTTCGGTCATACGGGCAGATTTGAATGGCATAGGTCAGGTCGCTGCTTCACTCTCGCCATGCTTGCAGAATGGCGCTGATTTCCGCTTCGGTGTCTGCGAAGCGGATAATCCTCGACTCGATGCGATATTCGCGTGTGTCACCGGCAAGCCGCTGCGCTACTTCGCGCGGCAGCCCGACAATAATAACCCGTTCGCTGCTGTTTCGATGCTGTTTTTTGCCCACGCTGCGCAGGTGTGCCACTGCCCCGGCAGGCAGTTGGCTGCTGCCGCGCAGATCCAGCAATAGGTCTACAGGATGGTCTACGCTGTCCATCTGGAATGCCGCCCGCGCCAGGTGTTTGTGCAGGTCATTCCAGTTCCACTGCCCTTCAACGCGGTACCGCAGCACTGTTTTTGTCGCGTCTGTCCATTCAAAGTGTACGGGCATTTTCGTTAATTACACCTTAATGTTGAATAACTCTTGCGTACAGATGTTCAGCTATCTTAACGGCGGTTATCCGGCAGCGGGCGAATCCAGCCTAGCTGTACCGAACGCGCCTCTTCAATGCTGACGAAAGCAGATGGCGCACGATCGCGCAGCAGCCCCAGCAGGCGCGGCATGTCTCGGTGAATGACGACACTGCGCAGGATCGTCACGTTGCCATCGCGCCCTTCGCCAATGGTTTCCGTGACGCCGAAGCCATGTTCGCGCAGCAGGGCGGCAATCTCGTGCCCGTCGTGGCTGATAATCGCGTTGACTGCCATATAACTGGTGACCAGGCGGCTTTCCAGCATCATGCCCAGATAGCCACCCACCGAAAAGCCCAGGCAGTACGCCATCAGGTTGAGGAAGTTGGTCAGGTCGGTGACGACGCTCGCCATAACGACGGCGAAGATCAGCGCTTCAATAAAGCCAAAGACCGCCGCGAGCAGCCGCCGCTGGCGCGCGACGAAGATCAGCCGCAGCGTACCGATGGTGTTGTTAAAGATGCGCAGCACAAAGATTACGGTGGCAAGCGCCAGTGCGTCGAGGGTCAGGGTCATGGGTGGCATCCTTTCCGTCTGATAGCAGGTCGCCGGGGCTATTGTACCAGAGAGGGGCGGGCTTGTAGCGGATTAGCCTGGTGTTTAATGCCCGTTTAACCGGCGTAGAAGCGGCTGCCTGTTGCTTTCGCTCAACCCGGCAGCAGCCCCGCATACACCGCCTCGACCTGTGCGGCGATGGCATCCCACGTATAGCGCTGGCGCACCAGTGCCTGTGCGGCTGCGCCCATCGCCGCGCGCCGGGTGGCATCCGGCAGCAGCGCCCGCAGCGCCTCTGCCAGTGCGTCGGGCTGCGGCGGCACAATCAGCCCTGCGCCCGCCTGCCCCACTTCCGGCAGGTAGCACTCCGGCGAAATCAGCACGGGCAGTCCCGCGCCCATTGCCTCCAGCACCACCAGCGGCAGTCCTTCGCCCACGGCGGGCAGCGCCAGCAGATCCGCCGCCGCGAACGCCGCCAACCGCGCCGCGCCATCCAGATAGCCGGTCACGGTCATGCGCGCGTTGAGCAGCGGGGTTACATTCGCCAGCGCGCCCTCGTCCGGTCCGGCGATGACCAGCCGCGTGTTGGGCAGGTCCGCCGCGCGGAACGCTTGCACCAGCGGCAGCAGCCCTTTGCGCGGGTGCAGCCGCGCCATGAACAGGCACACCGCCGCATCGCCCAGCCCGTACTGTGTCCGAAATGCCGCCCGCATAGGTTCACGCTCACGCAGGTTGGCGACCTCGGCGGGGTCAATGCCGTTGGGCACCACGCTGAAACCCGGCAGCGCAGGCAGCCCAAAACCGCCGAACAGCGCCTGCGCGTCTGCCTGTTCCTGCGCGGTCAGGCACAGCACATGCGCGATATAAGCGGCGGTGCGCGCACTGAGCAGGGTGTCCCACAGGCGTTTGAGCCGCCCGCGCCCGGTGTGCAGCGCCAGCGTGCCATGCGGCGACAGCACCAGCGGTTTGCCCGCCCGCGCGCCGACACCCGCCAACAGCAGATTCTCTACCGTGCGGAACTCGTGCAGGTGCAGCACATCGGCGCTGGCAATGGCGGACTGTGCCAGCGCGCGCAGGCGGCGCGGATCAGGCGACGAAAGATTCGCCCGCGCCCGCAGCGGCAGCAGCAGATTGCGCGCCCGCAGCACGCGCACACCGTCGCGCCATTCTTCCTGCTCAATGGGCAGCCGTGTTTGTGGGGTGAGCGCATCGGTGGTCAGCACGCTAACGCTGTGCCCGCGCCGTGCCAGCGCCCGCGCCAGCCCTTCCGCCGCGCGCACCACGCCGCCAAAGGCATACGCCGGAGCATAATAAGGGGTGATATGCAGTACTTGCATGTCGGGCAATCCCTGCGGGCGTGCAGTGCGCCGCCGCGATCTTCAGGACTCCGGGGTCAGTTCAACAATCAACCCCTCGCTCCACTGATATTTGGCATCCATCAGGGCGGACACCGCCGCCACCAGCCCGGCATCCTGCGCCGGATGCAGGGTGCGCCCACGGGCGGGCGTGGGGCGCAGCGCTGCGCCCTGGTCGTCGCGCGTGCCCACGCTGAACGTGACCGCCGGATTGTGCAGGATATTCTGCACCCACTGCGCCGAGTCGTACCCTTCCGACACCATATAATAGCGCCCTTCGCGCTCCACAAACCAGATTTCGATCTGGCGCGGCAGACCGCTTTTGCGCCCGGTGGTCGTCAGATAAAGAAATGTCTCCATACGCTGCCTGTTCTCCTTCGCCTGCTGCACCGGATTCTAGCCGCGCAGCGCACCCCGCGCTATCCGACCTATGGACAGCAGCGCACTGTCCCTGCTGCCAGTGCGGCACGCGGCACCGGGGGGCAAAGACTGCGGGGCATGCCCGTTCGACATGCCCCGCAGGAATGCGTGTGTTATCAAGCACGGGCGGATTAGGACGAGGGGATGTTCATGTACCCCGAACCAGTCATTGCCGCCGAAGATCCGCCGTTGTGCTCCGTATTTAACGGTTAAAGCGCATAATCCCCTTGTCAGGGCTGCCTGACAGATGCTTAGCGCGAGGGCGGCAGGGAGTCGCAGTCGCCTGCTTCTTCGACCGTATCCTCACGGACGAAACTGCCGTCTTCCAGTTCCCACCAGATTTGCCCATCGCTGCCTTCTGCCTGCGCCACTGCGGTTGCGGTTTCGCCAGCATCCAGCGTTCCGGCGCGGTCAAAGTTGGTGCCCGGACCCGTGCGGCGGTTGACATTGTTGACCGCCGTCACTTCGCAAACTGCGTCGCCGCTGCTGCTGCCCGAAGCGCCACCGCCAGAACCACCCTCTACCAGTTCGAGCGTCAGTTCGAACTCACCCTCGGTATCGCCATCGGTGAAGTCTACGCGGCTGACCAGGATCACATACGCGCCATCTGCCGGGAGTTCAAACTCGATCTCGTCTTCTGTGCTGGCGATGGTCTCTTCGAACTGCCCATCCAGCACCAGCACAACCGGTTCCAGATCCCCGCGTGTTGCTTCAATGGTGATGCTGACCACATCGCCTTCGTTGCCGACAAAGCACAAGACAAATGCCGGGAATTCGTCGCTGATTTCGTTCTCGATGGTGTCGCCATAGGCAACAACCGGCGGATCGAATTCCAGCGCGACATCGGCGCACAGGGAGGCATCCACATCGCCGCTGCCACTGTCTGCGCCACCATCGTCTTCCTTGCCACCATCAGCGCCACCGTCAACGCTGGGACCGCCCACCACTTCCAGCGACAGCTCAAAGTCGCCTTCACTGCTGCCATCGCTGACGTTGAAGCGTGTCGCCACGATCAGATACGCGCCGTCGGCGGGCAGGGTGAATTCGATTTCGGAATCCGTGTTGCCACGGGCGATGTCGTCGTTATCGGCGAAAGTTTCTTCCAGCGTGGGGTCCGTCAGGAACAGCAGGGTGTCCAGATCGCCGCTGGTGGCGGTCATGCTGATCACAATTTCGTCGTCTTCCAGCCCATCGAAGCAGAAGATGAACGCCACGCTGTCGTCGGTGATTTCACCCTCAACCGTGTCGCCGTATTCGATAACCGGGAAATCCTCAGCAGCTTCTTCGCAGGCGGCACCAGCAGGCGGCGGCGGCGGCTCGTCGTTGAGCAGTTCCAGCGTCAGTTCGTAATCGCCTTCGCTGCGCCCATCTTCCAGACCAGAACGGCTCGCCAGGATCAGGTAGACACCATCGTCAGGCAGCACAAATTCGATTTCGGCATCGGTGTTGCGGCTGCTCACGTCGTCATTCTGTGCATAGACTTCTTCCAGCGTGGGGTCGCCCAGCGCGACCAGCGGATCCAGGTCACCATCGGGCGCGGTCATGTTGATGCGGATTTCGTCGCCTTCGCTGCCTTCAAAGCAGTAGCCGAAGATGTAGGCATCGTCGTCAATCGACCCGTCCACCGTGTCGCCGTACTCGATGAACGGCAGGCTGTTGCGACCTTCACACAGGTTGTCGTTCTGTGCCAGCGACACTGCCGACGGCGCAAAAACAGCAACCAGCGCCAGCAGCAGCACAATTAAGAGGGTGTTTCTTCTACGGTTCATGGGTGTTCGCTCTCCTTAGCGGCTAAATGTTCAACCGGGCTGCACACGCCACTACGACGCTCCACGAGTGGCTTGCACTTTGAACAGGCAAATTTGCCCTCCGGCTGTCTTACAAACGTAACGCCAGTATACCCCGTAGATCCCGTCCACCTTGTCCGCCGTTCGGCGGATTTCGATGTCCGTCATAGGCTTACATAGTCTCATTATGCGGGGTTTTGGCAGCTTGTCACGCACTTTGCCGCAGATTTTGCGAGATTTTAACGTCTTAGGCTGCCGCCCAGCCCGCTCAGGAAGCAGGCGGCAGGGCGGTAATCTGCCCGTTCGCATCCACGACCAGCCGCAGCAGCGCGGCACTGTCGCCGACCGGCTGACCGTCGCCGGTCATGACCGGCAGGCGCACACCATCCGCACCGTACATCCCCGCATAGACCGTATACTCCCCGGCTGGCAGCCCGGCAGTGTCCAGCCAGTAAGCATCGCGCAGCAGGTCGCCCGGCGTCCACTGCGTCGTGGGCGTCTGGTTCAGGCGCGGCGGGTGGTCGTCCTGCGCCCACAGCGGGCTGCCGCTTGCCGGGTTGGCAATGCCGATCAAATGCACAAAGACGGTGTAGGGCTGCGCGCTCTGTGCCAGCGGTTCCCAGTAAAGCGTGATCTGCATTCCGCCGCGCCGGGGCAGCAGCGCCGCACCACGCAGCCGGGCGAACGGCTCGCCAACCATGCTGAACTGTACCTCCAGCGGCTGCGTGATTTCGTCCGGTGTGACCGGCGTCAGCGGCACAGAGTAGCGCACGGCGTACAGGGCGACCTCGGCATTTTCGTAGAGCAGCACGCAGCAGGGGTAGTCGTTTTCCAGCAGCGTTTCCAGCGGCGCGGTGCGCGGCAGCAGCAGGTACTCCACGCCGTTATCCAGCAGCGCGGCGTCCACATCCAGCCGGTTTTCTACGGCAACTGCCGCCAGCAGGCGCGTTTGCTGTGTTTCGTCCGGCACCAGCCGCCCGGCAAACGGCGTCGTGGCATCGGGAAACAGCGTGGGGATCGCCTGTGACAGCCGCACCGTGCTCAGCACACGCCCGCTGCCGACAAGCTCGCGCGTGGCAAAAAACGCTTCCTGCTCAAGAACGGTCATGCGGTTGCTGCCGTCCTTAACGGGAAAATACTCGTTCCAGCGAAAGAGCACGGTCGCCAGCAGCAGCACCCCCACCCCGATTGCCAGCCGGGTCAGCAGTTCCGGCGTTTTAAAGCGCATTTGCAGCCAGCGCAAGCCCCACCACAGCGCCAGCGCCATGCCATACCCGGCAGGAATCAGCATGAACAGGCGCCAGTTTTGTGAACGCGACAGCGCCATAACCCAAAACGCAGCGAACGGCGGCACCCAGAGCAGCGCCACGATGGCGGCACTGACGGCAAAGATGAACTGTGGGGCGAGGGTAGCAGTGGCAGCGTTGGCGTCGGCACGGGCACTGCGCTGCCCCCGGCGCAGCAAGCCCCACCACGACGCAGCAAAAATCACGGTGCTGCTCAGCGCGTAGTACAGCAGGAAGTCCGCCTGCCACCAGGTATGCGCCCATGCTGTCTGGAGAAAATAGCTCAAGGGGACGCTGCGGCTCTGTTCCAGCGCGGGGGCAACTGCCAGCACTTCGTCTGCCGTAATGCGCGAGAGCAGCACCTCCAGCCCCAACGGATACAGCAGCAGCAGCAGCAGCCACAGCAGCAGCGGCAGCGTGCGGCGGATTTCCGCCCAACTGCGCAGCACCAGCCAGCGATAAAGCACAAACGCGCCGCCGGTTGCCAGCAGCATCAGCGGGTTGATCGGGTGGATCAGCGCCAGCGCAAACGAGAGCACGATAAACAACAGCAGATGCCGCCGCGCAGGTGGGCGCGCGAGTGCATCGCGCGCGAGTGTATCCCGCACGGGAGTATCCCGCACGGGAGCATCCCGCACGGGAGCATCCCGCACGGCACGCAGCAGGACCAGAAACACCAGCGGAAAAAAGACCAGATAGGCGAAAAATTTGTCTTCCAGCAGCCGTTCGGTGAAATATGCCTGGGTGCCTGTGGCAGACAGCACAAAGCCCAATTGCAGTGCCGCCGCCAGCCAGCCAAACTGACGGTCACGCAGCAGTTCGCGCCCTACGGCGGCGTAAGCCAGCGCCGCCAACAGGTAGGCAAACGGCAGCAGATCGCGCTGATGTGCCAGCACCAGATCAGCATTTGCCAGCCGCACCAGCATCGCATGGTTATACAGCCAACTGTTCCATGTCAGCCGGATATTGACGCTGATCGCCGTAATGCCCGGCTGAATGTTCATGTCGCCGGGGTTATCGACAAACTGGACAATCACCTGGGTGTAATTCCACGAGTCGCCCGGTGTCCAGGTGTAGACGCCAAAGAGCGCAAGGTTGTTGAGCAGCGCAACTAGCGGCACGATGAACAGCCCAATCTGCACAAGCGAGGACACATCCGGCAGGCGCAGGAACCCGCTGTTCAGCGGCGTGACTTCCGTTACCGCGGGGACAATATCGCGCGGGTGCCGCCAGACCAGCACGGCGATTTTGCCCGCTGCCAGCAGCAGAATTGTGCCCGCCAGCAGCGGTGTGCCCAACCCAAGCAGCACCGCTGCCTGACCGAGCAGCAGCGCCTCGGTCAGCCCGATGCCAAACGCCAGCGCCAGGAGCTGCACACGGCTCCAGTCCGGCAGCAGTCGCAGCAGCGCCAGGGTCAGCCCACCGGGAAAGCCGTACAGCAGCACGGCGAGCAGCAGCATTTCGGCGGCATCGCCCAGCGCGTGCAGCCCGCCAGCCACCGCCACCATCGCCAGCAGCCAGAGCGCCGCGCAGCCCGCCAGCAGCCCCCAGCGCGACATCAGGGTGTCGCCTCCACAGTGGCTTCGGCGCTGGCTTCGGCGCTGGCTTCAGCGCTGGCTTCAGCGCTCGGCTCGGCGCTGGCTTCAGCGCGCGGGGTAGCCGTGCGGGCGGTTTGCAGCGGCAGGGCGCCAAAGCTGCCCTCCGCCGTGACACTGCGCCCCTCGGCATCTTCCACCCGCACGCTGAATTCGCCGCTGATGCTGGCGTCCACGCTGTGAATCGTCAGCGTGCCAGTGGCGTTGCGCGTAAAGGCATAGGAGTCGTTGTTGGCGAAACCGACAATCGTTACGCTGACCTGTTCCTGCACCCGTGCGGTGCCCTCGTTGGCGATGCTGATCGTGCCGACCTGTGCCAGCGCTGGCGGAATGCCCAGCGTGACAGCGTTGTTGCGGTCGCCGCGCATGAACGAGAGCACAATGCGCCCATCGGGCGTGCGGCTCGCCAGCACAGTATTGACCAGAAACGCGATTTCGCCCGTGACTTCGACGCGCACATCCACAGGATTTTCGACCACCAGATCAACGCCTGAACTACCACTGCCGGGGGCGGGCGTGACCGACTGACCGCCGCAGGCAGCAGCGAGCAGCAGCACCGCCAGCAGCGCCGCCAGCAAGAACAGCGGCAAAATGATGGAGCTAGGTCTTCTACTCATGATGGTTATCCTCTGATATCCGGTTGGCTGTCCGGTGAAAGTGCCGCTGGCGCGCAGCATAACGCCTGTTCATCATAGCGCATGGGGCGGGCAAATTGTATAGGGTAGGTTGTGTGCATTGCCTGCCTCTGGCGAACAAAAGTTCCACTGGTTATAATGGGCTGTTGAGCCTTCTGTTACTGCAAAGGGGTGCTGTGATGCAACGCCTGTCACAGGATGCTGTGCGTGGATTGATGATTGCGGCACAGGGACTTCAGCAGCCGCCAGCCGCCGCGCCTGCCTCCGCGACCAAAGCAGATGTGCGGCGCATCATCCGGCAGATGCATGTGCTGCAAATTGACACGATTCATGTCGTCGCGCGCAGTCCCTATCTGGTGCTGTGGAGCCGCCTGGGTGATTACCAGCCGCGCTGGCTGGACGACCTGCTGGCGGAGACGGCGGTATTCGAACACTGGTCGCACGCTGCCAGCTTTTTGCCGGTGGAGGATTACCCGCTGTATCGCAGCCTGATGCTCAACCGCTTTCCCTGGCAGGACAAGAACTGGCGGCGCTGGCTGGACGAGCATGCCGCGCTGGTGGACGATTTGCTGGCGCACATCCGCCAGAACGGCGCAGTGCGCTCGTCCGATTTTAAACGCGCTGAACCCGCGCAGTCCGGCTGGTGGAACTGGAAGGACGAAAAGGTGGCGCTGGAAGGGCTGTGGATGCGCGGCGATCTGATGGTCGCCCGGCGGCACAATTTCCAACGCATCTACGACCTGCGCGAGCGTGTGCTGCCGGAGTGGGATGACGCCCGCACGCCGTCGTTAGACGCAGTGCATGCGGCATTCGTGCTGAACACGGTACAGGCGTTGGGCGTGACCAGTGCCGCCTGGGTTGCCGATTACTTCCGCCTGCCGAAGAAAACGGCGCTGCCGGTGCTGGACACGCTGGCACAGCGCGGGCTGCTGCGCACGGTGCAGGTGGAAGGCTGGAACTCGCCCGGTTACTTCCACCCTGACCAGCAGGAGGCAGTTGAAGCAGCGGCAGACGGGCAGATTCCGGTTTCGAAAACCACGCTGCTGTCGCCGTTTGACCCGCTGGTGTGGGATCGCGCGCGGGCGCTGGATCTGTTCGGCTTCGACTACAAAATCGAGGTCTACACCCCCGCGCCGAAGCGTAAATACGGTTATTTCAGCCTGCCGATTCTGTACAACAATGCGCTGGTCGGGCGGCTGGATCCCAAAGCCCACCGCAAAGAGGGCATCTTTGAAATCAGGGCGCTGCACCTTGAACCGGGCGTGGTGCCTGACGATGCGCTGGTCGCCGCGCTGAAAGCCACGCTGCGTGCCTGCGCCGCATGGCACAAAACGCCGCAGGTGGTCGTGCGCGCGGCAAACGCACCCGGTCTTGCGGAACGCCTGTCGGATTAAGCGGGAAGTCGGCGCGGATTACACCCCGGCGATGGCACGCCACAGCAGGAAGATGCCCATGCCCAGCGCAATCGTGAGCAGCAGGTTGC
Source organism: Anaerolineae bacterium (assembly GCA_034435675.1). Classification (GTDB taxonomy): domain Bacteria; phylum Chloroflexota; class Anaerolineae; order Aggregatilineales; family Phototrophicaceae; genus DAOTWP01. Next base: position 30,171 of record DAOTWP010000321.1, read on the forward strand.
GTGTGCGCCAGGCGATGAGAATCGAGAGGATGCCCGCCCACAGGTAGGCGTTTTGCAGGTCAATGCCGGGGTGCTGTTTCGGCAGCAGCATGGCGGGCACAGTGATTGCCGTCAGCACCACCGGCGGCACAAAGCGCAGCGCCCGCACGGCAAGCGGCGGCAGCGGCGCGCGCCCGACCAGCGCCAGCACGGGGTAACGCGCGGCAAATGTCACCAGCATCATGCCCAGAATCAGGATGGTTTCGTTCATGGGTGGGTATCCTCAGGGGTGAAAGAAGTACGGCGGGCGGGCACGGAAACCCGCCCGTATGACTGCGAATGCCCTTTGCGCCTGCGCGGTTCAGCCGGCAGCGTTTTGCAGCACGCGCACGGCATCGCCCACGCGCACCCTGCCGCCGCTGATCACCATCGCCATCACGCCCATTCTGCCCTGCACCAGATCGCGCGATTTGCCCTGTACCTGCTGGAACCACTCGCAGCCGGTGCGCGGTTTGACCACCTCAATCACCGCGCTGTCGCCAAATTGCAGCCGTGTCCCCCCTGCAAGTGTGTTCACATCCAGCCCGCGCACGATAATCTGCTCGCCCATCTCGCCGGGACTGGTCTTAAAGCCTTCGGCGCGCAGTGCCTCCAGCGTTTCGTAGCTCATCAGGTTAAGCTGGCGCTGCGGGTTGTGTCCGCCCTTCAGGTCGCCCTGGATACCGTGCCCCACGACGAGTTCCGCCGCGTCCAGCGCGGTGCGGCTGTAATGATACGGCTCGACATGCTGCGATGGTGTCGTCTGGTAAACGATGCTGTAAATTTCGCCCATAGGAATCCCTCTCTAACACTGTCTTTTCCGGCGAATGCCCACGCCGCCAGCCACCAGCCCGCACGCTGGGCAGCGCAGTCTGCGCGCTGGCGCAGGTCTCATCCTGCTGTCTATCGTGGCGCATTTGTACCGCAAACAGAAGATGCCGCTATGTCCAATCGTGTGCTTCCGGCGCGGGCTGCGATTATTCGTCCGGCAGTCCGTTTGCCAGAAATTCCGCCAGATGCAGCACACGCTTGTCTGCCCCGGCACGGCTCAAGCCGCCGTTGAGCTGCATCAGGCAGCTGCAATCGCCGGTCAGCACCACATCCGCCGCGCTGGTGGAAATCGCCTCGACCTTGTGCCCCAGCATCGCCCCGCTGATGTCCGGCATTTTGACGGCGAACAGCCCGCCAAAGCCGCAGCACTGATCCGCCGCCGCCATTTCGCTGATTTCGACCCCCTGCACCGCGCCCGCCAGCGCCCGTGCCTGCTTCTGCAAATGCATCAGCCGCAGTCCGTGACAGGCATCGTGAAAGGCAACTTTGGTCGGCGGCAGCGCCGCGCCAAGGTCGGTAATGCCCAGCCCATCAACCAGATATTCGCTGAACTCCCAGGTGATGCTGGCAATATACGTCGCCTGTTCGCGCAGTTCGGGGTCATCCTTGAACAGTTCGGGGTAAAAATGGCGCACCATTGACGCGCAGCTTCCCGACGGCGCGACGATCACCTGCGCATCGGCAAACACGCGCAGGAAATGCCGGGCAACATCGCGGGCATCGTTCCAGAAGCCGCCATTAAACGCGGGCTGCGCGCAGCAGGTCTGCGCCTGCGGGAAGCGCACCTCAACGCCCAGGTGGTCGAGAATTTTGACCACCGAAATACCTGTTTGCGGATAGATCATGTCCACAATGCAGGTGACGAACAGCGTAACCGGCTTGTGCCGTGGCGAAGGACGCGGAATCTCGTGCATGAGCTTCTCTCTCGTGGACCGGTAGAACCACGCTGCTATTATACGCCGCCTGCCACACATTCGGAAATAGGGGCAGCACCGGCACGGGATGCGCCCCGCAACCGAAACCACAGCGCCACCGAGGACACAAAGGGATAGCTGCAAAGGAATAGCCACAAAGGAATAGCCACAAAGGAATAGCTGCAAGTTTCTCCAGATTCTCTGTGCCTCTGTGGTGAAACAATCCTTGCGCTCCTGGCGTCTTTGCGGTTCGCGTTGTTGCACAGCGGGGCATTCGCCCCAAAATCCGCATACACTCCTTGTGCCCAATCCGCTTTTGCCATATCTCGTAAACGGTTACAATAAATCTAACTATTTCCGCCGGGGAGGATTATCGGGTGACAACCACACACCAACAAACGTTCGAACTGCGCTCCCCGCTGGGGGTCACGCTGCGCCACGAACTGCTGTGCCACGATCCGCCCGCAGACTGCCTGCTGGTCATGCTGCCCGGCAGAGGCTATCTGAACAGCCACCCGCTGCTGCATTTCCTGCGCAGGTGCGCGGCGCAGCACGGCAGCGATGTGCTCAGTGTCCAGTACGGCTTGCATGTGCGCGGCGGCGATCTGGACGCGCCAACCCGTGCGGCGCTGGTGGACGAAGTGCGCGACGCGGTGCGCGCTGCCGTTGCGGGTCGGCAGTACCGCAAGGCGCTGATCGCCGGAAAATCGCTGGGTACGCTGCTGCTGGACAGCGCGGCAGGGGCGCTTGCCCCGCTGGACTGCGCACTGCTGCTGCTCACGCCGATTCCCGGTTCGCTGGAGCAGCTTGCCGCACGGCGGGCGCTGGCGATCATCGGCACGGCAGACGCGGCGTACCGCAGTCTACAGCCGGAGGCACAGCCGCCGCTGCCCAACCTGACCTGGAAGATTCTGCCCGACCTGAATCATGGGCTGGAAGCTGCCGATGACTGGCAGCGTTCGCTCGCGGCACTGCACAACATCCTGTTGACCTGTGAACAATTCATGCTGGAGGCATTTGCTTGAAATACCCTCTGTTAGAACTGGGTGGCAGCGGCAAACCGCTGCATATCGCGCCCGCCAACGGATTTCCTCCGCAGACCTACCTGCCGCTGCTGCGCCCGCTGCTGGCACAGTACCGCGTGCTTGCGCTGCCGCCGCGCGCGTTGTGGAACGGCAGCACGCCCCCTGTCGCGCTGCATGACTGGCGGCAGCTTGCCGATGACCTGCTGGCAGGGCTGCGCGAGCATGACCTGTGGGATGTTGTCGCCGTGGGACATTCGTTTGGCGGCATCGCCTCGCTGCTCAGCGTTGTGCGCGAACCGGAGCGCTTCCGGGCGCTGGTGCTGCTCGACCCAACGCTGCTGCCCCTGCCCGCCATGGAGCTGATGTCCGCCGCCCAGCAGAACGGGCAAACCGACCAGTTCCCGCTGGTGCAGGCGGCTGCCCGCCGCCGCCGCCGTTTCGACAGCGCAGACGCCGCTTACAGCAATTTTCGCGGCAAAGCGGCTTTTGCCGATTGGGATGACGAAGCGCTGCGGCTGTATGTGCAGCACGGCACACGCCCGTCAGCCGATGGTGGTGTTGAACTGGTCTGGTCGCCCGAATGGGAAGCGTACTACTACCGCACGCTGTATACCGGGACGTGGGCATTTGTCCCGCAGTTAGAAGGGCTGGTGCCCATGCTCGTGCTGCGCGGCACTGCCAGTGACACCTTTTTCCCCGAAGCCGCACAACAGCTTAAGGCACTGCTGCCAGAAATCACCTATACTGAGATTACTGGACACGGGCATCTGTTCCCGCAGTCTGCCCCGGCGCAGACCGCCCAGGTGCTGATGGACTGGTTAGCATGCCATGACACCATGCAGGGATAACACACGATGATGCTAACCGGGCTGCTGTTGATGCTGGTGCAAGGACTGGGGCTGGGGGCGGTCGGACTGCTGCTGCACCGCCTGAGCTGGCGCGTAGGGCTGCTGCCGGTGGGCTTCTACTGTGCCGCGCTCGCCGCCACGCTCCAGCTTTTCACGCCCGTCGCCGCGCGCGTCCAGATCACGCCGGACATCTCCCTGTCAGTCGAATCTACAGTGCTGTTTCCTGTCGCGCTGATGCTGGTGATCGTCGTTTACATCATCAACGGCACCACCTTTGCGCGCCTCTTCATCGGCGCGGTCATCGGCGCGACGCTGCTGGCACAGTCGCTGGTGTTCTTTCGTGGGCTGTATCCACTGATGGACAGCGGCACGATTCTGGCGGATGCCAGCATGGCGGGCTTCGGGATGCTGTTGGCAGGCGATCTGGCAGTGGTGGTTGACCTGCTGCTGCTTGCGGTGCTGTTTCAGGGCATGCGCAACACATTGAAGCAGCGCCTATCGCTGTGGCTTACTGCGGTGCTGGCGCTGGCGATCACGCTGCTGATTGACACGCTGATTTTCCAGACGCTCACGACCTTCAATTCACCACAGTTTCTGCCGATCCTCCTCAGTCAGGCAGTCGGCAAACTGCTGGCAGCGCTGCTGCTCGCCCCGCTGCTGGCGGTGTATCTGGGGCGGGTGCTGCCGCGTATGCCCGGCTACATCAGCGTGCAGGAACGCCCCACGCTCGAACTCTGGTTCGGCAATTTTCAGCTTTTGCGCTCACAGCTCAGCAGCACGCAGGAAATGCTGCGCAGCGCCGAAAACTACCTTGACCAGCTTGCCAACAATGTTGCGCAGGCGTTCCTGCTCAGCGATGTGCTCGGCAGCGTCTACTATTATGTCAGCCCGGTTGCGGCGGGCATCTTCGGACGCCCGGCAGAGAGCTTCTATAAGAGTCCCTGCACGCTGTTCGGCTGCATTTATCCCGACGATCTGCCGCATATCCTCGACAGTTACCAGCAGCATTACGCGCGCGGCGCATTCAATGAAACCTATCGCATTGTGCGCCCGGATAACAGTGTGAACTATGTGCGGCATCGCACCTTCCCGGTCAAAGACCACACAGGCAGCATCTACCGCATTGCCAGCATTGTTGAGGATGTGACTGAACAGCGCGAAAGCGACCAGCAGCGCTTTGACCTGGCGCTGGAACGCGAAAAAGTCACGCTGCTGCGCAACTTCATTAACGACGCCTCGCACGATTTGCGCACACCGCTGACCTTGATTAATCTCAAGGTTGATCTGCTGCGGCGCGCCAGCGATCCCGAACGGCGCGAACGCGCCATGGAGGAACTGCAATCACAGGTAGCAAGGATGGGGAAAATGATTGGCGATATGCTGACACTCGCCCGGCTGGACGACTATACCAGCCTGACCTACCGGCGCATTGACCCGAACAAGGTGCTGCGCCAGGTGCATGAAGATTTGCTGCCACTGGCGGAGCAGAAGGACATCACACTGCGGCTGGAAACCGCGCCGCGCCTGCCGCAGGTGCTGGTCGTCGAAAACGAACTGGGACGCGCGCTGACTAACCTCGTCAGCAATGCGCTCAACTACACCCCGCCCGGCGGCGTCGTGACACTGCGCAGCCTGACGCACAAGAACGGCGTCCTGCTCGAAGTGCAGGATACCGGCGTGGGCATCGCGCCGGAGATTGTGCCGCATCTGTTTGACCGCTTTTTCCACCGCGATCTCAACCGGGTATCCGGTGGCGAGGGCATCGGGCTGGGGCTGGCAATCGTCAAGAAGATTGTGGATTTGCACGGCGGCAGCATTGAAGTCAGCAGCGAAGTGGGCAGCGGCACGACCTTCCGGTTGTTCCTGCCGCTGAGCGTTAGCAGACTGACGCAAAATACGGTGGAAACGTAGGGGCACGCCACAAGAATAAATCGCGCAGCCGCGAGGGACGCAAAGCACAATGCCCCGTCGTGCGGCAGCGCAGGAGCGTGTCACGACGCACCCGCTGTGCCCGCCGTCAGACGGTATACGGCATGGCTGCATGGCTGCACGGCTGCATGGCTGCGCTCGTCCGGGTCATGCCTTCCAGTCTTCCAGACGCAAACCCTGCACCCTGCCAGACTCACGGGTATTGTGGGTCACCAGCGTCAGGTTGTTAGCCCCTGAACGCTGGTTGAGATGCCTGATACCGGTGCAGGTATTTGTGTCAGGCAGGTAGATCATCAAATCTCAGCTCTGACTTCGTACTCTCGCTGATCCGGGCGCTCGATGGGATCATCTGCAAGGCTGCCCGCCGTCATGTCAATGAACGCTTCCCCCTTCGCCTGGGTCATCTCTCTGTGCTGTACTGGCTGCACCACCACAACCACCTCGACATCCTGATTGACCATGCCTTTTGGCAGTGTCACCATGAGCAGCCCATCCGCGCCGATATGCGCCTGGTATACGGACAAGATGAGTATGACGCCCGCTGCCCTTGTCTAGCCCTCACCCCCAACCCCGCTCCCGACCGTGCCTTCGGCACCAGGAGCGGGGAGCAACCCAATTGCCGGGGATTT
>DAOTWP010000322.1:0-21063 GCA_034435675.1 Anaerolineae bacterium
GGGGATTTTCCCTCCCCCTCGCTCAGCCGCGCAGCGGCGTTAGGGAGCGGGGGACTGAGGGGGTGAGGGCTGTATCTGAGTAGTCAACTTAATCTTGTCAGTGTACTAGCAACACCACAGCCGGAGTGAAGCGCTGCTGCCGGAAATGCCTGATAAAGCATTTCCGGTTTTTGTTCATGCCCCCAGCACACCGCTGGCACACCTGCGCCTGCGAAATAAATGTGAAGGTTCACAACGTTAGCGGTGTTGCGATGCCACCAGCAGGCATTGCGTCAGCATCCACGCTGCCCCCCGCAGCACAAAAACCAGGCACGTCAAGGGTACTTTCGCTGTGTATTTGCAGTCGGCATGTCCTTACTTTGCGCCGGGAGTAGTCGTTTCAGTTGCAAACAAGGTCCACATTTCTTGACTCTGACATCAGGATATGTCACAATATGTGAAGGTTCACATTCACCATGTGGACATCTCATTAACAACCACAGGGGGAGGCTACAGGCGAGCAAATTCCAATCAGCCAGAACAGGCACAGCCAAATTCAGTACACTGTGTAGGGACTTCCGCGCGTCAGGCGATCATCCAATGGTTGGACATGCGTGCTGCAAAAGGGGAGTCATCGTGTCAATGCAGGGTTCCGCAAAGGTGGCGCAAGATGGGTCTGTGTGTCACGCGGTCAAACATGCCACAGCATACCCATACAAGTGCCAGCCAGAAGTGTGAACATAAACGGGCTTCAAATCAATGCTCAGTTTGTCCTATTCGGTTTACATTTTGTCGCTGCCACCTAAATTGAAAATTGATTTGGGCAGTCCGCAGTAAAAGCGCAGTTTAACCAGTGAACATCAACAAGTATCGGCAGTACGCGCTTAGATAAGGAGTTTTGAAATGCGACTTGCCAGGTTAGGTCTGATTGTTTTAGTCCTGCTGTCCTTCTCTGTTTCGTTTACCAGCGCGCAGGTCACCGCCGAAGGTCTCACCATCGGTTTCTCTCAAATCGGTTCGGAAAGCGCGTGGCGTACCGCGTTTACAGAAGCTGTCATCGCTGAGGCAGAAGCGCGCGGCATTAACCTGCTGTTCTCCGACGCGCAGCAAAGCCAGGAAAACCAGATTGCTGCCATGCGCGCCTGGCTGGCACAGGGTGATGTTGATGCCATCATTCTTGCCCCCGTGATCGAAAGCGGTTGGGATGATGTGCTGCAAGAAGCAGCCGATGCTGGTGTGCCGGTTGTGATTGTTGACCGCAACGTAGATTCCGATCCGTCGCTGTATGTCACGCGCGTTTCCTCGGACTTCGTTCATGAGGGGCGTCTGGCAGCAGCGTGGCTGGTGCAGGAAACCTCCGGGGACTGCAACATCGTGGAACTGTACGGGACGGTGGGATCTGCCGCCGCTGAAGACCGCCACACGGGCTTCATGGAAGTCATTGCGCTGTTCGGCGGTATGCAGGTCATTCATTCGGAAACCGGCAACTTCGTGCGCACCGAAGGCAAAGCCGTGATGGAGAGCATCCTCAGCTCTGAAGACCCCGCCAACATCTGCGCGGTATTCGCCCACAACGACGACATGGCAATTGGTGCAGTCGAAGCCATCAGAGAAGCCGGGTTAGCGCCGGGTTCTGATATTCTGATTGTATCGGTGGATGCGATTCCCGATGTTTTCGATGCTATGGATGCTGGCGAAATCAACGCGACAGTTGAACTCAGCCCGTTCATGGGCGGGCCCGCCTTCGATGCCGTGGTGGCTTACCTGAATGGCGAAGAACTGCCGAAGTGGATTCCGGTAGCGGGCAAGCTGTATACCTCCCGCGCCGCTTACGATGCGGATCGCTGAGGCGCGGCAGGCACTGCCTGAACCTCGATGATGCACAAACGTCGTTGGAGACGTTGACGAGTTGATACAAGGGAGGGTGCAGAGTGCTTGCATCCCTCCCCGTATCGCCAGGGCAACAACCGCACGGACCCCGAACCGCTGCAACCTTGCAACAATAAACAAAATGGATTTACTTATGAGTACCAGTGTGCAAGAAACCAATCCTTTATTAGAAGCCAAGGGTCTCACCAAAATTTTTCCCTCAACCGTTGCACTTTCAGAGGTAGATTTCACCCTCTACCCCGGCGATGTGCATGTGCTGGTGGGCGAAAACGGCGCGGGCAAATCCACCCTGATCAAGCTGATTACAGGGGTGTATCGCAAAGACGCCGGAACTATCCTGCTGGAGGGGAAGGTCATTGATCCTCGCAGCCCCCACCATGCGCAGGAACTAGGCATCAGCACCGTCTATCAGGAAGTCAATCTCATCCCCACTATGTCCGTTGCCGAAAATATCTTTCTGGGGCGCCAGCCGATGCGCTTTGGCATGATCAATATGCGCGCCATCAACCGGCAGGCAAAACAACTGCTCAAGGACTTCGGGCTGGATATTGATGTCACCCGCAATCTGTCGGCGTATTCCGTCGCCATTCAGCAAATCATTGCGATTGTGCGCGGCGTTGACCTTTCCGCGAAGGTGCTGATTCTGGATGAACCCACTTCAAGCCTTGACCGCCAGGAAGTCGAGATGCTGTTTTCAGTCATCCGGTCACTCCAGCAGCGCGGCATTGGCATTATCCTGATCACGCATTTTCTGGATCAGGTTTACGAAATTGCGGATCGCATCACCGTGCTGCGCAATGGGCGGAAAGTTGGTGAGCATCGCGTTGCGGAATTGTCCAAAGTGCAGTTGATTACCGAAATGCTGGGCAAAGAACTGAATCAGGAATTGGGGGCGCAGGGCACAGAAGGCGCCAGCAACCGCGCCACCGGTGAGCCGTTTCTGGAAGTGCGCAACTATGCCCGGCATGGGATGATTGAGCCGTTTAATCTGGAAGTTCGTCACGGCGAAATTGTTGGGCTGGCGGGGCTGCTGGGTTCCGGGCGCACAGAAATCGCCCATCTCATCTTTGGCATCGAGCAGAACGACCAGGGTGAAGCCTATGTCAAAGGCGAGCGCGTCAACCTTTCATCCCCGCGCAAGGCGATCCGCTACGGGTTTGGGCTGTGCCCGGAAGACCGTAAAGTGGAAGGTATCATCGGCGATCTGACCGTGCGGGAGAATATTATTCTGGCGCTGCAAGCGCGGATGGGCTGGTTCAACTATCTCTCGCGCCAAAAACAGACGCAGCTCGCCAACGAAATGATCGAAGCGCTGCGCATTGTGACCCCGGATGCAGAAAAACCCGTCAAGGAGCTGTCCGGCGGCAACCAGCAGAAAGTCATTCTCGCCCGCTGGCTGGTCTCGAACCCCGAATTCCTGATCCTTGACGAACCCACGCGCGGTATTGACGTGGGTGCGCATGCCGAAATCATTCAAATTATCAAACGGCTTGCCGCCGAAGGCAAAGCCATGCTGATTATTTCGTCCGAATTGGCAGAGATTGTTGACTACAGCGATAAAGTCGTGATTTTGCGGGATCGCAAAAAACTGCGTGAGCTTGAAGGGGATGAAATTAACGAAAACACCATCATGCAGGCGATTGCCATGAACTGACCAGTTGCATACAAGAGGTCAAGATGAGTTTAGAAAAAGAAGAAGTTTATTCTGGCAATACCCGATCAGGGGGTTGGCGACTGCGGCTCAGTGGTTTAACAAAGGCTGATTCGCGCGTAGTGTGGACTCTCGCTGCGCTGTTGATCATTTTGTTTGTTGACCGGCTGATCTCTCCGAATTTCTTTGAAATTCGCATGGTGAATGATCGCTTTGTCGGTAGTCTGATCAATATTCTCGACAGCTCTGCCCCCTATGCGCTGCTCGCCATCGGCATGACACTGGTGATTGCGGTTAAGGGGATTGATCTCTCTGTAGGGGCAGTGATGGCAATCTGCGCGGCGACGGCAGTCGTGCTGATCCGGAATTACGAAGCGGGCGCAACCGAATTCTTCTATCAGCCGGGTTTTGTGATTCTGATCACGATTGTCATCGGTGCAATCTGCGGACTGTGGAACGGGATTCTGATCGCCTTTCTGGATTTGCAGCCGATTATCGCCACGCTGATCCTGATGGTCGCGGGGCGTGGTGTTGCGCAGTTGATTACCGGCGGGCAGTCCCCTACCTTTACCAACGATACGCTGGCTTTTGTGGGGCGCGGTGTCGTCTTTGGCATTCCTTTCCCGATCTATATTGCGGTTGTAGTGCTGATTGTCGTGATGCTGCTGGTGCGGCGCACGGCGCTGGGACTGCTGATCGAATCGGTTGGTGTGAATGACCGCGCCAGCTATTACGCCGGCATCCAGGCACGTATGATCAAGTTGTTCGTCTATATGCTTTCGGGCATGTGCGCGGCGGTGGCGGGCATGATCGTAGCGGGAGAAGTCAAATCTGCTGACCCGCACACCGCGGGTCTGTTTTCTGAACTTGACGCAATTCTTGCCGTTGTAATCGGGGGGACGGCACTCACCGGTGGGCGCTTTTATCTCACCCTGAGCGTAATGGGTGTATTAATCATCCAGAGCATGCTGGTCGGGTTGTATGTAAGCTCACTGCACCCGACAACCAATCTTGTCGTCAAAGCCTTCGTCGTGCTAGCCGTGCTGCTGCTTCAATCGCAGGAGTTCAGGCGGTTTATCACACAGCCCTTCAGGAGGACAGCATGAGATCGCGTTATTTACCTCTCTTGATGACCTTTATTGTCTTTGTTGCACTGTACCTGATTGCCTACTCGCGCTTTTCCAGTTTTGGCAGCATGCGTGTAGTGGGTAACCTGCTCAGAGATAATGCATACTGGGGGATTGCCGCTATCGGGATGACCTTCGTCATTATTTCAGGCGGCATTGACCTGTCAGTCGGCTCGTTGATCGCCTTTACCGGCGTTTTCTGTGCGTTGATGATCGGGCGCAACGGCTGGGATCCACTGGTGACGTTTGCTGTGATGCTGACGATCGGCACGCTGTTTGGCGCGACGATGGGTGCCTTCATTTACTTCTTCAAGATACCAGCATTCATTGTCACCCTCTCGGGATTGTTTCTGGCGCGTGGCATGGCTTATGTCCTCTCAACAGATTCAATTCGCATTGACCATCCGTTTTACGAGCAGATTTCTGATCTGGTGTATATCTTCCCGGATCGCGGGCGGTTCACATTTGCTGCAGGTGCCTTTCTGCTGACATTGCTCGTGGGCATTTTTCTGGCTCACTATACCCGCTTTGGGCGCAATGTGTATGCGCTCGGCGGAAATTCTGACGCCGCGCTGCTGCTGGGCGTTCCTGTTGGGCGCACGACGATTGCGGTCTATGCCCTGAGCAGTTTTTTGACGACGCTTGCAGGCATTGTGCTGTCGCTGTCCAAACATTCAGGTGACTCGACGATTGCTGTCGGACTGGAACTGGATGTTATCGCGGCAGTGGTCATTGGCGGTACGCTGCTCACGGGTGGGGTCGGCTATGTCATCGGCACATTCATCGCTGTAATGACGCTGGGGACGATCCAAACGTATCTTACGTTGGATGGGTCGCTGACGCCCTGGTGGATTAAAATTGTGATTGGTATTCTGCTGTTCGCTTTTGTCGGCTTGCAGAAGCTGTTGAGCAGCCGCAAAGGGTTATTGGAACTCAAGACGCGAACAGCGACGACACCAACGCCTACGTAGCCCAAGGGCGGTCATCGTGTAGCGAGTGAATGGCGGTCAGCTAAACGCCGATTGCCAGCAGTTATGCACGTTTGTCGGAATTCGGCGGAAGCTATCGGAATATCCTATGAAATCATCGCAGAAAACGGTAACGCTTCATGATGTTGCAAAATACGCTGGCGTTTCCTATCAGACTGTCTCGCGGGTCATCAACAACCATTCCAGCGTAGCTGAAGAAACCCGTAAACGAGTTTTGAAGTCAATTCAGGAGCTGAATTACCGTCCTAACCGTGCGGCGCGCAGTCTGGTCACCAACCGCTCAGATACCATTGCCATCATCAGCTTTGGCACCGCGTTTTATGGTCCGGGGCAGATGTTGCAGAACATCATGCAGCACGCCAGGAAAAATGGGTTCCGCGTGCTGCCCAGCGCTTTGCAGCACTTGCGCTATGAGGATGTCAAAGCGGCAATTGATGAACTCCATGAACTGCTGATTGACGGCATCATCATGATCGCGCCGATTGTCACGGATTTTGTTTCCGACATCCGCGAACTCACCGGCGACATCCCGTTTATCCAGATTGACACCAAGCCCAAACCGGGTATGGCGTCGGTGGTCATTGAACAGGGACACGGGTCACGGCTTGCTGCCGAGCATCTGATCAGTCTGGGGCATCGCCAGATTGCCGAAATCAGCGGTCCAATGAACTGGTATGACGCGATTATGCGCCATCAAAGCTGGGTGCAAACCATGGACCAGTACCGGCTGCCTTACCATATGAGCGTCGAGGGCAACTGGAGCGCGCAAAGCGGCTATGCAGGGGTTCAGACGCTTCTGCGGGGTGGGGCGCAGTTCACCGGGCTGGTGGTCGCCAACGACCAGATGGCGCTGGGTGCCATTGCCGCGCTCACCGAGCATGGAATGCGCATTCCGGAGGATGTTTCTGTCGTGGGTTTCGATGATATTCCCGAATCGGCGTACTTCCTGCCCGCGCTGACGACGATTCATCAGGATTTTGTCGCGCTGGGGGAACAATCTGTCGAGTACCTGGTCTCGCTGATCAGAAGTCCAAACACGCCGATTCACCAGCGTGTCCTGTATCCGGAGTTGATTATTCGCAGCAGTACGGCGGCGGTGCGGTAGTGGCAGGCGGCGGTGCTGCCAGGGGGGCTGCCACCGCGACACCGGGGTACACCAACTGCTGCCCAACGCCTGTTAAGAAGCTATCCGTAAATGCATCAAGCCGGGTGCGGCATGCCGCGCCTCTGCGAGAAATCTGGTTGCTCGGATAGATACTTAGCCGTGTTGTTGTGAATAGACGCCGGTCTAAGAGATAATTTTAGGGCAAAACATCTTTTCATACGAGGAGCTGGGCGTGAACCACAACGATACCCCCAAAGCCATTGCCACCGGAAACACCGTGCTGGGCATTGAATTCGGCTCAACTCGCATTAAGGCAGTATTGGTCGGCGCCGATCATACGCCGCTTGCCTCCGGCAGTTACGAATGGGAAAACCGTTACGAAGACGGCATCTGGACCTACCGACTGGAAGATGTCTGGGGCGGTTTGCAGGCGTGTTACCAGCAGGTCAGCAAGGCGGTACTTGCGACCTACAACACCCCGCTTCAGCAGATTGGCGCGATCGGCTTCAGCGCCATGATGCACGGTTATCTGGCGTTCGATGCCGGCGAGACGCTGCTGGTGCCGTTCCGTACATGGCGCAACACCACCACCGGGCAGGCAACAGCGGAACTGACCGACCTGTTCCACTTCAACATCCCGCTGCGCTGGAGCATTGCGCATCTGCATCAGGCGCTGCTCAACAAAGAACCGCATGTCCCGCATGTTCGTTATCTGACCACACTGGCGGGCTATATCCACTGGAAACTGACCGGGCAAAAGGTGCTGGGCATCGGCGATGCGTCGGGCATGTTCCCGATTGACAGCAGCACCAATGACTTTGATGCGCGCATGATTGACCAGTACGATCAGCGGCTCAAGGCAGCGGGTATCGCGTGGACCCTGCGCGACATCCTGCCTCGCGTGCTTGTGGCAGGCGAGTCCGCAGGGGTGCTCAGCGCGGCGGGGGCAAAGCTGCTCGACCCAACCGGGCAGTTGCAACCAGGGATTCCGCTGTGCCCGCCCGAAGGCGATGCCGGTACGGGCATGGTTGCCACCAACAGCGTCGCCGCGCGCACGGGCAATGTTTCCGCGGGGACTTCCGTTTTTGCCATGATCGTGCTGGAAAAGGATTTGTCGCAGGTTTACCCGGAGATTGACCTTGTGACCACGCCCTCCGGCAAACCTGTCGCCATGGTGCACAGCAACAACTGCACCTCCGACCTCAACGCATGGGTCGAACTGTTCCGCGAATTTACTGCCGCGCTGGGCGTCGAGCTTGAACAATCCCGGCTTTATGAACTGCTGTACCAGTTGGCGCTAACGGGTGACGCCGACGGCGGTGGACTGCTGGCTTACAACTATTTCTCAGGCGAGCATATCACGCACCTTGAAGCAGGACGCCCGCTGTTTGTCCGCACGCCGGAAAGCCGCTTTACGCTGGCGAACTTCATGCGCGTGCATCTGTTTTCGGCGCTGGGGGCGCTGAAGATCGGGCTGGACATCCTCTTTGAACAGGAGCAAGTGCAGATTGACCGGATTCTGGGTCACGGCGGCTTCTTCAAAACAAAGGAAGTCGGGCAGCGCTTTATGGCAGCAGCGATGAACGTCCCGGTTTCAGTGATGGACAGCGCGGGCGAAGGTGGCGCATGGGGTATCGCCCTGCTTGCCGCCTATATGCGCCACAGGGCAGCCGGCGAAACACTGGAGGCATACCTCGCTGACCGGGTTTTTGCCGTGCAAAGCAGCACAACCGTAGCCCCCCAGCCGGCGGATATCACGGGCTTTGCCGCATTTATCGCACGCTATAAGCAGGGGTTGAGTATTGAACGCGCCGCGGTAGCTGCACTGCAATAACCATGACCAGCGGCGGCAAATGACCGGGAGAATGAAGGATGCTACTGCCAGACCTGCGCCGAATCGTCTGTGATCTGCACGCGGAGCTGCCCAAAAATAACCTGGTGGCGTGGACCAGCGGCAATATCAGCGCTCGTGACCCTGCAAGCAATCTTGTGGTCATCAAACCGAGCGGCATCCGCTTTGAAGACCTGCTGCCAGAAAACATGGTGGTCGTTAACCTCGACGGTGAAATCGTGGAGGCGGATTACAAAGCATCATCGGACACGGCATCACACTGTTACATCTACCGGCAGATGCCGCAGGTCAACGGCATTGTGCATACCCATTCGCGCTACGCCACCGCGTTCGCCGTCCTCGCGCGCGCAATTCCCTGTGTCACGACTGCGATGGGGGACGAATTTGGCGGACCGATTCCCTGTGGCGGCTTTGCGCTCATCGGGGGCGAGGAAATTGGCCGGGTGGTTGTTGAAACGCTGAAAGGCAGCCGCAGCCCAGCCTGCCTGCTGCAAAATCATGGGGTCTTTGCAACAGGCGCAACCGCCGAAAAAGCAGTCAAAGCGGCAGTGATGACCGAGGATAATGCCGCGATTGTCTGGACGGCATTACAGATCGGCACGCCGTTGACGCTTGCGCAGTCCGATATAGACAGGCTCTTTGAGCGTTACCAGAATGTTTACGGGCAGTAATTTCCCGGAAAGGCAGTTTTCGATGATTGATCTGAGCAGTTATGAAGTCTGGTTTTTGACCGGCAGCCAACACTTATATGGACCAGAAACGCTGGAACAGGTGGCAGCGCATTCGCAGGAGATTGCCGCCACCCTCAATGATGCCGCCGCTATTCCGACAAAGGTCATCTTCAAGCCTGTCCTGACGACTGCTGATGAAATCTACCGAATATGCCTGGAAGCGAATGCCACCCCGCATTGTGTGGGGGTGATCGTGTGGATGCATACATTTTCGCCAGCGCGCAACTGGATCGCCGGATTGCGGGCGTTGAGCAAACCGCTTGCCCATTTGCATACGCAGTACAACCAGGATATTCCCTGGGCTGATATTGATATGGATTTCATGAACCTCAACCAGTCAGCACATGGGGATCGTGAGTTCGGGTTTATGGTGTCCCGGCTGCGCCTGAACCGCAAGGTTGTTGTGGGACACTGGCGCGATGCGCAAGTGCAGACGAGCCTGGGCATGTGGGCGCGAGCGGCATGTGCCTGGGCAGATGCACAAAATGCGCGGCTGGCACGCTTTGGCGACAACATGCGCTCTGTGGCAGTCACCGAAGGCGACAAGGTCGAAGCGCAAATCCGGCTGGGGTATCAGGTCTTTGGCTATGGGGTGGGCGACCTTGTAGCACGGGTCAACGCGGTGACCGAACAGGAGCTTGCCGCGCTGCTTGACGAGTATGAGTCGTGCTACACCATGACAGCGGATTTGCGCAAAGGCGGCGCACGGCACGCCTCTGTTCGCGATGCAGCACGCATCGAAATCGGGATGCGCCATTTTCTAACAACCGGCGGCTTTACAGCCTTCACCACGACGTTTGAAGACTTGCATGGACTGACGCAGCTGCCCGGCTTGGCGGTGCAGCGCCTGATGGCGGATGGTTATGGCTTTGGCGGGGAAGGCGACTGGAAAACGGCAGCGCTGCTGCGCGCAATGAAAGTCATGGCTGCCGGTCTGCAAGGGGGCACCTCTTTCATGGAGGATTACACCTATCACCTTGACCTGTCCGGGCAGAAAGTGCTGGGGGCGCACATGCTGGAAATCTGCCCGACGATTGCCAGCGCTAAACCCCGCCTCGAAGTGCATCCTCTGGGGATTGGCGGCAAGGCAGATCCGGCACGGCTGGTGTTCGATACGGCTCCGGGGGCAGCAATCAATGCATCGCTGGTGGATATGGGCAATCGCTTCCGGCTGATTGTCAATACTGTGGATGTGGTTGCCGCCGACGAGCCCATGCCCAAACTCCCGGTTGCGCGTGCGTTATGGATTCCGCAGCCTGATTTGAAGCTGGGCGCAGCGGCGTGGATTTATGCCGGCGGCGCGCATCATACGGGTTTCAGCCAGTCGTTGACAGCGGAGCATATGGCAGATTTCGCGCAGATTGCCGGAATCGAATATCTGCCCATTGACCAAACCACGACACTGCACGGGTTCCAGAATGAACTGCGCTGGAATGAAGTGTATTACATGCTGGCAAAAAGCTGATCAGTGAGCGTAGTGCCATGACCGATGACGTTGTACAGCAGGAATTTATCCTTGATGTCCAGGCAGTGACCAAACGGTTCCCCGGCGTTCTGGCGTTAAAAGGGGTAGACCTGCAGGTGAAAGCCGGAGAAGTGCATGCCGTTGTCGGGGAAAATGGTGCCGGCAAATCAACCCTGATGAAGATTCTTTCGGGGGTGTATCAAGCCAACGAGGGCAGAATCGTATTCAAAGGGTCAGAGGTTGCCTTCACCAACCCGCGCCAGGCGCAGGCAGCGGGCATCATGACCATCTATCAGGAACTCGTGCAGATTCCTTTGCTGACTGTCATGGAGAATATTTTCCTCGGCAGCGAAATCATGCGGGGTCCGTTTATTGATTGGGGCGAAATGCGGCGGCAGTCACAGGCGCTGCTGGATCGCCTGCGGCTGGACGTAGACCCACGCGACAAATTGATTGACCTGGGCGTGGGGCAGGCGCAGATGATTGAGGTTGCCAAAGCGCTGCATCACAAAGCCGATCTGATCATCATGGATGAACCAACCGCCGCCCTGGGCATGCATGAGATTGAGAACCTGTTCGGCATCATTCGTGAACTTAAGGCGAGTGGTGTCGCGGTGATCTATATCAGTCACCACCTTGAAGAAACCTTCGAGATTTGTGACACCATCACCATTTTGCGCGACGGGCAGCATATCAGCACGCAGCCCTCGGCAGCACTGGACATGGATGAACTCATCCGCCTGATGGTTGGACGGGACCTCAAACAGAAGTTTCCTAAAGTCGCGGCACAGCGCGCCGATGAGGTGCTGCGTGTTGAAGGGCTGAACCAGGGCAATCGTTTAAGGGACATCAGCTTCACTGCGCATAAAGGCGAAGTGTTGGGCGTGGCAGGCTTGGTTGGTGCCGGGCGTACAGAACTGCTCCGGGCTGTCTTTGGGGCAGACCCCATTGACAGCGGGGCTATTTATGTTGAAGGCAGGAAAATCAGCGTACACAGCCCGCAGGATGCGATTAACAACGGGCTGGCGCTGCTCACCGAAGACCGCAAGCGACAGGGCTTAATGCTGCATCGTCCAACGCGGGAAAATATCACGATTACCGCGCTGGGGTCGCTGGTAAAAAGACTGTTCATTGACCGCAAAACCGAGCGTGCGGTTGCGAACCGCTATGTCGCGAGCCTTGATATTAAGCTCGCCGACCTTGAACAGCTCGTCCAGAACTTATCCGGTGGCAATCAACAGAAGGTCGTGCTCAGCAAGTGGATGGCGGTGCACCCCAAAGTGCTCCTGTTTGATGAACCCACACGGGGCATTGATGTCGGCACAAAGGTCGAAATCTACAAGCTCATCAACGACTTTGTGGCGCAGGGCGGGGCGGTCATGATGGTCAGCAGTGAACTGCCGGAGGTGCTGGGGATGAGTGACCGCATTATGGTCATTCATCAGGGGCGCGTGGCAGGGATCCTGGACCGCGAAGATGCTACGCAGGAAAAAGTGATGGAATTGGCGACTGGCACACAGGATGTTTCTTTTGAGGAGGTCCTTTCGCAGCATTGACGTAATGATTGCAGCTAGATTTTCTTGAGGGAGCTGTTTATGACTCAGACAACGAAACTCAATAGAGGTCAAAACCCGCTGGCGCTACCCGGTCAGCTCGTCAGCAATGCGGGCGCTTTTCTGGTCTTCCTATTGATGTTTATTGTTTTGTGGATTCTTGCCCCAGCCTTTCGTTCGCCAACCAGTATTGGGCTGCTCATGCTGGAAGCAGCGGCGATTGCCATCGTCAGCGCCGGGCAAACCTTCGTCATCATGATCGGCGGTATTGACCTCTCGGTTGAGGCGATGGTGTCGTTTTCAGGCGTGATTGCAGCAATCCTCATTGCAGGTTCCGCCGAGGCAGCCGGGCAAATTGCGAATGGTATTCCCGCCTACCAGGCAATTGCGATTGCCATTGCTGCCGGGTTGGCAATCGGGCTGTTTCAGGGTGCCTTGATCACCTGGTTTCGCATGAATCCCCTGATTGTGACGCTCGGATTTCGCAGTATTTTGCTGGGGGTGTCGCTGGTCCTGACCAACGGCGCAGGCATTAACATCCGCCGCGAAGGCATTCTGGATGTGATGACAATGCGCATCGAGCTTGTTGAGCGCTGGAATTTGCCCATGCCGTTTGTGATCGCTTTTGTCATCTTTTTCATTTCGTGGGTAATCCTGAGGCACACCCGTTTTGGGCGCTACACCTATGCAATGGGGGGTAACGGGGAAGAAGCCTCGCGGTTGTCGGGCATCAATGTCAATCGCGTCAAGATCTGGATTTATGGCATCAGCGGTCTGCTTGCCGCTATTGCTGGTGTCATCGTTATGGCGCGGCTGCGTTCCGGCGCATACCAGAACGGCACGAATCTGACCTTGGTTTCTGTTGCGGCGGTGGTTATCGGCGGCACGCCGCTGACCGGCGGCAAAGGCGGCGTATGGGGGACCATGGCAGGCGTTTTTATTATTCGTATTGTGGAACAAAGTATCGTCTATTTAAGTCTGCCCTCAAATTCACGTGAGATTGTTCTCGGTGTGATTATTGTCATTGCGGTGTTCCTCGATGTCGTGCGTCAGGGCGAAATCCCCTGGCTGCGCTTTGGGCGCAGTGGCGGGACATAACGCCACAGTGAGGTGTTTGATCTCCGTCAGTTCTGATGGAGCGAAAACAAAGTGTGTTTAGGCAAGGATAGGAGCAGAGGAAAAATGAAGAAATATAGATTTTTGCTGCTGGTGATCGTGCTGGCTTTTGCGGCGATGTCCATCACCACCTCATTCGCACAGGACGAAACCCACTATGTCGGCTTCGTTCCACCTGCCCTGACCAGCCCGTTCCACGTGGCAATGGTTGAGGGTGCAACGGCACGCGCAGAAGAACTGGGGTGGACGCTGGAAGTACAGGCGCCCGCCAGTGAGGGGGACTTTGCGGCGTTTGTGGCTACCGTAGAGCAGATGCTGGAGCTGGGCGTCGAAGCGATCAGCATCAACCCCATCGGGACTGATTCCGCGATTACGGCGGTGCTTTCCGCCAATGAACGCGGGGTGCCGATTCTGGCGCACAACTTCATCACGCCTTTCGACGAAGGTGAAGTGGCAACGTACATCGGTTATGACCAGTGGGGCGGGGCAGAAGCGCTCGCGGCACATACCTGTGAACTGATTGCAGGCAAGTACGACAGCACAGCGGCAGAAACCACTGGCAAAGTCTTCATTCTGGAAGGCATTGACAGCATCTTCTCGCACCGCCGCACAGAGGGCTTCCTTGCCGGGCTTGAGCACAACTGCCCGAATGTGGAAGTCGTCGGTTCACAGAGCGCGGAATGGCTGCGCACACGCGGGCAGGAAGTTGCCGCGATTGCCTTGCAGCAGAACCCGGACATTGATGTCTTCTATGGCAACAGCGACGAAATGGCGATTGGCGCCGCGCTCGCCGCGCAGGACCTCGGTCTGGTCATCAACGAAGACTTCTTTGCCGTAGGCATTGACGGCAATCAGCCAACCCTCGACCTGCTGGCAGATGGCGAATTCAGCGCGACTCTTGGCGTTGATCCCTTCCGCATGGGTGTTGCGGTGATTGATGCGATGGCAGCGATCTTCGCGGGCGAGGAAGTGCCCCAGATCACCCTGACACCGTCTGTTGTTGTCACACCGGATAATCTCGAAGCGTATCTCGCTGGCGACCTGTGGACTGCGCCTATTCCGGGCTTCCCCGAGTTTGACAACGGCGAGCCGACGGTTCCAATGGATATGGACATGGAAGCCACCGAAGAAGCATCGGGCGGTTGAGCAGCGTGCTTCACACAACTGTGTAAGCCGGTGCAATCATCCGCGCAGAGCCGGGCACAACCGCTGAGCAGGACGAGTCGTTAAGCGATTCGTGTTGACCCAGAAGTGTACCCTGGAATTTCCCGAAGCCCGCAGCACCACACGAGCTTCGGGAAATGAACACTCTGATTGCGCACTTCACGATTTGACGATTGTGAGGTGCGTTTTTTCTTTGCGCCCACGATCTTCTGGATAAACCAATTAGAAAACGCCTGATGCAGGGGGCGGTCTCCGTGCCGCTCCGTGTCGGGCGCACAGCCCCTACGATTGGGCGTCTGCTATCCATTAGCATCGCTCAGCATCGCTCCCCGCCAGTGGTAAGCACCGTGATGTCGCTGCCGCTGACTAGTCGCCGCCCAATCGCCTGGCTGCCTGCGCGTCGTCCAGTCCTCAGCCTGTGCCCTACCGCCAGCGTTTGACAGGCATCTAAACCCCGGTAGAATAAAGATAAAGATAGTTATTGAAAAGATTGTCTATGGCACCGCTTACCCCGGATCGGTTGATCCACACGACTTGTCCGTACTGTGGTGTCGGCTGCCAGATGCAGCTGCACATCCGGGACAACCACATCTATCGCGTAACGGCTCCGTTTGATCGTGCACCCAACTATGGCAATCTATGCGTAAAAGGACGCTTCGGCACGGACTTTGCCACGCATCCGAGCCGGGTCAAAACGCCGCTGATTCGCACGGGCGCGCCCGGTGAATTCCGCGAAGCCACCTGGGACGAGGCGCTGGGGCTGGTCAGCGAAAAACTGGCGCAGATGGTCCAACAGCACGGTGGCAGCAGCCTGGCGGGGTTCGCCTGCGCCAAAGCGACCAACGAAGACAACTACGTGCTCCAGAAGTGGCTGCGGGCGGTAGCACGCACCAACAACATTGACCACTGTGCGCGCCTGTGCCATGCCGGCAGTGTGACCGGCTTGCAGCTTGCCCTCGGCTCCAGCGCGATGAGCAACAGCATTGCCGAAATGGAGCATCTCGACACGTTCATCGTCACCGGCAGCAACACGACCGAAACCCACCCGGTCATCAGCCTGTTTCTGAAAAAAGCAGTCCGCCAGCACGGGGCTAAACTGATTGTCATTGACCCCCGGCAGATTGAACTGACCGATTTTGCGACCCTGTGGCTGCGGCAGAAACCGGGCACCGATGTGGCGGTCTATCAGGCGATGGCACACGTCATCGTCAAAGAAGGGCTGTATAACCCGGACTTTATCGCTGCCCGCACCGAAGGCTTCGACGCATACCTGGAGTCGCTGGAAGCCTTCACGCCGGAATGGGCGGAGTCGGTCAGCGGGGTTCCTGCCGAAGACCTGCGCCGTGCCGCCCGCATGTACGCGACGGCGAAAGCAGCCGCGTTCTACTGGGGCATGGGCATCAGCCAGAGTACCCATGGGACCGACAATGCGCTGGCGCTGGCGAATCTCGCGCTGATGACCGGGCATATTGGCAAACCGGGCACAGGCTTGAATCCGCTGCGCGGGCAGAACAATGTGCAGGGCTGTTCCGACAGCGGCGGGCTGCCCAATGTATATACGGCGTACCAGCGCGTGGATGACCCGGCAGTGCGCGCCCGCTTTGAGGCAGCATGGCACACTGCGCTGTCGCCCGAACCCGGTCTGACCGTCACAGAACTGGTGGACGGAGCGCTGACGGGCAGCGTCAGGGCGATGATCGTCATGGGCGAAGACCCGCTGACCAGCGAACCCAACCTGGCGCACGCGCAGCATGCTATCGAAGCACTTGATCTGCTGGTGTGCATTGACCTGTTCATCAACGAAACAGGCAAATATGCCCATGTGATCCTGCCATCTGCCAGCTTTGCGGAAAAAGACGGCACTTTCACCAACAGTGACCGCCGCGTTCAGCGTATCCGGCAGGCGCTGCCGCTGGTCGGGCAGGCTCGCCCGGACTGGCAGATTGTCTGCGATCTGGCGCAGCGCATGGAGCGGCTGCTCGGCGTGGAACACAGCGCCGGGTTCGACTATGCCAATGCCGAAGCCATCTGGGAGGAGATGCGCGCGGTCACGCCGGACTTCTACGGCATCACCTACGAACGGCTGGAACGTGAGGGCGGCGTACACTGGCCCTGCCCAACGCTCGACCATCCCGGCACGCCCTACCTCTTTGCGGACAGTTTCCCACGCGGCAGGGGCAAATTCTGGGCGCTGGAATACGGGACAGAGAGTGAACTCACCGACGAAGAGTACCCCTACCACCTCACGACCGGGCGCGTGCTGTTCCACTGGCACGGCGGCACGATGACCCGCCGTTCACAGATCAACGAGGCGTTCCCCGAAGCCATCTTGGAGATGCATCCCGATGATGCCGGAAATTTACAGCTCATTTCCGGCGACTGGGTTGAGGTGTCCTCACGGCGTGGGTCGGTGGTCTGCCGGGTGATGGTCACCGGGCGTTCGCCGGTGGGCACGGTGTTTCTGCCGTTCCATTTTGTCGAGGCGGCTGCCAACCTGCTCACGCTGGACAAGGTGGATCCGCGCGCCAAAATTCCGGATTACAAGATGGCAGCAGTCAAGCTGCGCAAGACAAACGCTCCGCAGCGTCCGGAGGCGGACATTCCGCTGGACGAACGCGGCGCAATCAAGGAACCGACGCACTATTTGCATTGACCTGAACGTGTCCGTCTGCGCAGACGCCTGTGCAGCAGTATGTTCAGCACCAGCAGGGGTCCAGGCATTGACCAGTTTCACGGTGGCGATTATTGCGGGGGGCAAAAGTTCGCGCATGGGCACGGACAAGTCCTTCGTGTCCCTGCTGGGTAAGCCGATGATTGAACATCTGCTCGAACGGGTGGCACATCTGGGGCAGCAGCAGACCATCCTGATTACCAACCGGCAGGCGGAATACGCGCATCTGGGGCTGCCGATGTACGCCGACGTGCTGCCGGATAAAGGTTCGCTGGGTGGCATCTACACCGCGCTGTATCACAGCCAGACACCCTGCACGCTCGTGCTGGCGTGTGATATGCCCCTGGTCAACCCGGCGCTGCTGGCGTACATGATCGGACTGGCGGCAGAGTCGCCAAAGGCAGACGCGCCAGAGGAAGCCCCGTTTGATGTGATTGTGCCGCGCGTGAACGGTTATCCCGAAGGACTGCACGCCGTTTACCGCCGCACCTGCCTGCCCGCCATTCGCCAGCGGCTTGATGCCGACCAGCTCAAGGTCATCGGCTTCTACGCTGCCGTGCGCGTCCGCACGCTGGACGAACCGGAATACCGGGCATTTGACCCGCACGGGCTGTCCTTCTTTAACGTCAACACACCGGACGAATTGCAGCAGGCACAGCGCCTGGCGCAGTCGGACCCGGACTCACCCTGATGCCTACGAATAGGATTATCGCATGTCTGCCCCGTCAATCGAGACGCGCTCATTAGAAAACATCACCAGCGCCTATCAGGGACGCTCACGCGAGGCGCTGCTGCCGCTGCTGTGGGAGCTTCAGACCACATTCGGCTATATCTCGCCGCAGGCAGTTCACGCGGTTTCGCATACCCTGCGCGTGCCCGAAGCCGATATTTACGGCGTGATCAGCTTCTACACGCTGTTTCATGACCAGCCAACCGGCGAACGCATTATCCGCCTGTGTACCAGCGCGTCGTGCTGGCTGGCAGGGGCAGACCAGCAGCTCGCGGAACTGACTGCCATGCTCGGTCTGGTGGGCGAAGGCAGCACCCCGGACGGGCGGTTCACCATTGAGCAGTCGCCGTGCATTGGGCTGTGCGAACACGCCCCGGCGGCGCTGATCAGCCAGCGCGGGCAGGGCGAAATTGCCCACGCGCCCGTGACCGCCGCCCGCGATTTGCTGGACACCCCGCAGCAATCCACCGCCTGTGTGATCGGCGGAGAACCGCTGCTGCTGCTGGCGGGCATTGCGGGCAGCGAGGCGGAGACGCTGCGCGAGTATGGCGACTACCGGGCGCTGCGCCGCGCGCTTGAGGCGATGACGCCTGACGCGGTGATCCAGCAGGTGCAGGACGCCGGGCTGATCGGGCGCGGTGGGGCGGCGTTCCCTACGGGCATTAAGTGGAAAGGGATGCGCGCCAACCGCGCACAGGACCCCGATGGCATCCATTATGTAGTCTGCAATGCCGACGAGAGCGAACCGGGCACGTTTAAGGATCGTGTGCTGCTGGAACAGCGCCCGCACCTGCTGCTGGAAGGCATCGCGCTGTGCGCTTATGCGGTGGATGCGCGGCAGGCGGTTATTTTCGTGCGCGGCGAATATCCCGAAGCTGTCAAACGACTGCAAACGGCGCTGGACGAGGCATACGCGGCAGGTCTGCTGGGCGATGCGATTCTCGGCAGTGGCTTCTCACTGCATGTTGAGCTTCGGCGCGGGGCGGGCGCGTATATCTGTGGCGAGGAAACCGCGCTGTTCGAGGCAATCGAGGGCAAACGCGGCTTCCCGCGCATCAAGCCACCCTACCCGACAACACACGGACTGTTCGGCAGACCCACCGCGATCAACAACGTGGAAACGCTCTGTGCCGTCCCCGCGATCATTCGGGAAGGGGCGGCATGGTTTCGCCAGTACGGCACGGAAAAAAGCAGCGGCACCAAGCTGGTTTCGGTCAGCGGGCATGTGCGGCGTCCCGGCGTCTACGAGCTTTCGCCCGGCATTACCCTGCGGGCGCTGCTGGAACGGCACTGCGGCGGGGTGGTCGGGACTGTGCAGGCGGTGCTGATGGGCGGTGCGGCGGGCACACTGCTCACGCCCGCTGAACTGGATGTCCGGCTGACGTTTGAGGATTTGCAGGCAGCGGGCAGCACCTTTGGCTCCGGCGCGGTGCTGGTGCTGAACGATACGGTGAATCTGCGCGAACTGCTGCTGCGGTTGGCGCACTTCTTCCAGCACGAAAGCTGCGGCAAGTGTTTTCCATGCCAGTTGGGCACCCAGCGCCAGTCAGAAATTCTCGAACGTGCGCCCCTCAGCGGCGACCACGAGCGCCTGCTGGCAGTGGGGCGGACGATGACTCAGGCGTCGCTGTGCGGGTTGGGGCAAACGGCGGCGTCTGCCGTGTTGAGCGCGCTGGCAAAGTGGGACGGGCTGCTTGAAACCGGCACCCCTTCCAACGGCACAGCAGGCGCTTCTTAGGCTGTGATCTGACCCGCTGCGGGCGTGGTCTGCTGCGCCCCACCAATGCCCCGATGAGTCCCTGCGCCAGTGGAGTCATCGGACGAAACACCTGGAAAGCGAAACCGACAAGGACTGCGCATGAGCGACCAACCGGAAATCACACTCAGCATTGATGGCGAAAACGTCACGGTTCCACCGGGGACGACGATTCTGCAAGCCGCAAAGCTGCTTGGCAAAGACATCCCGGTCATTTGCTACCACGAGGCGACCACGCCGAACGGGTTATGCCGTCTGTGTGTGGTTGATGTCAATCATGGGCGGCTGCTCCAGCCTGCCTGTGTGGTCACCTGCCAGCAGGGCATGCAGGTAGAGACGCGCAGTGAACGGGTTGATCCGGTACGCCGCACGATTCTGGAAATGCTCAATTCGGCGGTTGACCTCAGCGAAGCGCCGGAGATTCAGCACCTGATGCACGAATATGCAGCCGATGCGGACCGCTTTCCCGCTGCTTCCCGGCGCGAACACGCCGTGATTGACGATAACCCGTTCTACGTGCGTGATTACAGCCAGTGTGTCCTCTGCTGGCGCTGCGTACAGGTTTGTGCCGAGGATGCCCAGTACACCTTTGCGCTGACGCTGGCGGAACGGGGCTTTAATACGCACGTCTCAACCAGCTATGCTATTCCCATGACCAGTTCGCCCTGTGTCTTCTGCGGGCAGTGTATCGGCGTGTGCCCTACAGGCGCGCTCAAGCCCAAGATCGAGTTCGGACTCGAACAGGGTTGGAGCGAGGAAGAAATCCGGCGCAGCACACGGCAGCAGAAACGCCGCAGGAACGGGGGCAACGGCGAATGAGCGCGGATCAGCCCGACAGCATGGCGGATGATCTGCCCGGCGTTATGCCCTACGCCTATTACGAAGTCGCGCAGGAAGGCGCCGCGCTGGTCGCAGGCGGGGTAATCGCCGAGTCGCAGCTCAGCATCTATGTCAACGGTCAGGAACTGGCAACGATGCTGTGCAGCCCGCTGGATCAGGAGGCGCTGGCACTGGGTTTCCTCTACAACGAGGGGGTCATTCAGGCGCTGGACGAGGTGGGGCTGGTGCGGCTGAATCGCAGTCGGACGGTCGTGGATGTCCTGCTGCGCAGGCGCGAGTTCACACCCCCGCGCCGTCTGGTGCTGACCTCTGGCTGCGGCGGCGGCGTGACGAGCATGCAGCACGACCCGGACGCCTATCCCCCTGTGCTGTCGTGCTTTGCGACAACACCCGATGTCGTGGTCGAGCGCATGCGCGATCTGAACAGCGCAGCGCGCCTGTACC
>DAOTWP010000323.1:0-8098 GCA_034435675.1 Anaerolineae bacterium
CATCACCGCGGCGATTAATCTTGGACTGGCGCTGTACCTGCTGCTGGCACTGCCGGAAACCATGCCCAGCGCCCGGCAGACATACCCGCTGTGCCGGATGGTGGTTTCCGCGTGATTTTCCGGGATCGCACGTTTGTGACGGTGATTGGGCTGTTCGTCCTCGCGCTGAGCGCCCCGACGACCATGTTCACGCTGCTGTTGATCTACGCCAAAACGCATTATGGCGTCGCGGAAGAGAGTTTTAGCTGGATTGTAACTACCAACGCCCTGATGGTGGTCTTTTTGCAAACCAGCATTACGCGCTTCAGTGCGCGCTTTCCGCCGGTGCCGGTGATGGCGGCAGGCGCGCTGCTCTACGCGCTGGGCATCGGCAGCGTGGGACTGGGCACGGCGTTCCCGGCATTTCTGCTGAGCATGGTGGTGCTGACGTTTGGTGAACTGTTGATTGCCCCCACGACCACAGCGTTCGTTGCTAACCTTGCCCCGGCGGACCGCCGCGCGCGCTATATGGGCGTGTTCAGCATTACCTACCCGATTGCAGCCGGGTTTGCCCCGGTCATCGGCGGCTTTCTGGGTGACACTGTTGCGCCGCAGGCAACCTGGTTCGGCGCAATGTTCATGACACTGATCGCGGCAGGAGGATTCGTCTGGCTGGCACGCCAGAAAACCTTCACGCAGCATTTTACAGCGCAGGTGCAGGCGACATCTGCACCACCAATGAGACACAGGTCTGATGAGGACGCGCATGGCATTTGAACCCATTGATGTGCAAGCATCACTCAACCAGATGCACATTGTTGATCTGGCAGGGCTGCCGGTCCCGCCGGAACTGATCGGCAAAAGCGGTTATGACCTGCTCTCTGCAAAGGCGCTGGCGGCGCTGTTTCAGGAGCTGGCAGCGCAGTACCCGCTGGCTACTGCAGGGCTGCATGCCGGGCAGGTGCAAAGCTGGTTTGAACAACTGCCGGTCAAAGAAGCGTACAAGCTGGGCATCGCTGCCGGGCACCGGCTGGGCTACCTGCTGCTGACGCTCAAGACTGCCGGGCGGCTTAACCGGGCGGCACGCCCACAGTGGGGCGATTCTGAATGGACACACTGGCAGAACATCCGGCAGGTGTGGATCGGCGGCGGCAGCGCGGCGGGCTGGCTGGGCGAACATCTGCGTTCCGGCGCGGCGGAAGTGCTGGGGCGCAGCGGTATCAAGGACTGCGACGTGCGCCGTTCCGAATTTGGTGCCCAGATTGGGCTGGTCGGCATGGGGCGTGTGCTGGCAGACGCGACAGACACCGCGCTGGTCTTTGACTTTGGCAGCAGCAGTGCCAAACGCGCCATTGCTTACTATGCCGGGGGCACTCTGGCAGCATTGCGCCCGCTGCCTGCACTGCCTGCCCCGGCAGAAGCACGCGAAATGCTGCTGGACAGCAGCGGGCGCACCCGGCTGTTTAACTGGATGAGCCGGCTGATCACCAGCACCTGCGCGGAATATGCTGAAGATCCCAAAACGCTGAACATTGGCGCCTGCCTTGCCTGTTACCTAAGCGATGGGCAGCCACTGCCGCTTTATGAAGCCGGTTACTACGCCCTGCGGCATTTGTCCGACAACTTGCAGCAGCACCTTGCCGAAGACCTGAGCCAGCACCTTGACGGTCAGATCAAGCTGCGTCTGCTGCATGACGGCACTGCCGCCGCCAGTGCTTACGCGGGTACTCCGCAGGCGGCGGTAATTACGCTGGGCACGGCGCTGGGCATTGGCTTTCCCCCTCCGGCGGAGGGCGTGCAGCCGCTTGCGCCGGAGCTGTCGTTCATTCTGCCCACAACATGACGTTTAACACGTAAGATCAGTGCAATGCGACAGCATCCATACTCGTGATCGCTGTATAATATAAATACCCTACCCGGTATTTTAGGATTGGAGTGAAGCCCTATGGACCAGAAAACGTTCACTGTCCCCAACATTGGCTGCGATGGCTGTGTGCGCACCATCAAGAACGAACTGACCGCGCTTGCCGGGATCAAGTCGGTTGAAGGCAGCGTCAGCAGCAAGCAGGTGACAGTGCAGTGGGATACCCCAGCGTCGTGGGACAGCATCGTTCAGACGCTCAAGGAAATTGACTACGCCCCTGCCGACGCATAAGTGGCGCTCTATAAAACCTGTTTTGCCAAACAAGGGGAGGATGCAGGTTAACGATTTAATCGGATAACGTCTTGCGTAGGGGCAAAGCATGCTTCAACCTACCAGTAACCCGATTATCTTCTCGAAGCGCCTCATCCCCTTGCCCAAGCATACGCAAGCTTAAGCGCCGCAAAGCAGTGGGGGCACTGAGCACACAGATGTGTGTTGTGCCCCCGCTGGCACGTTCGACTGTTACCCCTCGATCTCCAGCAGCACATGACTGCGCGCCACCACCTGCCCCGGCTCAACCTGAACGGTGCTGATAGTGCCGCCCCGCGGGGCGCGAATTTCGTTTTCCATCTTCATCGCTTCCAGCACCAGCAGCGGCTGGCCCACTTCCACCGCCTGCCCCGGCTGCACCAGCACCCGGCTGATTAACCCCGGAATAGGCGCTTTGACGCGCCCGTCACCACTGCGCGGCTGCCCATCAGCCGCCTGTTCGTCGCGGATTTCCAGAGTGCTGGTGCGCCCCAGCGCCCGCAGCCAGCGCAGGTCGCGGTCAAAGGCGATCTCATAGGGCTGTCCATCAACCATCAGCCAGTCCAGCGCCTCGCCCTCTGGCAGCGTCACGCGGTGTCCCCTGCCGTTGACGGTAACGACAAACTCACGGTCATGGGGCAGCACCGTACCGGTTTCCACCGCGAACACCTGCCCGTTGAGCGTGATTTTGAACTTGTTCATGATTTACTCCTCGTCACAGGCTATTCCGGCAAACGGCGGCTGCTGCGATACCACCCGCCCTGTAAGCGTTCCGATGAAACCGGCGCGGACAGGCTGCTGCGCCGCAGATACAGCACGGCGGCAATCGCGGCGAGGTCTTCCAGCGGCAGATGATTCTGCGGCACCGCGCCAGGCGGTTCGAGCGAAGCGGTAGTATAACAGCCCACCGCGAACGTTTCTGAACGCAGTATCTCCTGCAAGTAAGATTGATTCGTCGTCAGTTCGCCCACATTGAACTCGCTCAGGGCGCGCTGCATCCGGCTGACCGCCTGGGCGCGATCCTGCCCCCACACAGTGAGCTTGGCGACTAACGGCGTATAGACTGCCGGAATGTTGTAACCCACCTGCACATGGGTATCAACGCGCACCGCACTGCCCCCCGGCAGCCGCAGGTGGCGCACCAACCCCGGCGAAGGCATCAGGCGGTTCAGGGGGTCTTCGGCATTAACTCGCACCATAATCGTATGCCCATGCGGCAGCGCCTGCTCCTGATTGATGCTCAGCGCCTCGCCCGCCGCGATGCGAATCTGTTCGCGCACCAAATCCACCCGCGCCAGCATTTCGTTAAGCGAGTGTTCGGTCTGGATGCGCGCTTTAATCTCGGTGAAGAAGATACCCCCCATTTCGTCAACGAGAAATTCAACAGTGCCCAGACCGTCATACTTGAACAGGCGGGCAAGCTCTACCGCCATCGTCCACAACTGCTGGCGACGTTCCAGCGGCAGGCACGGCGCTGGCGCTTCTTCCACCAGCTTGCGGTTGCGGTAAACCAGCGACCCTTCGTGATCGCCAAAATGCACGATCCTGCCCTGCTGGTCGGCAATCAACGTGACGCCGACCTGATGCGCAGGCATGATCGCGCGTTCCAGATACACCTCGCGCCTACCGTAGACCGCCTGCGCTTCTGCCTGTGTGGTCTGCACGGTTTGCAGCAGGCGTTCCGGGCTGCGCACCAACCGTTCGCCGGGACCGCGCCCGCCGCTGCATGATTTCACAATTACCGGGTAGCCCAGCGCCTGCGCAGCATCTGCCAGCGCGGCAGGATTGTCGCCGTCAAAACTGACAGGCGAACTCGCTACTGTCGGGAACCCTGCTGCGCGGGCATGCTCCAGCGCGTTGGTCTTGTTGCGCAGCGTGTCGATCACATCAGCGCGCGGACCAATGAACGTGATGCCCGCAGCGGTACAGGCGCGCGCAAACCCCGCCTCTTCCGCCAGATAGCCGTAGCCGGGGTGCAGGGCGTCAGCGCCGTGTTCCTGCGCGATTTTGATAATGGCGTCGCCATCCATGAACCCGGTTTTGAGCAGCACACACTCGTCTGCAAGGCGCACATGCAGCGAATGTTGGTCAGCCGCTTCGTACAGCGCGATAGTCTTGATGCCCAGTTCACGGCAGCTTTGCAGCACGCGCACCGCGATTTCGCCACGATTGGCGATGAGCAGTTTCTTAAACATGCGTTCTTTCTCCTGTGCGGGCGCTACATGGGCGAAATGCCGTGCTTCCTGGGCGTATGGCGCTCGCGTTTTGCCAGCGTCAGTTCCAGCGCCCGGATCAGCACGCGGCGTGTGTCGCGCGGTTCGATTACCTCGTCAATCAACCCGCGCGAGGCGGCGACATAGGGATTGTTGAACTTATGCTGGTAATCGTCCACCAGTTCCTTACGCCGCGCTGCCGGGTCTGCCGCGCCTTTCAGTTCACCCCTGAACAGGATGTTGACCGCGCCCTCAGCGCCCATCACCGCGATTTCCGCATTGGGCCAGGCGTACAGCAGGTCGCCGCGCAGCCCTTTGCTGCTCATCACGCAGTACGCCCCGCCGTAGCTCTTGCGCAAAATGACCATCAGCTTGGGCACAGTCGCTTCGCTGTAGGCGTAGATCATGCGCGCGCCATTGCGAATGATGCCGCCGTATTCCTGATCCTTGCCCGGCAAAAAGCCCGGCACATCCTGTAAGGTGATGATCGGGATATTATAGGCATCACAGATGCGGATGAAGTGCGCCGTTTTGATGGACGCCTGAATATCAATGCAGCCCGCCAACACGGTCGGCTGGTTGGCGACCAGCCCAACGACATAGCCGTTCAGGCGCGCAAAGCCGACCACCATATTCGCTGCCCACAGCCGGTGGACTTCCAGAAAACTGCCGTCGTCCACAATGCTGCCGATCACCTGCCGCACATCATAGGGCTTGTACGGTTCGGTGGGCACAAGCTGTTCCAGTTCGGGGCAGCGCCGCTCCGGGTCATCGGTCGGGCGCACATAGGGCGGGTCATCCTGATTATTCGACGGCAGGTAGTTGAGCAGACCGCGCACCTGCATCAGGCATTCGCGGTCATCGCGCGTCAGGAAATGGCACACGCCGCTGTCCTGACTGTGGACGCGCCCGCCGCCCAGGTCTTCAAATGTCACTTCTTCCTGCATCACCGCCTTGACCACATCCGGTCCGGTGATGAACATATAGCTGTTTTCCGTCATAAACACGAAATCGGTCAGCGCTGGCGAATAGACCGCCCCACCCGCGCACGGACCGAGAATCACCGAAATCTGCGGGATCACGCCGGACGCCTCGCAGTTGGCGTCAAAGATGCGCGCATAACCACCCAGGCTGTCCACGCCTTCCTGAATCCGCGCGCCGCCGCTGTCGTTCAGCGCGATAAACGGGCAGCCGTACTGCATCGCCATTTTCATCGCCTTGACGATTTTGTTGGCGTGCATTTCGCCCAGCGAGCCGCCCATCACCGCCGCATCCTGCGCCGCCGCGATGACATGCCGCCCGTTGACCAGCCCGAAGCCGGTGATGACACCGTCGCCATAACGCGACTGCTTGCCGCCCATGTAGGTTTCAAAACGCGGCAGCACCAGCGAGTCAATTTCCGTAAACGTGCCGGGATCGAACAGCAGTTCCAGCCGTTCGCGAGCAGTCAGGCGTCCCTTGCTGTGCTGGGTTTCGGCGTCTCTGGGCGTTCCCGCAGAAATCGCGCGGCGTTCGCGCAGATCGTTGATGTAATCATCCATTCGCATTCTGTTTTCTTCCTTCCGTCACGAATCAACGTGTGGAACCGCATTTATTGTTGCGCATCAATTCAGGACTTACGCAGTTCGTCGGCGAACAAAGGGCGTTAAGCCCCTGGTTCAAGCGAGTGTTCTCGTTCGCTGGTGTTATTTCTACAATTGTCAGCCTGCGCGCTGTCCGCCGCAAGCGTCAGCACATAGCTGCCATCCGCCAGATCAAGCACACGCCACCAACCGTTAAGGTCGCCAGCAGCGCCGCAGCGCAGCATCAAGCCGTGCCAGCAATCGCCTGCCCGCGGGGCAGCGGGGCAGACTTCGACACTGCGCGTGCTGACGGTCAGCCCGGTGCGCAGCGCCTTGAGCGCGGCTTCTTTGGCACTCCAGATCAGCGTAATCAGCAGGTCAGCACTGCCGGGGTCGGCGCTGTCCACCAGCGCGGCTTCAGCGTCGGTGAAAAAGTCGTCCACCAGTGCCCGGCTGCGCGGCACAAGCTTTTCAAGGTCAACACCCACCGCAGCGCCCCACGCGGCAGCACAGCAGGCATGGCTGCCGGAATGACTGATGGACAGGCTGAGCGCCTGCGCACCGGGTACGTAGGGCGCACCGTCCGGCGCATTCAGCACGGTGGGCAGTTCGCCCAGCACAGGCGCAAGCAGCCGCTTTGCCGTCCAGCGTCCCAGCAGCCAGTCACAGCGGCGCTTGCCGACATGATACCGCGCCAGCCGTGCCGCTTCTGCCGCGCTCAGCAGTCCATCCGGGGGTTCGCCGCGCGCCAGATCAGGATGCGCGTTTAGGGAGTCCACCAGCCACAAAATCGTCACGCCGCGATCATCTTTCTGCTTACCAGACACATTGAAACAAACCCTGCCCGTCATGGCGGGTCTGTGGGGCTGCCTGATCGGGTGCGCACCTGCCGTGTGCCCGCCGGCTTAACCTGTGTGCAGTGTGGGCGATCTGCCAGTTTGTGCCAGCAGACCGCCCGGTATCCTGGTTACAGCGTTACCGTACCCGGCAGCGCCACTGTGCGATAGCCCAGCAGTTCAACATAGACATTGCCCTGCGCATCCAGCACCCAGCAGTCGAACCACGCGCCGCCGTCCACCGCCTGCGCCACCGCGTACAGCGGTGTGCCTGGCTCCGGCGTGGCATAGACCGTCGCGCTCTCCAGCGACATGGGCAGCGCCAGCCGCTGCATCGTCTGCGCCTCCCAGATGCCCGCCGTCTGGAAACACAGTTCCAGCAGGCGCGGCTGCATCAGCAGCACGGCATCGGCGGGAGCCGTGTCCGCTGGCAGGTTCGCGGCAAAGCGCCCGACTGCCAGCCCTTCAGTGACCTGCACGCCTGCGAGCACCTGATACGCCGGACCGTGGAAGTAAACCCGGTAGATGCTTTCCGGGCTAATCGGGAAGTCCTGCGGCGGGGTGAATGCTGCCGCGGGCTGTTCCGGCGTGTGTTTGCTCAGGCTGACCTGCGCGGTGAAGTGCGTCTTTTCCTGCACCGTGCCGTTGGGCAGTGTCCGCCGTGACTTCAGCGCCGCGTTTGCCAGCAGTTCGCCTTCGCCCGCCGGGAAGATCTGCGCCGACAGATACAGCGTTTGCGCTTCCATGCGGTAGAACTTGAACGGGCTGTCAAAATGCTCATTAAACACGCGCACAAACGGATAATCCGGCGCCAGCACGCGCGCAAGCTGGGCGAACGCTTCTGTGCCCATCACGCCCGGCAGCAGCGGCGTACCGTCCATCGCGTGGTCGAACAGGAACGGCTGTGCCTGGGGATCGAGCACGGTTTCGACCTGCACGCCGCCGTAGAGCTGCGCAGCGGTGATCTGCCCGATCATCAGCGCCCCGTTGACCGTCTGCGGCTGGAACCCGCCGGTGCTGTCCCATTCGTCTACCAGCATGCCCAGCTTACCACCGACCACCAGTTCACCGCCGCCGACCAGCAGTTCGCGCCGCACGGTGGGGATACCGGCTTCGGGCGGCAGCATTTCGATGCCCGCCATTTCCATGATTTTGGGGATCGAGCCACGTGTTGCCATGCCAATACCGCCCCATGCCGTCCAGTCAATGGCGATGGCGCGTGTATCAGGACGCCACGCCTTGAGGCTGCTGCTGAGCTTGCAGAGCAGGTCATTGGCGGCGCTGTAGTCGGTCTGCCCATTGTTGCCAAAGCGCCCGGCAACCGAGCTGAACACC
>DAOTWP010000324.1:0-6170 GCA_034435675.1 Anaerolineae bacterium
CGGGTTCTCCGTGCCCTCTGTGCCTTCGTCGTACAGTCATCCTTGCCGCTTTGTGGTTCGCTTTGCTGGCGCTGTGGGGCATGTATCCCGCCATCCGAATGCACCCAGGGATTGCGCGTGCTGGCGTGGATTGCATAAATGGGGTATCTGTTAACCTGTCAATCAGCGATCATGGCGGTGGAAAAATAAATGGACATCAAAATCAATATTAATTCAGTTGTCGAGTTTTTGGTCAAACTGCTGAACACGCCCAGCCCTACCGGCTATCATGCCGAAGTCATCCCGCTGGCACAGCAGACTTTTGCGGCACTCAACCTGCCCGACATGACGCTGGAGGTCACGCGCAAAGGGGCGCTGGTCCTGCGCTGGAAGGGCGCAGCATCGAACGCGCCGCGCGGCATGACTGCCCACGTGGACACGCTGGGGCTGATGGTCAAGGAAGTTAAGGGCGATGGGCGGCTGAAGACCACGCTGCTCGGCGGGTTCATGTATAACGCCGTCGAGTTTGAAGGCGTGACGGTGCGCACGCACGACAACCGCCGCTACCGGGGCACACTGCTGCCCAGCAACCCCAGCACACATGTCAATCGTGGTGTTGCCAGCGCCGAACGTAATGCCGACCTGATGGAGGTGCGGCTGGATGTGCGCACGAACAGCGCCGCCGAAACCGCAGCGCTGGGCATTGGCGTGGGCGATTTTATTTTCCTCGACCCGCGTGTCGAGGTGACAGATACGGGCTTCATCCGCTCGCGGCACCTGGACGACAAGGCGGGGGTGGCGTGCATTTATGGCGCGCTGCTGGCGCTGAAGGATGCCGGGGTCAAACCCGCGCAGGATACCGTATTCCTGATCGCCAACTATGAGGAAGTCGGGCATGGTGGCGCGCACGGGCTGCCGCTGGATCTGGCGGAAGTGCTGGCAGTGGATATGGGCGCGCTGGGCGACGGGCAGGCGGGCGATGAGTTTTCGGCGAGTATCTGCGTAAAGGACAGCAGCGGACCGTATCACTTCGAGATGAACAACAAGCTGCGGCGGCTGGCGGAGACGTTCAAGATCGCCCATAAGGTGGACATTTACCCCTATTACGCCTCGGATGGGTCGGCGTACTGGTTCGCGGGCGGGGCAGCGCGGGTTGGGCTGGTCGGTCCGGGGGTGGATGCGTCGCACGCCTACGAGCGCACACACCGCGACGCGCTGGACGCTACGGCGCACCTGCTGGCACGCTACCTGCTGGACGGCGAGTAGCGGGCAGGCAGAGAGACGACGCAGGCGCTGCAACTGGCACAGCTTGACCCCGTTGTGCTGATGTGCTGGCGCATCTGGCGTTGCAGGAAGTAGCAGTGGTCGCGGGTCCTGTGCGGCGCACGGGCGCGGCGGGACCCATCGAGTCCGCCTATGTGCGTGACCCGGACGGCAGCCTGATCGAGATAACGAATGCGCTGAGGGGGATGCAGATTGAGCCATCGCCAGTGCTGGCAGGGCAGAGGCGGTGGGGTGCGCCGCAGCACACCCCTGCGCGCCGCAGCTCGTTGTGCTTCTGACCGCCGTGCTCGTGCCTGGCGCGGCTAGTACAACCACAGAAATCTCGCGGGATTATTTTCCGTAGGGGCAGGTCTCAGACTTGCCCCTACATCCGACATTTTCAATTTGGTTGTACTTAGTACACCAACAAGGTTAAGTTGACTGCTCAGGTACAGCCCTCACCCCCGCAGTCTCCCGCTCCCCAACGCCGCGTCGCGGCTGGGCGCGGGGGAGGGAAAATCGCCGGCAATTGGGTTGCGCCCCTCTCCTGGTGCCGAAGGCACGGTCGGGAGCGGGGTTGGGGGTGAGGGCTAAACAAGGGCAGCGGGTGTCACGCTCATCTTGTCGGACTGCTAGAGCAGCGTGGCGTGAACTTCCATTTCGGTGATGCCCGCCAGCGCGCGGCTGACGATGCAGTCCTTTTTGGCGTCTTCGGCAAACTGCTGGAAGGTCGCGGCGTCCACGCCTTCGACAGCCCCCTGCGTGGTCAGCACCGCTTTGGTGATGGTCAGCTTTTCGTCCACGCGGCGCAGTTCCAGTTCGGCATGGGTCTTGATTTCGTTGACAGTGTAGCCTGCGCGCCCCAGCGCAGCGCCCAGCGCCATCGTGAAGCAGCCCGCCTGCGCGGCGGCGATCAGTTCTTCGGGGTTGGTGCCCGGCGCAGCGCCTTCGCCAAAGCGCGAGGTGAACGAATACGCGCCCTCATACGCGCCGCTGCCCAGTTTCATGCTGCCTTCGCCTTCTTGCAGTGTGCCGCGCCAGACGGCGTCTGCTGAACGTGATGCCATAGTTTCTAGCCTCCTCTTGCTTGCTTTGATGATGCCCCTGATGGTAGCGAAAGACGGCGCGCTTGCCTACACCCGGCAGGTGAGAAACAGAT
This sequence comes from Anaerolineae bacterium, assembly GCA_034435675.1. Lineage (GTDB taxonomy): Bacteria > Chloroflexota > Anaerolineae > Aggregatilineales > Phototrophicaceae > DAOTWP01. The sequence continues at coordinate 2,402 of DAOTWP010000324.1, forward strand.
GTGCATTGCGGGAACAGCAGGGCACACGCCCGGCAGCAGGGCGAGGCGCATCAGCGGGTTCGCCCTTGTGGGCACATCACGGATGCTGTGCATCTGGGATGCCGGGCGCGGTTCCGTATCGCGCGTAGATAGTTCCCTGTCCTTTCGTTAAACGCGGCTCGGTCTGTGGTGTGACTCTATCGGCACATCGTCTGCGCTTGCCTGCCGCCTGCCCGGCGTTCAGTTCCCGCGCGGGCGGATTTCAGTGTACACTACAACTATCATAACACCTGCGCCTGTGCAGGGCTTGGCGCTGCCCCCGCTGCATGCATCGAACGGGCGAACCGCAGTGCCCGCCGCCAGGTATGAGGAGACGCATCCATGAAACGAACTCTGCTTGCACTGCTGTTCTGTGCCCTGTGCGCGCTGCTGGCGGCACCCGCCGCACCGAAGGTCTTCGCGCAGGACGGCATTCAGGAATTCAGCGGCACGGTGGACGATGATAATGAGCTGGTCAGCTTTGCGCTGGGCGACCTGAACGCCGGCGATTTTGTCTATGCCATTGCCGAAGCCGCCGAGGACAGCGAACTGGACACACTGCTGCTGCTGACTGACGCCGATGGCGAGGAAGTCTTCGCCCGCTATGATGATATGAGCAGCGAGGACTACAATTCCGCGCTGGTCTACCGTGTGGAGGATGACGGCGAGTTTGCCATTGCGGTCAGCCGCTTTAATGCCGACACTGAGGGTGACTTTGACCTGCGCGTGGGCATCAACCTGCCGGAGCTGTTCCCGCTGGGCAACACCGCACGCAGCACGCGCGAGGAAACCGGCACAGTGGATGAAGACAACCCCACCGTGTATTTTGACATCCCCGACTTGCAGGCGGGTGACAATGTGTTCCTCTATGCCGAAGCGACCAGCGGCGATCTGGACACGCTGATCGGTATCGGGGACGCCGGGTTCGCCAATGTGCTGGCTGCGGCAGACGACATCGCGCCGGGCAACTTTAACTCCGCGCTGTATTTTGTGGTCAAGGAAGATGGCGACTACAGCGCCGCCGTCACCGGCTATGATGAAACGCTCAGCGGCGATTTTCGCCTGATAATCGGCATCAACGCGCCCGAAGTGCTTGCCGGGCTGACCGACACGCCGGAACGGGCTGAACGGGTATCTGGCGGCGGTCTGGGCGGGCAGCTTGCCGAATCCGGGCGCGGGGGCGCTGGTGAGGGCGGCGACGGCTGGGTGCAGGCATTCACCGGGGAACTGACCGAAGACGCGCCGGTGCACTGGTACGACCTGTACGGCATGCGTGAAGGCGAAACAATCTACATCTACGCTGAGGAAACAGACGGCAGTCTGGACACGCTGATCGCGATTGGCGACATTCTGCTGCAAGACGTTTTTGCCGAGAACGACGACATTGACCCGCCGGACAACTCCAACTCCGCGCTGGAATACACTTTCCCCGAAGACAACGATTATTCTGTTGCCATCACCAGCGCCGAACGCGGAAGCTACGGCGAATACCGCATCGTCTTCGGGCTGAACGCGCCAGATGTGCTGACGGGGGATGCCGAACCACGCGGCGAAGCTTTCGTCGAGCGCTATCAGGGGCAGTAGGGAAGTTGTGAGGGAGGGGGCATGCTGGCATGTGTGCCCCCGCGCGACCGGCTGCTGCCAGTGCTGCCAGCGCCCGCAGCCGTAGCACGATTTTTAGCCCCTGCTATAATCTAACGCAAATTCGATTTCCTGGCGCGCTGGGTTTTGGGCGGGCGGTGGACATGCCGTTGCATGTCCCCACGTCGCGGTCTTCGCGCCTCTGTGTTCAATAATGTATTTCAAGGAGTCTTATGTTTACGCATGGTGGAGAACTGATCGGGCGGGCGCTGGCGGCGCAGGGTGTCAACACACTGTATACGCTGTGCGGCGGGCATATCGCCCCGATTTACGACGGCTGCCTGAACCACAACATCCGCGTGATTGACACCCGCCATGAGCAGGCGGCGGCACACGCAGCAGACGCGCACGCCCGGCTGACGCGCAATATCGGCGTGGCGGCGGTGACGGCAGGACCCGGCGTGACCGACGCGGTGACCGGTGTCGCCAACGCCTATCACGCGCGCAGCCCGATGATCCTGCTGGGGGGCGCGGCACCGCTGAAGACCAAGGGCATGGGCGCTTTGCAGGAAATCCCGCAGATCGAGATGTTCCAGACATTCACCAAAGCCAGCTTCACCATTGAGCGCACCGAGGACATCCCGCAGCGGATGGCGGAGGCGTTTGCACTGGCGCTCAGCGGGCGTCCGGGTCCGGTGTTTATCGAACTGCCGTTTGACATCCTGTTCAACGCGGTGGACGAACCGCCCACCCCCGCCCGCGTGACTGCTGTGCCGGTGGAGCCGCCGCTGAGCGACTTGCAGCGCATGTTTGAGCTGCTGCGGGACGCGCAAAAGCCGCTGATTATCGCCGGGACGCAGGTCTACTGGGACGAGGCGCACATCGCCCTGCGCGACCTGAGCGAACAGGCGGCGATCCCGGTGTTCACCAACGGCGGCGGGCGCGGGGCACTGCCGATGAACCACCCCAACTGCTTCAAAAGCGCGCGTGGCAAAGCACTGCGCGAGGCGGACGTGGTGCTGCTGATCGGCACGCCGCTGGACTTCCGCCTGAAGTACGGCAAAGAGGACTGGAACCCCCAGAGCAAGCTGATCCAGATTGAAAACGACCCCGCCGAACTGAACCACAACCGGCAGGCGGATGTGGCGCTGTGTGCCAACGCGCGGCTGGTGCTGGAAGCGCTGCAAGAGGGCGTGCAGGGCGTGCGCTTCGACGGCTGGCTGGCGCAGGTGCGCGCGTGGGAGGACAAATCCAACGAGAAGCTGGCACAGTGGATGGCGCTGGATGACGTGCCCGTGAATCACTTCCGTTTCAGCGCGGAAATTGAGCAGTTCGTGGACGAGGACACCATCCTGATCGGCGACGGCGGCGACATCGTCAGCGCGGCGGCGAAGGTGATTACGCTGACGTATCCGGGGCAGTGGCTTGACCCCGGTCCATTGGGCTGCCTGGGTGTGGGCGTACCGTTCGCGCTGGCGGCGAAAATTCTGCACCCGGACAAAAAGGTGCTGATTGTGCACGGCGATGGCAGCTTCGGGCTGAACGGCTTCGAATTCGACACGGCGATCCGCTTCAACCTGCCGATGGTCAGCATTGTGGGCAACGACGCGGGCTGGGGGCAGATTCGCGGTCCGCAGATCAAGATGATGGGCGAGGAACGGGCGATTGCGACCAGCCTTGCACCGACGCGCTATGATAAGGTGGTCGAAGCGCTGGGCGGCTATGGCGAGCATGTCGAGTCGCCGGACGAGATCGCGGGCGCGCTGGAACGGGCATTCGCCAGCGGCAAACCGGCGTGCATCAACGTGGCGCTTGACCCGCAGGGCATGACCAAAACGGGCGCGAGCACGCCGTATATTGTGTGAGGGTGGTCAGCAGGGTTAGCTTCAGGCGGCGAGCAAATGCAGTAGAACAGACGGCGGTGTGGGCAGCACTGCCGTCTGTCGTTTGTGGACTATGCTATGATGCGTATTTCTGGTGGATGCGGAGGGATGGGGCGATGGAGACGACTAAGCTCTAAGTACAACCAAATTGAAAATGTCGGATGTAGGGGCAGGTCTCAGACCTGCCCCTACGGAAAATAATCCCGCGAGATTTCTGTGGTTGTACTTAGTACACTGACAAGATTAAGTTGACTACTCAGATACAGCCCTCACCCCCTCAGTCCCCC
>DAOTWP010000325.1:0-10533 GCA_034435675.1 Anaerolineae bacterium
CGGGCGGCTGTGCGGGCGGCTGTGCGGGCGGCTGTGCGGGCGGCTGCGCAGGTGCTTCCGGCGGACGGCGGAACGCTGCATGCGCGTCAGCCGCGGGCGGAGCGCTGGCAGGGGCAGCCGCAGCAGGCGCGGGCGCTGCGGGCGCGGCATCTGCCGGAGGCGCGTCGTCATCTGGCAGCACCAATTGCCCGCCGGTTTTCAGCCGTTCCTTGCGATCCTTTTGTCCCACCCGGCGCACAGGCGGCGGTTGTTTTTGCGGGTCGTCGCTCATAACCTCTTGGCTTAGTATCTATCCGTAACCCTGGACAAGAGGATTAACCCCCTTGTTCAGGAAAACAGGTTTACGGTAGGCTCTTAGCGTGTGCCAACGAAATTAACCAGCGCCACGTTCTGATCGCAGTTGCTGGGGAACGTGACCTCAATGCGTGGCGAAATCGGTGTGCCCGCGCCCGAACGCAGTTCGACCAGATACGTCCGGTTGTTGATCGTCACATCCACCTGAATCTCCCACCCGGAGATTGTGCCGTAGAGTGTATCGCGCCCGGTGATTTCCGTCTGGTTAAAGCTGCCATCCGGCGTAAACACGGCGACGGTCAGCCCGGCGACCTCATTGCCACTGAAGTCAAATACACGCCCGCCGATGCCCTGCCAGGCGCAGCCCTGCTGGTTGGCGAAGTTGCGCGCAAACTGCACATTCTCACGCAGCTGGTACAGGAACGGCGTCTGCGTGGGTGCCAGGGTTGAGGTCGGACCGGACGGTGTAGCGGTTTCTGTGGATGTGGCAGTGTTTTCCGGCGTGGGCGTATCGCTGGGGATCGGCGTCGGTCCGGGGGTGTCGGTAATCGTCGCCGTCGGCGCGAGTGTGACCGTAGGTGTCGTCGTTTCTGTCGGAGTCAGGGTCACGGTGGGCGTCAGCGTGGGCGGGGTGGGACCCGTCTCGACCGGCAGACTCAGCGTGCTGCCGCTGATACTGACATCCGCAGCGCGAATCCAGCCTTCGGAACCCCGGTAGGCGATCTTAAACCAGGCGCGTGTGGGGTCAATTGCCAGCAGCTCCACGACCTCATTCGAGGGCAGCGCCGCGCCCAGCGTTTCAAACAGTTCGCTTGCGCCAGAATAGACATTGGTCGCCGTCAGTGTGGTGGCACGCGGTGCTGCCGTTGGTTCCAGCGTCGGAAACGCAACCTGTGTGGGCACGCCTGCCGCTTGTGCCCGCTGCGATGCAGGACCTGCCATCCGCAGGATGACGAACAGCAGTACGCCGACGGTCAGCAGAAAAAACACCAGTGAAACTAGGTTGTAAATACGCGCAGACCCGCTTCCCATGCGTTCGCCCCCTTCTTAAAAGAGCCTATCCAGCGGATATTCTAGCTTGCCCCGACGAAACAACGGTCCCCACTCGCGCTACAGGTAACGTTCAATGACAGCGGCATCAAGCTGATCCGCCAGCCACTGCTCAAAGACAATCTGTGTAAACTGTGCCTGTTCTTCCGGCGAGGTGGGGGTGAGCGGACGCTCTTCAAATGCCAGCGTCTGGATAATGTGGTAGCCCAGCCGCGTAATCACCGGACCTGTATATTCGCCCGGTTCCAGCGAAAATGCCACTTCTGCCACAATCGGTTCCAGCAGTTGTTCGCGTGTGAACCAGCCCAGATCGCCGCCGTTCTGCGCAGTGGTGATGTCCTGCGAGACTGCCTGCGCAACAGCAGCAAAGTCCTCGCCGTTGTCCAGCCGCGCGACAACCGCCGCTGCTTCCTCTGCCGTGTAGACGAGGATGTGCCGCGCGTGTACATGCAGCACTGGCTGATCGAGATCAACAACGGTTTCAATCAGCCGCTGCGTAATCAGGTCAAGGCGCAGTGCTTCGCGGAATTCCGGTTCGGTGTAGCCGTTCTGGATCAGCCAGTCCTGCCAAGCCTGATCACTGCCGAGGATGCTGTAATACTCCTGCACTTCGGCATCAACGGCGGCATCACTGACGGTAATTCCCAGCCCCGCCGCCCCCTGCCGCACGATTTCCTGTTGAATCAGGATGTCCAGTTCTTCGGCACGCAGCGCCGTGATATCTGGCACAGCCGCCTGAAGCTGGCGGCGTTCAACCGCGCGATCAAGCTGCGCCAGCGTAATTTCAACCCCGTTGACACGCGCTGCAAGCGGCATACCTGCCGTGCCCAGCGGCAGTCCGGTTGCCGGGTCCAGTGCGACGGGGGTAGCCGCCGCACTGCTGGGCTGCGGCGCGGCTGTAGTGTTGGCTTCATCGGGAGCAGCAGTGGCGGTCGCCTCCTGCGGCGCTGGCACTGCCGGCGTTGCCGTGAAATTGGCGGTTGCTGCTGCAGGCAGTTCGGTGGCGCTGTCGCCTCCACCACAGGCGGCAAGCAGCAGCACACACACGCAGATGGCTGCGATTTGGCGAATGACAGATGGACGCACAACAACTCCTTCAGGTTGCGGTTCAAGGTAGTGCGCACGGATTCCTATTATGCTATCAGGGGGGCATTCCGGCAAGTTGGGGTATGTGCTGCCGTTTACCCGTTCTCCCCGCCGCGCCCACAGAGCAAACTGCAAAGACGCATTTGGTTATGAGCAGTCAGCCAAGCGCCAGGCACTGCTCGCTGTTCTGTGGTGCTGAACACAGCGCCGTGTCCCCCGGTTTGCCCGCCAGTCTGCGCCGTCCGTACCACCAAGCCACCAGCCGAATCAAATCCGCCAAACTTGTTCGCGTGGCTGTGCCAGGGTTAGCTGCCCAAAGTGCGCGCGTGACATTCCACTGCCCGGTGGGCGAATGGCGCGATTTGGCTTAGCGCCCAACCAGAATAATCACACTGCGCGATCCAACCGTGATAAAGCGCTGGTTGCTGAGCGGCGTTTCGTCGCCGGGGCGGCAGATGTCATAAGGCGCACGCAGCGACGTATTGGCGAAGACATGCCAGCGCATCCCTTTGGGCAGTGCCGGGACCTCAAAGCGGTGTGTTTCCCAGTGGGTGTTAAAGGCAACATAGAGATAATCGTCCGCATGTCCATCGCGCACCGCATGTTTGCCGCAGAGCATAAACGCCAGGGTGCGGATATAGTGAGTCCAGTCCACTTTCCACGCCTGCACGCCATGCCAGCTAATGTCGGGATAGCCGCTGGCGGCAGTATCCGTATAGGTAAAGTGTTTGCGCCGCCGCAGGGCATGGTGTTCGTGGCGAAAGGCAAGCATCTGCCGGAAGAAATTGAAGATTTCTTCGTTGCTTTCCAGCAAATCCCAGTTAAACCAGTTGAGTTCGTTGTCGTGGCAGTAGGTGTTGTTATTGCCGTACTTGGTGTGTGCATATTCGTCACCCATGCGCAGCATCGGCACGCCCTGACTGACCAGCAGCACGGCGACAAAATTTTTGATCTGCTGCAGGCGCAGGACATTGATTTCGGCGTCTTCCGTTGGACCCTCAACCCCGCAGTTCCAACTGTAGTTATCGTTCGCGCCGTCGAGGTTGTTCTCGCCGTTGGCTAAATTGTGCTTCTCGTTGTACGACACCAGATCAAGCAGGGTGAAACCATCGTGCGCGGTGATGAAATTGATCGAGGCGGTTGGTCCGCGATCATGATACAGATCGGGGCTTCCTTGCAGGCGTTCGGCAAAATCCCACACCAAGCCTTCATCGCCCTTGAGAAAGCGCCGCACGATATCGCGGTATTTGCCGTTCCATTCCGCCCAGCGCCCATAGGCGGGGAAACTGCCCACCTGATACAGCCCGCCCGCGTCCCACGCTTCGGCAATCAGTTTGGTATCCGCCAGAATCGGGTCATTTGCCAGCCGTTCCAGCAGGGGGGGATTCGCCAGCGGCATACCGTTCTGGTCGCGCCCCAGAATCGAGGCGAGGTCAAAGCGGAAACCGTCAATGTGATATTCCCAGACCCAGTAGCGCAGCGAGTCAATGACCAGTTCGCGCACGACGGGGTTATTGCAGTTGAGCGTGTTGCCTGTGCCGCTGAAATTGAGGTAACGCCCGTCCGGCGTGAGCATGTAATAGGTCTTGTTGTCAATGCCGCGATAAGAGATCGTTGGACCGTTCTCGTTGCCTTCGGCAGTGTGGTTATAGACCACATCGAGGATGATTTCGATGCCGTTGCGGTGCAGTTCTTTGACGAGTGCCTTGAACTCGTCCACCTGCATGCCCAGCTTGCCCGTTGCCCCATAACCGGCTTTGGGGGCAAAAAAGCCGATGCTGCTGTAGCCCCAGTAATTCATCAGGGTCGCGCCGCTTTCCGGTTCTACCCGCGAATTCTCGAATTCGTCAAACTCGAAGATGGGCATGAGTTCGATGCAGTTGACGCCCAGCCGCTTAAAGTAGGGGATTTTTTCGCGGATGGCGGCAAACGTTCCGGGATATTTCACCCCGGACGAAAAATGGCGCGTGAAGCCGCGCACATGCATCTCATAAATCACCAGGTCTTCGATGGGCGTGTTCAGCGGGCGGTCGTCGCCCCAGTCAAAGTCATCGTAGATCAGGCGCGCGCGGTGCGGGTAGATGTTCTCAGGGTTGATGGCTTCGCCCCACACCTCGCGCCCGGCGATGATTTTGGCGTAAGGGTCGAGCAGAATCGCGTCATCGTTGAAGCGGTGACCTTCGTGTGGGCTGAACGGTCCCATCATGCGGAAACCGTATTCGATATTCTCAACATCCAACCCAAAGACGATCATGGCGTAAATATCGCCTACCCGGAATTCCTCCGGGAAGGGAATCTCAATCAGCGGCTCGGTGTCGCCGCGATTAAACAACACCAGTGTGCAGGAGGTGGCATGTTTGGAGAAGACGGAAAAATTGACACCGTTGGGCACCATTGAGGCACCATAAGGCAACGGTCTGCCGATGCGCAGTTGAAAACCGCCATACGAGTGGGTCGGTTCGTGATCTATACGCTGCATGTTGTCCTGCGCCGCACGGCGCGTTGTATAAAGCCAACCGCCGAGTGCCCACAACGATCACTGGCACTCGGCGGTTGGATTCAGACCGGAATGCGAGCCGGGTGCAGGCGTGCAGCAGGCAACCCGACGCAAGCACCGCGACCTAATCGTTGAGCTGTCTTAGCCCGGTCTCCAGGTCTTTGGAAGTGATAAAGTGTTCCAGGAAACCAGTTATAGACATTGTATCCTGAATCTCTTCAGAAAGCCCACTTAAGACGACGCGGCTCGCCATATCGCGGCTGATTTCGCGGTGCACCAGCAGCAGGGTGCGCAGCCCGGCGCTGGACATATACGTGACACGGGACATATCTAGGAGGATTTTGCTGCCTGGATGCGCCAGCGGGAGTACCTTGTCCTGCACCATCGGTGAAGTGGTAGAGTTGAGTTCGCCGGCAAGCTCGATAACCGTTACATTGTTCATGATAGTCACTTTAACATCCATTCTTGATTCAGTTTAATTCCGTTCAATCAATAGAAGCATAAATTTTAGATGAATTTAACGTGAATTCTCATCGTTAGCTTATGACTTCGGCAGCGCTGGAGCAGACACCCGAACCTGTGGTCCATATGGTTGTCTGATTATCCCATGCTGCCAGTGTAGTGGCAGGCACATTGCAAACGCCTAAACCAAAACTAACGGCGAACTAACATTTGCGAACCAGAACCTGTTAAACTGCTCTCGAAGGACAGCGGGCAATTGTGCCTTTCGCCCATTCGTAATCGTTTACACCTTATGCAGGTAGTTATAACACTGAGTGAAAATGCCGGGGTTAAAACTATATGAGAAATAGGTAAGCGCTTAACGGACCGCCGCCGAGTCCACGTAGGAAACGGTGCTGGCAGAACGGCGTTCACAAGACCGCACGGGGGGTGAAGTCCTGTGAATGCCGGAGTCCTGCGAGCAGCATGGGGTGGTGCGGGTTAACTGCCTGGCTGCTGCATGCGCAGTTGAATGCGGGCGGTTTGCAGCGCTTCTTGCAGCGTGGGAAACGCGGCAATACTCGTGTTGTTGTTCTGCTGCTGCATGGCACTGCGAAAGTTGCTGACGAAACTGCCGCTGCCGACCAGAATGGTCAGCAGTGTGCGTTGATTCGAGATGGTGTTGTCGCGCCCCCGACCTGTCGCCTGAAGAATTTTGAGATAATCGCCGAAGCTGACCTGAGATCTGCTTACATCAATCACCAGCACATACGGTCCGCTGAAACTTTCCAGCAGGTGCGCGATTTCGCCGCGCGTGTACTGCACATCCTCAAGGGTCATCGTGGTGTCATGGGTAGAGACGATAATCGGTTCGCCGGGAAGAAGCTCTACGGTTGGCATGCAGCCCCTTTCAACCTACGCTTTGTGCGTTTAGCAGCAAATATACTGCCGCCATATTATCATAAGTCCCCGGCATCCCTGTGTTAAGATTTGCGACCTTGCAGGGCTGCAAGGATTGTGCTGCCATCAGTTTCCAGCAGGGGTGTAGGCACAAATGCCGCGATGGTCAGCACCAGCGTATTATCCAGCAGCAAAAACAGCAGCAGCCAGCGCAGCGCCGGTTCTGCGGTAGCACTCAGCGCCAGGTAAACCAGCAGCAGCAGCAGGCTGAGCGCGGCACTCAACAGCGGACCGCCCAGCGCGCGGCGGATATGCACCCCGGCAGGCAGCACCCCCTCATCAGGCGGATAAAGAGAAGTCCCCAGCACCCCCCAGAAACGGATTCCGCGCATGGGGTAGCCTGTGCTGCGGGCAGCAAGGCTGTGCCCCAGATGATGCACAAAATCCAGCCCATAGTGCAGCAGCCCCGCCAGCAGCCCAATGCCCAACGCTGCGGGCAGTGACAGGTTGAACGCTGCCAGCCCAATGCCGGTCAGCACTGCCGCCAGCAGCAGCCAGCCCAACACCACCGACACCAGCAGACTGATTTGCAGCCCGGCAGCACGGAAAGAAAGCAGTTCACGACGCATATGTGTACATCCTTTGCGCAACACTCATAAACATAGTGCGAAAACCGCCCTGATTGTAGCTGCCCTGTGAAAAACGCGAAATCCAGTGGGGTGCACAAGCAGTCGCATCAAGAATCGGATCGGTGTCACAAGGGGTCTAAGCCCAAGGGGGCAGGTCGCCCATGTAACGTGAGCACTACACAGGCGCACTTTGGGGCAGCCAACCCTGGCACAGCCACGCGAACTGGCTTGATGGATTTCATCTGGCTGGAGGCTTGGTCAGCCCGCTGGTGATCCATTCAGCAAGTTTGAAACGATAGCCCCGGATGTGGTGTGGCTGTCGCCGCCAGTGGGGTGAGGCACCTTCCCACGGTACAATTGTCGGCTATGTACCGTGTGTATCCTGCGATTGTTGGCTTGCGCGCCACGCCTCCACTGCCGCTAGCGCTTCCGGCGTGCCAATGCGTGTGAGGGCTTCGGCGGCAGCATCGCAGATACGAAGATAAGCGCTCATGCGATGTAAAATATTCCAATAGCCTACAGGCAATGCAAAAGTTTCATCCTTGAGTAGTTCGACGAGTCTTGACATTGCTACCGGATTCTGTGAATAGCCTAACGCCTCAGCAGAATCATATCTAGTACGTGCATTATCATCAAAAGATGTTGCAATAAAGATATCTGCCCAACTTGCTGTCCTTTGCAAGTGGATACTTGTCTTGAGTCCATATACCGCAGCCCCTCTGATGCTGGTTTCTTGGGTATGTAAAGCATCCCGAAGAGTATCATCGCTTTGCATCAATCCTAAAGCATGTGCTGCTTCATATTGAGGTACACCAGAACCGGAATACAATACATTCCTTAGAGCGGGAATGGCTCCCGTACCTAGTTTTGCCAACCCTATTGCCGCACGACGCTTGACAGTCATGCGAGTATCGTACAATGCTTCAATGAGTACAGGCAGTGCCCGCAAATCCCCAATTTCGCCAAGTACTACGGCAGTTGTGTCCCGCAAATATGGATTGCCCGATTCGAAGACTTCCAATAGCTGGTCTAAAGCGCGTGGATCATGTATCTTGCCCAGTGCGCGCACAGCCTGAATACTTATTCTCCAATCCTGATGCTTCAGAAGCGGAACTGCCTTCAAAAAGATGAAATAGTCACGCAACAGGAGATGTACAAACTGAATATCAGAGTCACTGCGGCGAGTCAACAGGTTTAGGTCTAAGACAAACAGGGTAAAATCGGGGGTCTTCTCAAAACCAGCATGTCTTTCAATGATTTCTGTGGAGATCTCGAGATTCGACTTCACCGAAGTATCAATCCCCACACGCCCTAATACATCATAAATCTCTTCCAGCGCAAATGGTATTTGTTCCCCGCGCACTCGGTACTTGCGCTCTTCGTGCGCATAACGGCGTTGGACATACTGCTCGAAGATGGCATCACGCAGGTCGCCCTCACTCAGGTCTTCCAGCTTCTTGAGTTCCTCACCTGCTTCAGCAAAGGCAAACGCAAACAGGCTGAGCAGCAGTGGGGTGCGCGCCACTTCGCGCAATTCAGCATCTTTTTGCAGCGCCGCCCACAACTGCGGCAGTTCGCGCAGGTAAGCCTGCATTTGCACGTCGTCCAGCGCTTGCAGCGTGACTGCCCCGCTCAACGGCAGCTTCTGACCGCCATGTTGGGTCAGGTCATGATAGTCCTTGACCCGGCAGGAGACCACCAGTTGTGTCTGCTTCTGCTGCATGATGGCGTTCGCAGGCGCAAATAACAGTTCCGTAAAGCGCACGCGGGGATCATAGGTTTCTTTGGTCTGCGGATTTTCGCGTTCTGCGCCCAGTTCATCCAGCCCGTCCAGCAGCAATAGTGCCCTGCCCGCTGCCAGTTCCTGTTCAATGTCCTGCCGGGTCAGCGCCGGAATGCTCGTCGCCAGCCAGTCAATCAGCGGCGTCTGCTGTTCGGCATTCCACAGTGAGATGGGCGCAAGCAGCGGCAGCGGGGCGTTTGGGTCGCTCAGGCGGCGGCTGACCGCATCGCGCGCAAAGGCAAACAGCGTTGTGGTTTTGCCCGCGCCGGGATCGCCCAGCAGCAGCACTCGACCGCCATGCTGATGGAAGGCTGCGTGAAAATCGCTGAAGCCTTGCGGTTGATCTGCAGCAATCCCCGCCAGATCAAAGAATGCCATCGGCAGCGCCTGAACATGGCGTTTCTCAACAGCATCCGGTGTATCAGCACCCCGCAGGGTAATCAGCGAGAAGACTGTCTTTTCGAGGTAGCGCACGATTTGCTGATAAAGCGCCTGTAGATATTCGCGGTAGGGGTCCTGAGCTTGCGGCGGTAGAACACTGTCGGGGGCACTGCCCTCAGCCGACTTGCCGACGACAGCGTGACGCAGCCAGCCGACCAAACGGGTCAGCGCCTCGCGCGGGTCTTTGAAAAAGTCAAACCACTCATAATTGACAATATGCACATGCGGCACTATCTCAACTACCCGCAGGGGCACTACGGGTTTGCCTATCGCCAGCGCGTACTGGATTTCGCGCCGGACAAAGCTGTCTTCGCGTTTGCTATCCGGTGTCACACAAACAGCAACGGCGTCTGCGCCTTCAATAGCGAGTTCGATTTCCGCCGTGAAGTCCTGCGCGGAATCAATATCGCGCATATCGCGCCAGGCTTTAAACCCGGATGCACGTAGATCAGCATCGAGCTTTTCAGCGAATTCACGCCCATCTTTGCGCGCATAGCTGATAAATACGTCGTGGTGCAGTGCAGTGGTGGACATAGGCAGTAGAACTGAATGAATTGAACAATGCTGTGATTTTATCCGAGCGAAACAAATCAGGCTATCAATTGGGTAGCTGTGAGCGACCCGTTCGCAAAGATGATCGCTCACAGTAGTTGATGCCTGATTACACCGTCAGTCCCAGCAGCTTGGCGTCAATCACCTGCTGCGCCATGCTGATGAACTGTGCCAGCGGCAGTGCGCCGAGGTCTTCGTCTGTGCGCAGCCGCACGCTGACCGTGTTCGCGGCGATGTCCTTATCGCCCACCACCAGAATGTAGGGCACCTGCTGGTCGCGCGCCTCGCGGATTTTGCCGCCCATGCGCCCGCGTCCGTCATCCACCCGCACGCGCATGCCCGCTGCTTTCAACTGCGCCTGCACCTGCTCGGCATATGCCACATGCTTGTCCGTTACCGGGATAATCACCACCTGCTCCGGCGCCAGCCAGACCGGGAACGCCCCGGCGAAATGCTCGATGATGATACCGACAAAGCGCTCCATGCTGCCAAACGGCGCGCGATGAATCATCACCGGGCGTTTACGCGAATTGTCCTCGGCGACGTATTCCAGCTCAAAGCGCTCCGGCAGGTTATAGTCCACCTGCACTGTGCCCAACTGCCACTCGCGCTTGAGCACATCGCGCACGATGAAGTCCAGCTTGGGACCGTAGAATGCCGCTTCGCCCTGTTCCACCGTGTAGCGCAGCCCCAGATCATCGCACGCCTGCAAAATCGCCACTGTCGCCTGTTCCCACAACACATCGCTGCCGACATACTTGTCACTATTCGGGTCACGTGTGCCCACCCGCGCGCGGAAGTCCGTCAGCCCCAGCGTGCCAAACACATACTGGATCAGGCGCACCACCGCCTCAAACTCC
>DAOTWP010000326.1:0-4503 GCA_034435675.1 Anaerolineae bacterium
CGTACAGAGGATGAGTGCATCAAGGTCAAATATGACTCAATTGGCATACTGTGGATTGTTATCTTCAGTATAGTCAACAAACGAATTCTTTACCACAGGTTGCTCAATAGCGGGTGCTATAGGTACTGATTGCCCGGCGCGCAGCGGTGCCGCCCGGCAGACCACGACGTACTGCGCCGCCGCCAGCCCCAGCATCCACCAGTAGAGAAAAATGAAGCGATCCCACAGGGTAATCGCATCGCCAATCGCATAGGCAGCATGTGCCAGCAGCCCGGCACCCAGCGCCGCCGCCAGCGCTTTTGCCCCGGCATCGCCGCGCCGCCAGCTTTGCAGCAGCATCCAGCCCGCGCTGACCTGAATGCCGATAAACACGATCAAGCCGGGAAAGCCAAAATCTGCCCCTGCCTGAATCCATTCATTGTGGGCGTGCGGCAGAATCAGGTTGTTTTCGGCAAAGTAGGGCACGGGGTACTGCTGGCGCGGCGGGTTGTAGCGGTAATATGACAGCCCGACGCCGGTCAGGGGGTGATCCAGCAGCATGTGAATGCCGCTCATCCAGATGTCCTGCCGGGTTTCGACACTGTTTTCGTCGCGGGCAGACAGGCTGCCACCCGCCGCGCCGCGCGCGGCACTGGGCACCAGCAGGTTCAAAAAGATCATGATTTCGAGCAGCATGATCGCACCGACAAACAGCACGCCCAGCAGGCGGCTGCGCCAGGTGGGCAGCAGCAGCAGCACCAGCAGGAGCGCCACCAGCAGTACGCCAACCAGTGCAAAGCGGCTTTGCCCGACGAACAGCGCCAGCCCCATCAGCAGCGCGGCAGCAGTGACGGTGTCCTTGCCGGGCAGGTGGCTGCGCCAGCGAAAAATTGCCAGCCCGGTCATCAGCGGCAGCAGCCATGCCACTGCACCGGCGATTTCGTTGGGGTTGAAGCCTGCCTCTGCACCGGGGAAGCCGCGCAGATCAGGCAGCGCATCAATCAGGAATTGGAGCTGGCGCGATTTGATGTCCCACTGAGTCGAGCACAGTGCCAGCAGCCCTACAACCAGCGCTAACCATGTCGTTGCAGTCAGCAGGCTGTTCATGCTGCCGCGCTGGTGTGCTACCCGCACAAAATAGAGCACCATGGCGACACCCATAAGCGGGCGGCTGAGCATAATCACGCCGCGTGTGTACGGGGCAGCGCGCGGTCCAGTCCATTCCGCAATCCAGATATTCAGCACACACAGGATCAAAAACGCGATCAACCAGCCGTCCAGCGGGGTACGCCGGTGCAGTCGCCCGGAGCTGATCCAGCGTGCCAGATAGACCAGCGGCAGCAGCGCCACCAGCCCCAGCCAGCCGTCACGAATCGGGCTGGGGTACCAGAAGGCGAAGATGATTGCTGCCAGCACCAGCGGTTCCAGCGCGGCGACCGCGCGTGCGCCCCGGCGCAGCAGCGGCATCAAGCCTGTCATCGGCTGCTGGTCGGCGGGCACTGCCGCAGCGCCCGTCTGTGTGTTAAGTTGTTCCATGCTCGGCTGCTCCTCCCCGCTGCTGGCGGGCTTTGAAACCAGGCAGCACACCCGTTAATGAGCTGCTGTGCCACCGCGCGCCAGCCTGCTGCCAACCAGTTTGTAATGCTTGCCTGTGTAACCGGATACGGTTTTACAGCGGCTAATCCATTACCGTTTTACTTAGTGAATTTCGCACATATGCGCACAAACTATTTGCTTTTTGTCTTTTTGTTCTGTTATAATCATCCGATGTAATAAGCAGCAAAATTCAACGACTCAGATCTGCTTGGAGGGATAAGTTATATAGACGTTACAGATATGTTATAGGTTGACTTGCATTTGGTTTCATTGCAAATAGGTCTTATTGACTCATCGAAATATCTATCGATAATTAAGGTAATGCTTATCACTGGTTTGTCTTTTAATTCCGCACATTAACTCTTTCTCCAAGGATCGTCCTATGCAACTGCGTGATCTAACCCGAAAAGTAACAAGAGTCTCGATGGACTCTTTCCGCGAACGCGCTGAAGGCAAGCGCATTATCCTACTGTACCCCTGGACTAACTACCGTAATATCTTCCTGTCTTACTTTCTGAATAACGCCAGGGATAACCTGTTATACTACCGTATTCTGCAGGACCAATCCAGCCTGAGCCGTTGGCTGGGCGATCTGGTTACTGAATTCAACCGGGTTATCGGGAATTTTGGGCAGAATTTGCGCGCAGCACTACAGGATGGACAACCGGTGGCGCTGGCAGAAGCGCTGGCGGCGGATCTTGGCGCATTTAGCAGTAATCAGGTGATTCTGTTCCTTGATGAGTTTGACCGCACCCCGCATGATGACAGCTTCAAAGAATTTGTCCGCGCGCTGGTAGGCGCACTGCCCGCCCATGTGCAGGTGGCGGTGAGTTCGCGCCTGCTGACCTATGAACCCTGGTACGAATTTGTCGCCAGCGGCGAGGCAGTGGTGCTGGGCACGGAACACCGCAAAGATGATGTTATGTTCACGCTGGAGCGTGCGCCCAAGCCGCAGGTCGAAGTCTATGCGCTGGGGCGGGGTTATGCGCTGGTGAACGGCAAGGAAATCACCAACTGGGACGGCGCGCTGCCGCGCAACCTGTTCTTCTATTTCGTGGATCATCCGCTCGTCACGCGCGACCAGATTTTCGAGGTCTTCTGGCCTGATTTGAGCGTTAAAGAGGCGACCAACGTCTTTCATGTGACCAAACGCAAGATTTCCGAGCGCATTGGCATGAAAATTGACGAACCGGGCAGCTATGAACTGACGCAGTACAGTGGCGGTTTCTATATGCCCAGTGATAAAATTGTGCGCCACTACGACGTAGGCGACTTCCAGGAAGCTGTGGAACGGGCGACTATTTCCGGCAGCGAAATCGAGGAAGAAAACCTGCTGCGCCGTGCGATTGATATTTACCGCGCGCCGATGCTGCAAACAATCCAGATGAAATGGGTCGAGGAACGCCGCGAACAAATCCGCATGATGTATGCGCAGGCGTTGATCGGCATGGGGCGGCTGAGCAAGAAACGGCAGGAATTTGAGCCGTCGCTGGGGTATTTCCTGCGCGCGCTGAAAGAAGTGCCGGAACGCGAAGACATCCACCGGTCGGTGATGCAGATTTACGCCGAACTGGGGCGTTTTGATGATGCCCGCGACCAGTACCGCCGCCTGGAACTGATGCTGCGCGAAACGCTGAATATCGAACCGTCCAAAGAGACGCAGCGCCTGCTGGAAATGATCAACGCCAAAGGCTGATCGCCGCCGGCAGCACGATGGAGCATAATGAAAGAGCGCAGTGCAGACTGCGCTTTTTGCTTGACTCCGCGCCGACAATGCGGTAGGGGTAACAGGATGAGCAATGCCATGCTGGTAGAAGCACTGCGTGAGGGTCTGCTTTCATGAGCGACTATCCCAACAGTTCACATCCGGCGAACGACGCGCAGCGTCCGCGCATTCCCCCGGATCATATCGGCGTGCTGGTGGCAGGCGTCGTCATGATGGTCGGCGGCTGGTTCGCACTGTACCAACTGGTGACGACTACCGAGCCGTATGTGGCGCAGCGCTGGCTGTTCTTTGTGCTGCTGCATATTGCGGTCTGCGGCACGGTGCTGCCCTTTGTGCGCTACCTCAACGTGCGCTTTACGCCCATCTATGCCGACCTCGCGCCCGGCGGTGTGATTGTGCGCCAGAGCGTGTGGATTGGGCTGTTTGTGGTTTCCTGCGCGTGGCTGCAAATGATTCGGTCGCTGTCGCTGCCGCTGGCATTTGTACTGGCGCTGGTGTTCGTCGCACTGGAGGTGTTCCTGCGGCGGCGCGAGCTGGACGCAGAGTAAGGTGGCTGTTCAGCCAAAGGTGAACCCCGCCAGCGCATCCACGATTGCCTGGCGCTGCCCCAGCCGTTCGCTGAGCGCGTAAGGCACATCCAGCAGCCGCGCTGCCGGGGCAGGGGGTGCGCCGTCATCGCTGTAGTAAATGTCATAGCCTTTGCGAATCAGCCGGTAGAAGGCTTCCGCCTCGAAGAACGCCGCGCTGTAGGGCAGGCGCTTGCTGCCAACAATCACACGGATGTCCTCGTCGGTGTGCTGCGCCCACACGCCCAGCACGGTCAGCAGTTTGTAACCCGTGTAGCTTTTGGGGCATGACCAGATGACAATGCCCTGCGAAGTTCTGGCGGGGATCAGCCTGGGTCCGTAAATATAGCGACCATCCGGTACAACCACCCGTGACAGTGCATCCGCCGCATTGAGCAGGTCAAGCGCGGTGGTCAGCGCGTCACGGCGCTGTGTATACTGCTGCTGCGCTTTGCGCTCGGCAATACGGCGCAGGATGTCTGCATAACGGTCATCGGGGTCGTTGGGCATCGCCAGTCTGCGCAATCCTAGTACACTGACAAGATTAAGTTGACTACTCAGATACAGCCCTCACCCCCTCAGTCCCCCGCTCCCTAACGCCGCTGCGCGGCTGAGCGAGGGGGAGGGAAAATCCCC
>DAOTWP010000327.1:0-23685 GCA_034435675.1 Anaerolineae bacterium
TGTTCCTCGCCGGCAGCGGCATAGGGATCGTTGGCATGCGCGTCCACCGGGTCAAACGTCACCTCGGCATCGGTTAGCCCGTCAAGAAATTCGAGCAGCGTGTTGACGCTGTGGTTGGTGGCAGCGCGCAGATCGTCCACGCTGAACTGTGCGGCAAATTCAAGATATTTCTGTTTACCTTCACGAATGGGCGAAAAATCAATCTTCATCAACAACAGCTCCTCTACAGGCGGTCATCAGTTGGGGTGCATGATCTGTCATGCGCCCTTGAAGCGGGGGTATGCATAAATCTTTCGTGTGGAGCGCGTTTTCTCAGCGAGCACTTATTAGAATAGGCAGGCGAACCCCGCCTGCGGCAGATCGTGCTAGAATAGAATTGTTAATGACAAAGGAGTATTTCGAATGTCCGTCGCACAGGAGAAAACGGTATCCGACGTAGTGACCGACTTTCTTGGTTCTGCCCCTGCGCTGCATGAAATCGCCGCCTATCGTTTACCGGACGACTTGCAGCAGCGCGCGCACACACTGCTGGACAAAAACCGCGAGGGCACACTTTCCGCAGAGGAACGTGCCGAAATGGAAGAATTCCGCCAGATTGACCACCTGCTGACGCTGATTAAAGCAAAGGCGCGGCTAAGGCTGAAGGCGCAGACATGAGCAAAGCCTATATCAGCACTGCCCTCCGCCGCGAGGTGATTGATCGGGCAAGGGGCTGCTGTGAATACTGTCGGACCGCAGCAGCAAATCGCGGCATTGAGTTTGCAATTGATCATGTGATTGCTGAAAAGCACGGGGGACCGACGCACTCCGCGAATTTGTGCCTGTCTTGCTTCTGGTGTAACAGCTTCAAGGGCAGCGACCTCAGTTCGGTGGATTGGGACGCTGGTGGCGCGATTGTGCCCCTGTTTCACCCGCGCCAGCAGCAGTGGCGCGACCACTTCCGGTTGGAAGGTGTGCGGATTACAGCCCTTACACCAATGGGGCGGGTGACGGTTTTTCTGCTGCAAATGAACGCGCCTGAGCGCATCAAAGAACGTCGGCTGTTGATGGCACTTGGGGACTATCCGTGCAAATCAGCACCCTGATAACCCTGCCTGTGCTGCCAGCCCGTGTAGCTACCGGCATTGAACGATGTGCACACTGCATTTGAGTACCCTCCTTTGGCGCGTTCCCCTGCTTCGTGCTACACTTCACAAGCATTGGCGCTATACCCGTAATGTTCCCTGATGCTTGGTTTTTGAAGGAACACCCTATGCTAACCTCTGTTGAAAAACTGCTGTTCGCCCTCCTGGCGGTGCTGGCTGTCGGCGCTGCCTATCAGGGTTTTATGAATATGTATCTGATTATTAATCGTGGGCAAGGCAAACTGCATTTTGAAAAACTGCCCCAGCGCCTGTTCAAAGCGGGGTGGGTTTACCTGTCGCAGACAACCACCCTGAAGACGCGGCGCATCAGCAGTCTGTTTCATCTGGGCATTGTGCTGGGCTTCACGTTCTACTTTCTGGTCAATGCGCTGGATGTGCTGCGCGGCTACTTCCCCACGTTTGTAGACACCGCGCGTGATACCGGGCTGCTGTATGACCTGTTCCGCCTGCTGGCAGACGTGCTCAGCGTGGCGGTGCTGGTCGGCATGGTCTATTTCATCCTGCGGCGTTTTGTGCTGCCCAACAAGGTTGAGCTGAAGTACCACGATAACGTGCTGCTGCATCCCAAAGTGGCGGCAGGACTGGTCAACCGCGACTCGCTGATTGTCGGCGGGTTCATTCTGCTGCATGTTGGCGCGCGCTTTTTGGGCGAGGTCGCTTACGTCGCCGGGCACGGAACCGACGCCTGGATGCCTTTCGCCTCGCTGCTTGCGCCGCTGTTCGCCGGGATGAGCGAGGACGGGCTGCGCATTTTTGAACACCTGATGTGGTGGATCGCGCTGGGCGGCATTATGCTGTTCCTGCCCTACTTCCCCTATACCAAACATGCGCACCTGTTCATGGCGCCGCTTAATTTCCTGACCCGCCCGCAGCGCACGTCGCTGGGCGAAATGGAACCACTGGACTTTGAGGACGAGAAGATTGAGCAGTTCGGCACGGCGAAGCTGTTTGACCTGACCAAGACGCAGATTTTCGACGGGTTCGCCTGTATCATGTGCAACCGCTGCCAGGATGTCTGCCCGGCGTATACCACCGGCAAGGAGCTGTCGCCGTCAGCGCTGGAAATCAACAAGCGCTACTACATGCGCGACCACATGAGTGACCTTGCCCGCCCGGACTATGACCCGGTTGAAAAACTGATGGGCACAATCATCAGCGAATCGGCGGTGTGGGCGTGTACGTCCTGCGGGGCGTGCATTGACATCTGCCCGGTAGGCAACGAGCCGATGCTCGATATTCTCGACATTCGCCGTGACGCCGTGCTGATGGAGAGCAATTTCCCCAAAGACCTCGAAAATGCCTTCAAAGGCATGGAACGGCAGGGCAACCCCTGGCAAGCGCCGCGCGCCGAGCGCTTCACCTGGGCGAAAGGGCTGGAAATCCCCGTGCCTACGGTGGACGAAAACCCGGACTTCGATGTGCTCTACTGGACTGGCTGCGCGGTCAACTATGACCCGCGTGCGCAGCTTACCGCCCGCGCGCTGGTCAAGGTGCTCAACAAGGCGGGCGTCAGCTTTGCGGTGCTGGGCGAACAGGAGAACTGCACCGGCGATGTGGCGCGGCGTGCTGGTAAAGAGGACCTGTATTACGAACTCGCCAGCGGCAATGTCGAACTGCTCAACGAAGTGCTGACGCCGGAAAAAGCGCGCCGCATTGTCGTCACCTGCCCGCACTGCTACCACAACATCGGGCGCGAATACCACCAGTTCGGCGGCGATTACACGGTGGTGCATCACACCGAATTGATCGAAGAACTGATCCAGGCGGGCAAACTGCCGCTGGACGCCAACCCGCAGCGCTGGAGCAATGTCACCTTCCACGATCCCTGCTATCTGGGGCGGCATAATGATGTGGTCGAAGCGCCGCGCACCGTGCTGACCGAGGCAGGCGCGCCGTTGATTGAGATGCCGCGTGCGAAGAAAAACTCGTTCTGCTGCGGTGCCGGGGGCGCGCAGTTCTGGAAAGAAGAAGAACACGGCACCAAAGCCGTCAACGTGGAGCGCTACGAGGAAGCGATCAGCACTGGCGCGCAGACGCTGGCGGTGGGCTGCCCGTTCTGCATGCAGATGTTTGAAAGCGCCAAGTCCTCAGTGGGCGGCGAACTGGAAATCAAGGATGTGGTCGAACTGATCGCCGAGCGCATGACGGACGCGGTTCCGGCAGGCGGCGCGGCACACGCAGACCCGCACACGCACTGACCGGCACAGGCGGCAGCACAGGGCAAAACACCCCTGGCTTGCTGCATCTCGCCTCCCCCTCGCTAGTCCACTTAGTACACCCAAAGGGGTGTGTACTAAGTGGACTAACGCGAATAGGGGCAGCCCGGTAATAGAAACTGGCGAAAATGAACCATCTCCAAAGTGGTTCGACGCCGCGACAGCACAGATTGGTCGCTTCACAAAAACAGGAGACGCAGCGCTGCGCGTCTCCTGATGTGTTCAAGTGTCCTACACCGCTACAACGCGGTTTCGTCAGCGCTGCCAACCGCAGCTTCGGGTTTACCGTTGCTGCTGGACGGCTGGCGCACCTGCCATGCTGTCGGGTCGTTCTGCATCTGCTGGCGCAGGATCAGTCCCAGCAGCGCATCAACCACAGAACCGCCCTTGCCATCGCCACCGACCAGAATCTCCGGGATAATGCGCACGCCGCGCTCGCCGACAATCTGCATCAACTGCACGGCGGTGTAGCCTTCCATGCCCATCGCTTCTGCCCCGGCATGATAGGCATCTGCCTGCGCTTCACCCCGTGCACGAATCGCCTCTGCCTCGCCAGATGCACGCAGCTTGATTGACTCTGCCTCACCCTGCGCATGTTTGATCTGCGCGTTCGCCTCAAGTTCCGCAATATTCACACCGCGCTCCGCCTTGACGATTTCACCCTGCATATCAGCAATCGCGGTTTCACGCACAAGCTGCTGGCGCTGGGTCTGCGCTGCCTGCTGCACCTCGAAGGTCTTTTTCTGCTCCTCGGCAATCTTGCGGTCCGTCAGCGTCTGCATTAACTGCGCGGGTGGGTTGATATTGCCGATCAGCGTATCAATCGCCTGCACATCATATGCCTGAATGGCGCGGGTGATGTGTTCCGCTGCCTCGCGCTGGCGTTCGCTGCGGGCGCTCAGGAAGTCCAGCACCGTGTACGCCTGCGCCGCGTTGCGGAAGTAGTTGCCGACAATCGGCTGCAAAACATGGTCCACCAGATTTTGTACTGACCCCACGCGCGAAATCACTTTGGGCGCATCCAGCGCGCCGACATGAATCACCTGCGCCACGTCCAGATCGAAGCCGAAGCCATCCCGCGAACGCACGGTGATGGACGACAACCGCGAGTCGTAATGGTGTTCCTCGGTGCGGTTTGCCCAGTTGAGCACGATGTTCGTCGTCGGCACCAGTTCCACGCGCATCACGCGGGTGTTGATCGGGTGCTTACCGGGATACAGCGGGGTCGCCCACACGCCTTTATGCCCGATATTGACCAGATCGCCATGCTTGAACTCTGTGCCGCTGACATCCTGATGCGCCTTGCCGATGAACGAAATGACTACCCCGACAGAGCCAATCGGGATTTCGGTCATAGGAACCTGCTCGACGCGCACAAACCAGGGATTCAAATTCCACGACCCGCTGAGCAGCACCTGTTCCTGCAAGCCGCGCTGCCCACCGCTGGCTATGAACGCCTGTGCATTCTGGAAATTGTCGTGCGCCGCCAGGAACAATCCGGCGATTTCGCCTTCGGCAATCGGGCGTCCATCCAGTGTGGTGACAATGCCCACCTGGTCGGGCTGCACGCTGTAAACGCGCAACTGTTCCGGCGTCATGCTGTGTTCACGCCCGTTCTGCGCCGTAATCACCGTAAACAGCGCCTGATTGATGCGATATGCCCCCGCCGTCAGAATATCGAGCTGGCGTCCTTTTTCGCCGCCGTTGTGCAGGAATTTGCGTGCATTCTGGAAGTTGTCGCTGTCCACCACCTTGCCCAGAATACGCTCCGGCGGGATTGACGCGCCATCTGCCGCCACCACCAGTGCGATTTCGCCCTGCGGCACGACAATCACCGGCACTTTCTGGACGATATAGCGCCAGGTGAAGAACCCCAGATGCCAGCCCGGCGGCAGCGTGTCCGCCTGGTAACCTGCCTCGCCGTCCAGCGCGACCAACTGCCCGTCTGGCAGGCGTTTACCAAAACGTTTGATGACAATGCCAACCTGGCGCTCGGTGATGATCACCAGCCCCAGAACGATACCGGGCAGCAGCACAATCGCCACAGCAACCAGCGCGACCAGAATCACAATCGGAATCAGAAATTCAGGCATGTTGAGATACCTTTGGGGGGAAAAGCAGCCCCTACACCCTCTCGAAACTACACACAACGAGTATGAGCAGCACACTCACCGGTGCAGCGTGCGTGCGCAGGTGTGCCAGCATGGTGTACACAGCAGTAGGGGGCGGTTTCAGCCGGAGGGTGTACGCAGCGGGCACAATCTGCGTGGGCGCAGTCTGTTGCACAGCATTCATCATACGCCCGGATCAAATGCCTGCGTCCCCCCAGATTTTAGGGGGCGGCGTGTGCCGGGCGCTGAATTTACGTTTCTAACCGCCCGCTGCCAGCACCGCCCGCCACAGGCAGCCACGCCGCCAGCGCTGCGATCCCCGGCGCGCTTGTTGATGCCTTGGCGCGCCATGCCCGGCGGCAATCCGCAAGTGCCAACCTGCAAAAAACACTGGATGTTTGTCACATTGCGACTGCTCTTGCACCAGGCGTAAACTTGACGCAGCCTCACATCGAGGTCATAGCCCACAAAAACTAACCCGCAATTCAAGGCGGCAGGTTTGACTTGAGGAATATATGGGAGCCAAGACAGCCAACCAGACAGCACCACTCCAGCGCGGGCTGGTGTATCGCATCGGCATCGGGATTCTTACACTATTGTCTATTCTCGTCGTGTTGATCAGTGCGCTGCCAGTCGTGCTGCTGTTCTTCATTACCGCCGTGCCCGTCTGGATCGCTGCGCTGCTGGTCATCGTGGATGTCGGCGTCATCGTTGCGCTGTTCCGCACAGGCAGCACACCTTTGAAACTGGTCGGCGCACCTGCCGCGTGGCTGCTGGTTGCCGTGCTGGCGGTTTTCCTGTCACAGCAGTTCGCCATGACACCGCCGATTACGGACGCCGCCGGTAATGTCGTGCCCGGCAGCATCGCCACACTGGAAACTGTCGAACTCAACGGCAGTCAGCAGTGGATCAGCATACGGGGACACAGCAGCAGTAACCCGGTGCTGCTGTTCCTGGCAGGGGGTCCCGGCGGCAGTGAACTGGCGATGACGCGGCTGCACCTGCCAGAACTGGAACAGCATTTTGTAGTCGTCAACTGGGATCAACCCGGCACTGGCAAATCGTACAATGCCGTGCCGATTGCCGACCTGACGCCGCAGCGGTACATTGAGGATGGCATCGCCCTGACGGAATATCTGATTGACCGCTTCGGTGTCGATCGCGTCTACATTCTTGGTGAATCGTGGGGCAGCATCCTCGGCATCTGGCTGGCGCAGGCGCGCCCTGAACTGTATCACGCCTTCATCAGCACCGGGCAGATGGTCAACACCACCCAGACGGATATCGCTGGCTATGAATTCGCCATCAATTACCTGATGGAGTTAGACCGTGTTGATCAGGCGGACGCGCTGCGCCGCCAGGGACCACCACCTTACACCGGTCCGGGCATGGCACTTCAGTACAACAGCTTCCTGAATGTGCTGCACGGCTATATGGCACGCAACGCGCCGGGCGAAGGTCATGAAAATAACCTGATGTTCGACTCGCTGGGTGCGCCGGAATACGGTCTGCTGGATAAATTCAACTGGCTGCTCGGTCTGGTCAACACATTTGAACAGGTGTATCCCCAGCTTGCCGACCTCGACTTTACGACACAGGCAGCCCGGCTGGATGTACCGGTCTACTTCGTCAAAGGCAGTTGGGATGTCAACGCGATGTATACCTTCACGCAGGAATATTATGACATCCTCGATGCGCCGCACACGGAATTGATCTGGTTCCCGAACTCCGGGCACACCCCGCTGTGGGACTCGCCTGCTGCATTCTCGGACGTGATGATTAATACCGTACTGCCGCAAACCCAGGGTGAAAACACCGGCAACTGATACAGCAGCCGCGCCTTTGCCACCGACTCTACACCAGACCTGGCGGCTGTCTGCTGCGCAGCACCATCAGCGCAGTGCCAGCGTTTCGACCGGCATCTCGCGCAGCACCGCCCGCGCGGGCAGCCATGCCGCCAGCGCCGCGATCACCGGCGCGCTGACCAGCCCGACCAGCCCTACGCCAGACGCCACCTGTGCGCTCGCCAGTGCGGTCTGCCGCAGATCAAGCTCCACGCCGATGCTGCTGCCGCCGTAGGTCAGCACAATCACGATGACCACGCCCAGCCCCGCCAGAAAGCCGATCAGCCCGCCCACAACACCCATCAGCGCCGCCTCGCCCAGCAGCACCCGCCGGGTTTGTGCCCGCGTGGTGCCCACCGCGCGCAGCAGCCCAATCTCGCGCCGCCGTTCGTCAATGCTCATCAGCATGGTGTTAACCACGCCAAACGCCGCCGCAAAGGTCGCCAGCAGCAGCATGCCATTCAGCGCCGTGCTGATCATGCCAATCGCGTCACTCAGCACAACCAGAAAGCCGTCCAGCGGAATCAGGCTGAGTTCGGGGAACTCTGTTTGCAGGGCGTGCAGGTCAGCCAGCAGCGCGTCATAGTCTATGCCGACATGCGGCACGACCAGCACCAGCGCCGGGTTCATTGTCGTCAGGTCGTCGCGTCGTGTCGCGCTGATGATCGATGCGCCCGCCGCGCTCATCCCAATGCCCACCACCTGGCACGGCACCGGATCGTTCAGCCCGGTAAGCATGATGGTGTCGCCCAGACCGGCGTTGTTACGCGCGGCAACTGCCGGGGCAAGCAGCAGCCCACAGCCAGCGCGCATTACGGGCAGCGCCGTCTCCCAGTTTCCTTCGGTGAACGTAAACAGCGCCGTGTCAACACTGCGCAGCAGGTCAGCATCCGCCATATACGAGAAATAGGCGCTGCCCATAAACGAGACTTCCGGCACGATCACAAAATCAATCGGGGCGAATTCTGCGCGCCCTTCCACCGTGCGCAGGGTTCCTGCCAGTTCGTCGTCGGTCAGCAGCACAGTATCCAGCCCGCGCCCGACAATCGTCCCCCAGCCGCTCATAATGTCAATGCGCGTCACAAACATCGCCTGCTGCTGCGCCGCGCGCTCCATCGTAATGCTAAAACCATGATTAAGGTAAAACTCAAGAAATCCGGTCAGCGCCACCAGCACCAGCACCGCCAGCATCAGCGTAACGACCGTCAGCGTCACCCTGCCGCGTGCCCGCTGGAGGTTATCGCTGATCAGCCGCCCGGAAGCGCCGTGCAGCAGCCTGCCCGCCGCGCGCGCTGTCAGCCCGATCAGCGCGGGCAGCAGCAGCAGCAGCGCCACGAACCACACCACGACCACCAGCAGGGTCAACAGGGCATCCAGCGGAAAGCGCACCCATTCCCCCGGCGGCGCAAGCAGCACAATGCCAAACACGCCGACCAGCAGCCCCGTGCCCAGCAGCGTTCGCCCGCGCCCGGCAGATTCTATGCCTGCCGCCTGCGGCTCGCGCAGGGCATCCAGTGGGGCAACCCGCGCCGCACGACGCGCAGGCAGCAGCGCGGACAGCGGTGTGACCACCAGCCCCAGCAGCACGGCGATAATCACCGCAGGCAGCGTGGGCGCAGCAGCACCAAACGCCACCATGGTGCCTGCCACCTGTTTCATAAAGGCAATCAACACCTGCCCAACTGGCGTACCGAGCAGCAGCCCCAGCAGCGTACCTGCAAAGCCCAGTACAAGCGCTTCCGCCAGAATCACCCGCGTGATCTGTGCGCGGGTCATGCCCAGCGCCCGCAGCCCGCCAATCTGCTGGCGGCGGTGCGTGACAGACATGCCAAAGGTGTTGAAGATCAGGAAACCGGCTGCCAGCATGATGATCATGCCGATGAACAGCATTGCCGGGTCCAGCATATCGATCATCCCTGCCACCAGTGAGCGCAGCTCATCGGAGAGCAGCACCCCGCTGCGCAGCGCTTCGACGATCATGCTGCCCGCCATCGTCACCGCCACGCCCAGTGCCACTGCCAGCAGCCCCAACAGGGAGCGCAGCGGGTTAGCGCGCAGGCTGCGCCAGGTCAAGCCATAGATTGAGCGCATCATCATGGTATACCCCCTAAACGTCCAGCGCGGTCATCACTGCCGCAACGGTCTGCGTGCGGGTTTTGTCCCCGGCTGCTTCTTCCAGCTTCAGCGTGTCCACAATCTGCCCGTCCTTGAGGAACACGACGCGATCCGCCACTGCCGCCGCGTGGTGGTCATGCGTGACCATCACCATCGCCTGCCCATGTTCGTCACAGGCACGCCGCAGCAGGTGCAGCACTGCCTCGCCGGAAGCGCTGTCCAGATTGCCGGTGGGTTCATCCGCCAGCAGCAGACGCGGCTGCATCACCAGCGCGCGGGCAATTGCCACCCGCTGCTGCTGTCCGCCGGAAAGCTGGTGCGGCTTGTGCTGCGCCCGGTCCGCCAGCCCCACCAGCGCCAGCAGTGCATTCACGCGGGCATTGTCCGGGCGTTTGCCATCCACCAACAGCGGCAGCGCGACATTTTCGGCAGCACTGAGCGTGGGAATCAGGTTGAAAAACTGGAAGATGAAGCCGATCTCACGGCGGCGGGTCACGGTCAGGGCGTCGTCATCCAGCGCGGCATAGACCTTGCCGTTCAGGCGGATGTCGCCCTCCGTGGGGTGATCCAGCGCGCCCAGCAGGTGCAGCAGCGTGGATTTGCCACTGCCGGAGGGTCCCATAATCGCCACGAACTCCCCGGCGCTGGCGCTGAAATCCACCCCACGCAGCGCCTCGACGGTCACATCGCCCATGCGGTAATGCTTGCTCAACCGCTGCGCTTCCAGAATCACGGTCATCATGCACATCCTCTCTGCTGGCAGACGCGGCAAACACAACGGGGCGACCTGACAGTAGAAATTGGTCGCCCCGGAATGTTCATATTGTATAACGATTCTTGCAGGTGATGCGTAAATTTGACGATTTGTGCGCTGTGGCGTTACGCCAGCATCGCCCGCACCTGGTCGGCGGCAGCGCTGCGCGGCACGCTGACCTCTGCGCCGCTGCGCAGGTGCTTGAGCTTGACGACGCCCTGCGCGATTTCCTCTGTACCCAGAATCAGCGCCAGCGGAATGCCCTTTTTGTCGGCATACTGGAACTGTTTGCCGATGCCTTTGTCCTGCATAAACAGTTCCGCCCGCACCCCGGCAGCGCGCAGTTCGGCAGTCAGGCGCGTTGCCTCTGCGCGGGTGTCGTCGCCAAAGACCGTTACCAGCACCTGCACTACTGTGCCCACCAGATTCGCCGGGTACAGCTCCAGAATGTCCATCAGGTCAATGATGCGCTCAATGCCCAGCGAGGTGCCTGTCGTGGGCAGGCTGTCCTTGCGGAATAAGCCGATCAGCCCGTCATAACGCCCACCGCCGGTGATGCTGCCCAGATTCGGCTCTTTGATGACCGTCTCAAAAATCGGACCGGTGTAGTAGCCCAACCCGCGCACCATCGTGAAGTCGAACTCGTAAAATTCCGGCGGCACATTGCCGTAATCCAGATACTGCGCCAGTTCGCGCAGTTCGCGCAGCCCTTCCTGCGCCATCGGCAGGCTGCCGAGCGCATCGTCCAGCACAGCCAGATTGTCCAGCCCCGGCTGGCGCGACTGGATCAGCGCCAGCATGCGGCTGACCACCTCCGGCGCGATACCGCGCTCGACCAGCTCTTTTTCCACGCCTTCCGCGCCAATCTTGTCGAACTTGTCCACACTGCGGTACAGGTCGGGAAGCTGCGCATCGGGCACGCCGGAATACTGCCCGATGGCAACGAGCAGCTTGCGATTGTTGATCTTGACCGTAAAGCGCGAGCGTTCGTCGCCAAAGCCCAGCCTGCGCAGCGCGCTGACGACCACGCCCAGCACTTCGGCATCGGCGTTCATCCCGGCAATGCCAACGATGTCTACGTCGCACTGGTAGAACTCGCGGTAGCGCCCCCGCTGCGGGCGTTCCCCGCGCCACACCGGGGCGATGTGATAACGCTTGAAGGGCAGCGTAATCTCGTTTTCGTACTGCGCCACCACGCGCGCCAGCGGCACGGTCAGGTCATAACGCATGGCAAGCGGCTCGCTGGTGCTGCGCCCGTGCTGCGCGTTGAAGATCAGGTTTTCCGCCTCTTCGCCATACTTGCCCATCAGCGTTTCGCTCAGTTCCAGCACCGGTGTTTGCAGCGGCTCAAAGCCGTAGGTGTGGAACACCTCGCGCACAACGCCGAAGACATACTCACGCTTGAGCATTTCGGCGGGCAAAAAGTCCCGAAAACCTTTGGGCAGGCGCGGTTTGATTTTGACACTGCTGTTGCTGGTGCTCATCGCTTTATCCCTTTGTGCCATGCGGCTGTGCCCTGTAGCATGCAGCCTGTAGGTCGCGGTTGCTTCAGAAAACAAAAAGCGCGAACCAACGTCCGCGCTTCAGGAATCACAAAATCGGCGTTGGTCAGGTAGTATTCAGATCAAGATGATGGCGCAGCCCCAGCGGGCGAACAGCGGTCAGCATATTGCTTGCCTGCCAACAGGTATCCAGTCGGTGTACAACTTACGGGACAGTATAGAGGACATTGTGGCGAATTGCAAACCTGTGCTGACCCGCATCACATAGGTCCAGTCGGGTTTGGGGGCAAAAGCCCTGCTGCGCCAGCAGATCGAACCGCAGCGACGCGAAAGACACAAAGGCATGGAGGGACGCCTGGAATGATGAACTGACTCAGCCGCAGACCAACCCCACCGGTGATAACTGACCAGCGTTAAAGCACAAGGATGGTCCGTTAGCTTTGCACGTCCTGCATGCGGACATAAATCGTTGACGCGCCGGTCTTTTTAGCGCCTTTAACCTCTACATGCTTCGGCATCGATTTAATTAGCAGCGACAGACTCTTAAAACCATAGGTACGGCTGTCGAAACTCGGCTCCATACGCTGTAACGCATTTCCCAGTGCGCCAAGATGCACCCAACCATCATCATCCTGTACTGCAATATCAAATGCCCTGCGCAGCAGATCCAGCAAAATCTTTTGTGGGTTATCTGGCTTGACCCTGGCGGCTGTTTTGCCTGTGGCACTGGGCTGAGCCTTAGCAGGAACTTCAACCATGATTTTTGATTTAGCGTCGTCAGCCTTTGCAACCATAGAAGCTGTTGGGGCGTCTGTCCGGGTGAGATTCTCGACATAAACGAATACATTGCAGGCATTGATAAAGGCTTCGGGTGTTTTTTCCCGCCCAATGCCCATTACAAACAAGCCCGACTCCCTAATCCTCGTACAAAGCCGGGTGTAGTCACTATCACTTGAAACGACACAAAAACCCTGAACAGTCCCGGAGTAGAGAATATCCATTGCATCTATGATTAGCGCACTGTCGGTAGCGTTCTTGCCAGTGGTATAACGCCATTGTTGAATTGGTTGAATGGCATGCGCGAGCATGACAGGTCGCCAGTTCGCTAGATTTGGCTCGGTCCAATCGCCGTAAGCACGGCGGATTGTAACCTCTCCATAGCGACTGGCTTCTTCAAACATCTGTTTGAGCAGACTATGCTGGGCATTATCGCCATCAATCAGCATGGCGATGCGCCGTTCAGGGTTAAGAGCGCTCTGATTCGTTCCCGGCATTGAAGTTCCTCACTATTACAAGCTGTTCCGGGTGTTTAGTTGGTCTTTGGGCGCACACCAGCCTGCCGCTACTCTGCCGAACGACGCAGGAACTGCCCCAGCGCGCCAAAATACTGGTCAATACCATAAAACAGCAGGTCATTGTGCCCGGCGCGTGGAATACGCTCGAAAACCCGCTGCGCGCTGGGGGATGCTTCATAAAGCTGCTGCCCATCGGTCAGCGGCAGGAGCATATCGCGTTCACCATGAATCACCAGCAGCGGCAGATAGATCTCCTGCATCTTGCGCGCGTTCTGGAAGGGCAGCTCCAGCCCTTCCGGCAGCCCCAGCGCCCGCCGCAAATCCTCAAACCGGGAGAGCGTCTGGGCAAAACCGCTTTCGATCACCAGTCCTTTGAAGGCATTCGGGAACCGATGCGCCAGATGCACGGCGGGCGCGCTGCCCAGCGAACGCCCCATGACAAACAGCGGCAGTTGGTCCAGCCCTTCTGCCTTGAGGATTACCGGCAGCGCCGGCATCACCGCCTCGGCATCGTCCAGCAGTGTCGAAAGCAGCGCCGTGCCGCTGCTCCAGCCGTACCCGCGATAATCCACCACCAGCAGCGCCGCCCCCACGCGGAAGAACTCCGGCGCAATCGGGTCATAATCACTGGCGACTTCCCCGTTACCATGAAAATAGAGTACCACATAGCGCGCCGGCTTTTCCTGCGCCACATACAGCCGATAGCCAAGCATCACACCCGCCCCCACCGGAATCGTACCATCGCGGATATTCGGCAGGCGACTGCTGCCGGGCTGCTCTGCGCGTGGAAACAACAGCATGGACAGCAGCGCCGGGTGGTCGAGAGGATGATCGCTCATTACATTGCCCTCATGATTACTTTCCCTTTTGTAGTATACTTCGCAGGAGCATCGTGAGCCAAAACGTTAGAGGATACGAACAATTTGACTGAGCAATCCCCGCAGGCAGAACGCACGACATCATGGCATACTGCCGTGCGCGAGTCCGGCTTCAAAATTCCGATGGAGCGCGAAGAACTGCGCGATGTGATTGATCTGGCGCTGTGGGCGGGGCAAATGCTGCTGCAAAACGGTGCTGAAACCGCGCGTGTGGAAGAAACCGTCCACCGCATGGGTACAGGACTGGGCGCGAACTGGATGGATGTACTCGTGTCGCCCAATGCAATTATCGCCTCGACTATCAGCGGCGTGGAATTTCGCACCAAAGTGCGCCGTGTGGTGCGCATCGGCGTCAACATGGACATCATCACCGAAATTGGCGATCTCAGCCGGCGGGTAATCAGAGACGAAGCAGACCGCTTTACCGTGCGCGCCGAACTAGAACGCATTGACCGCAAGAAACGCCAGTACAACCGCTGGCTGGTCGTGCTGCTGGTCGGGCTGGCATGCGCCGCCTTTAGCCGCCTGTTTTACGGCGATTGGGGTGTGTTCTTCTTCACATGGGTGGCAGCTTCAACCGGCATGTTTGTGCGGCAGGAGCTAACACACCGCAACTTCAACCCGCTGCTGATTACCGTCAGCACTGCCTTTGTCGCCGGGCTGATCGCCAGTATTCCTGTAGCGCTGAATCTGGGCGCAAATCCCGAAATTGCGCTGGCGGCGTCCGTGCTGCTGCTCGTGCCCGGCGTACCGCTGGTCACGTCGGCACAGGACCTCATTCAGGGACACATCGTTACCGGGCTGGTGCGCGGCATTTTAGGGCTGTTGATTACGCTGGGGATCGCGCTGGGGCTGACCCTGGCGATGCGCATCGCCGGGGTGGACGGCTTTGGCAGCGACCCCACAGCGCCCGTGCAAAGCCTGCTGCTGGTCCTGCTGCAAGATGCCATCTGGTCGGCGTTTGCCGCTGCCGGGTTTGCCATGCTCTTCAACGTTCCGCGCCGCGCCCTGCTCTACTGCGCGCTGACTGGCGCAGTCGGGCACACCATGCGCACGCTGGTCATCGTCCAGTTTGGCATGACACTGGAAGCCGCGACGCTGCTGGCGTCCGTCATCGTGGGCTTCTGCGGGCTGATTCTGGCACGACGGCTCAAAATGCCCACGACAATCTTCAGCATTCCGGCAGCAATCCCAATGGTTCCCGGCAGGCTGGCATATACGACGATGATTGGCATCCTGAATCTGTCCGGCGCGCGCCCGGAGGCGAGTCTGGTGCTGCTCACCGAAACGGTGATTGAAGCGATTCGCACGGGAGTTATTCTGGCGGGGCTGGCGCTGGGGACAATTGCGCCGTTCCTGCTGCTGGATCATCACAAACCGGTGGTCTAGTGCCGCCACACGCAACCGGGCACGGCATTTGTCTGTTCCTGCCGCGTGGGTTACTTGCTGCCAATGCCGCGCAGGAACAGCCTGACCGTCCCCTCAATCACGGCGTCCACGTGAATCGGGTCGTCCACAAGATCCATACCGTGCAGGATGCTGGCTAAGCCAAAAATTGAGCCGACCACGACCATCGGCGGCAGTTCGGCAGTAATCTCGCCGCACGCCTGCCCTTCCTGCACCAGTTGGTACAAACGCCCGCCTACACGCTGGCGATAGTCGGCAAGCTCCTGATCGCGCAGCAGTTGCAGCACATGCTGGTCAGGCATACTCGCCAGAATACCGTCGGAAGACGTCTGTGTTGTCAGCATACTGCGCAGCAGCGACCCCAACCGTTCCAGGGGCGTGCCTTCCGCCGCGAGAATCTGCTCCTCCATTTGCTCCATCGAGCGAATCATCGCCCGCATGATGAGTTCGTCCTTGCCTTTGAAGTGCTGGTACAGTGTCGGTTTGGAAATGCCCACTTCTTCGGCAATTTCGTCCATACTCACGGCAGCGTAGCCGCGTTCGCCCAACAGCCGCGAGGCGGCAGTCAGAATCTCCTCCTCACGGCGTTCGCGCGCACGTTCCTTGAATGATCGTCTGGACATTCGTTCCTCAAGAGCGTAAAAATTCCGCTTTAATCCAATCAAACTGCACTTTTAACTGCTATTTTAAACTATGATGATATTGTTCGCGCTGCTGCCGCATTTTATCCCAGCGTAGCATAATGCGTGTACATGAGAGTACGCTATTTGCCGCAAAATAGCCAGATAAGGGCTGCCGCAGGCTGCACCCGCCCGGTTCGCCCGCTGTACCACAGTTCACAAACCGCCGCACGGGGTGTACAATCCCGCGCTTGTGTGACAGGCAACCCATACGGATGATGATGACCGATACCCGCTGGACAAGTTTTGATCTGATTTTCTTTGATTGTGACAGCACACTGTCGCAGATTGAAGGCATTGACGAACTGGCACGGCTGAAAGGCAAGGAACAGCGTGTCAGCCTGCTGACCGACAAGGCGATGAACGGCGAGCTGGACTTGCAGGAAGTCTACGGCAAACGCCTGCAGGCAATCCGCCCGACACGCGGACAGCTTAAAGCCGTGGAACAACGCTATTGGGACACTATCGTCGAAGACGCGCAGGCAGTGCTTGACGCGCTGCGCTTCATCCAGAAGCAGGTCTTCATCATCAGCGGCGGGCTGTCAGAAGCCGTCAAAGGCTTTGGTATGCGGCTGGGTGTGCCGCCGGAGCGTATCCGCGCGGTGGAACTGGAATACAACCAGCTTTCCGGCGACTGGTGGCGCTATTACGAGCCGGGCACGCAGCACCGCCAGACCTACCTCGATTATGATGACGGTCCACTGACCGAGTCCAGTGGCAAGGCGCAGATTGTCCGCGAACTGGCAGGGCTGCTGCCCGGACGCCGCCTGATGGTCGGCGACGGCTCATCGGATCTGGCGGCGCGCGGCGCGGTGGATCTGTTTGTGGGTTACGGCGGCGTCGTGGCGCGGGAAAAAGTGCGCGCCAACGCCGATGTATTCATCCACTGCGCCTCACTGGCGCCGGTGCTGCCGCTGACGGCGGGCAGACTGGGCTGGGAACGGGTGCGCGGCACGCCGCATCAGGCGGTCTTTGACAAAGGGGTACGGCTGGCGTTGGACGAGGATGCCATGACTATCCGCGTGGATGAGCTGCACCGGGCATTTTTCCGCGCTTTCGAGGTTTAATCGCTCGGCACAACTACAAAATGAGGCACTGTGGGAGGGCAGAGGATATTGCCCCCTCTCCAGCAGCCAACCTGATTTTATTGGGACTACACACGGAGTTCACGTTAAATTGGACACGCTGCAATTCGACGCAATCATCTTTGATATGGACGGGCTGCTGGTTGATACCGAGCGCGTGTGGAAAATCGCCGAGTCCGCACTGCTGGCGGCGCGCGGCAAGGAATACAGCCCGGTCAAACACGAAGCGCTGATCGGCAGAGGCATGCGCGAGTTCATTGACGGCATCAAGAGCAGTTATGCAGTGGACGACAGCGCTGAGGTGCTGACCGCCGAACTGTATGAGCGCCTCTATGCCCTGCTGCCGGGGCGCATTGTCGTTCAGCCCGGTGCGCCCGAACTGATCGCCCACATCCAGACCCACAACATCCCGCGCGCCATCGCCAGCAGTTCGCCGCTGCACATGATTGATTTTGTGGTCAGTGACCGCGGTTGGGGCGAATTTTTCGGTGTGCGTGCCAGCGGGGATGAGGTGCCGCGCGGCAAACCTGCGCCCGATGTCTATCTGCTGGCGGCAGAACGGCTGGGCATTGACCCGGCGCGCTGCCTGGCGTTGGAAGACAGTCCCAACGGGGCGCGGGCGGCAGTCGGCGCGGGCATGACCTGCTTTGCCGTGCCAGATACCTCCCACAGCCAACCGGCACAGTTCGCGGGCATCACCCCGCACGTGCTCGGCAGCCTGCACGCGGTGCTGGACGTGCTGCAAAACGCTTAGTACACCGGAAGCGTGTAATGCCTCTAGATGAGACGCTGCGCAAAGTTGATTATGATCTGCTGCAAGGCAATCGCCAGCGTGCAGTCCAGCGCCTGACCGGGCTGCTCTGGTATCGTGCCTATCCAGGAAACCTGCAGGTGCGGCGCAGGCTGGGTGACCTGCACTGGCAGGCAGGCAACATGATTGAAGCCGGGCGCTACTGGTACCTGGAAAGCGCAAAAACGGCGGAGATGCAAGCCGTCTGT
Source organism: Anaerolineae bacterium (assembly GCA_034435675.1). Lineage (GTDB taxonomy): Bacteria > Chloroflexota > Anaerolineae > Aggregatilineales > Phototrophicaceae > DAOTWP01. The sequence continues at coordinate 18,032 of DAOTWP010000327.1, forward strand.
GCACGCTTTGAAACTGCCTGCGGACACCGGGCACAGCGCATCCTACAGCGGCTGCGTTTTCAGGGCGATTTGCAGGTGCTGCGCCATGAACACCCCGATGCATTCGCCACCCTGAACAGCCTGATGGAACGCACCTGGATGGAATTTGACTACACCGATGCGTATCCAATTCCAGCTATTGATCACGCAGAAGCAAGCCAATCGGGTTACACCCACCACATACTGATTCTGGATGAAAATGGGTGGCTGGGCACTGTGCCGCTGGGATTAACCCGTCGGTGGAATGCGTTTGACTGCACCCTAACGGTTCTCAGCAGCAGCGAACCCCAACTGGCGGCACTTCAGCAGTCAGAGGCGGCAAGAAATTGGACCGTCGTTAGCTATGGCGTTGATTTTAACGATTTTGACCAGGTCGCGTCGATACTGCGCACCGCAGTGGCGCAGCGCAATCTGTTCGACTACGCCCTTGTCGCAGTGCGCTCCCTGTCACTCCCGGTGTTGTATGCCTTATTTGCCGAACTCACCACGGGTTTGGTAGACCGCATTCTGGACAGCAGTGCAGCCGACCCAAACAACTTAAAGACCATTCATGACGAGCGTAAAATCCTGATGGCGCTGCTGCCACCTTTCCGTTATCGTGAGATCATCATTGGATTTGTCCTTGAACCTCAAGGGTCGCGCTGGCTGATTGTTGATGAGATTCAAACGGGTGTCAGTCGAATCGCACGCCACTGTAGCAGACCCGGAAACCGAATGATCCTGGGCACACTGCGCCCGTGGGAAGCGCGCCCACTGCCCGTCAACAAAGGGACCTGACCTTGACCACCTTCACCATTCTTGTTGCGACTGACCTGACCGAAGACAGTCTACAGGTGCTGCAATCGCTGGACAGCGTGCGCGTGCAGACCGTCACACCGACCCTGCCCGCGCTGCGCCCGGCACTCAAAACAGCGCACGCACTGATCTGCCGCGATGAAGTGCCGCTGGACGCTGCCCTGCTCAGTGAAGCGCCACACCTGAAAGTGATCGGGCGGGTGGGCGCGGGCACCGCCGGTATTGATATTGAAGCAGCAACCAAACAGGGCATCATGGTGATGAACACCCCCGGCACAAGTGCGATTGCCGCCGGCGAACACACCGTCATGCTGATGCTGGCGCTGGCGCGCAAAGTCGTCAGCGCACATACCAGCCTGAAGGAGGGCTGGTGGCTGCTGGATCGCAAGCGCCAGGCAGGTACACAGCTCTACGGCAAGACGCTCGGCATTATCGGGCTGGGGCGCGTGGGCAAAATCGTTGCGCAGCGCTGCCTCGCCTTTGGCATGTCTGTGCTGGCATTTGACCCTTACATCAGCGAAGAGCAGGTTGGCGACCAGCGCATTCAGTTGGTCGGGCTGCGCACGCTGCTTCAACAGAGCGATTTTGTCAGCCTGCATGTGCCGCCCACGCGCGAAACGGCGAACATGGTCAACGCCGACTTCCTCCGGCTGATGCAGCCCGGCGCGCGGCTGATTAACACGGCACAGGGTGTCCTGGTGGACGAGCAGGCGCTGGCAGCAGCGCTCAAAGAGGGCATGCTGGCGGGTGCAGCGGTGGATGTCTACCGCGAGGAACCGCCCTACAACAGTCCGCTGGTCGGGCTGGACAACGTGATTCACACGCCGCATATTGCCGAAAACACTGTCGAAGCAGCGCAGGATCTGTCTATCCAGATTGTGCAGCAGGTGCTGGACGCCCTGCGCGATGTGGACTACCGTAATATCATCAACATGCCCTTTGTGCCCGGCATGGACTTCGACGAAGTGCGCCCCTACCTGCGTCTTTCGGAAAACCTGGGCGCGCTGCTGCACGCGCTGGCACGCCATCCGGTGCGGCGTGTGGCGGTGGAATATCGCGGTGAGGAAGTCAGCGGCATGGTCAAACCGCTGACCGTGGCAATCCTCAAAGGGCTGTTGGCGCCGGTACTGGGTGACCATGTCGGTTACATCAACGCGCCGCTGCTGGCAAATGAACGCGGGGTACAGGTGACGCAGGTCAAAGGGCTGAAAACCGGCGACTACGCCAACCTCGTCTCCTGCCAGGTGACGCTGGAAGACGGTGAAGAAATCATCATGGCAGGCACGCTGCTGGACCGCAAAGAACCGCACATCGTCCAGATCAACCAGTACCGCATGAACTTTGTGCCGGAAGGACATCTGCTGCTGATGGGCAGTTATGACAGACCCGGCGTGATCGGCAGCATCGGCACGCTGCTGGCGAACAACAACGTCAACATCGCTAGTTGGTACACCGGTCGCGTCACCCCCGGCGGCAGCACGCTCACTGTGCTGATGCTCGACCAGCCCCTGCCCGACCCGGTAATGGACGAACTGCTCAAGCTGGACTTTGTGCGTCACGCGCATCAGGTCGCGCTGTAGCCAGCGCTCCGTGTGGCTGCCGCACGACAGCGTGCAGTGTTGATCTATTCGCATCCGCCGCCTACAATCAGCGCGCGCTGCCAGCCAGCACGGTGGCGCAGCACCGATAACCAGAGGGTTAGCTCCTATGCATTTACCGAAAGCGCTGCGCGGGCGGCGCTGGATCGTTGATCTGCTGTTTCTGCTGGCGCTGGGCATGTTTGCCCTGCTGGGCGTGCCGCTTGCCAGCTTTCATGGTGACGAAGCAATGCTGATCTACATGAGCAGCGACTACGCGACCGCGTTTATTGACGGCAACCCCGACGCGCTCAAAGTCACCCCGCCCTACTACATTGATCAGGACAACTGGCTGCGCATCCTCAATGGCTCGGTCACGCGCTATGCCATTGGCGTGTCGTGGCATCTGGCAGGCTACACGCGCGAGGCGCTGCCGCCGCGCCCCGGCTGGGACTGGGGCTTGGACTATGACACCAACGTCGCTACCAACCACCGCCCGCCGAATGCGCTGCTGCATCTCAGCCGGCTGCATTCCGCCCTGTTCTTCGCCGCCAGCATCGCCGCCATGTTCGGCATCGGCTGGCAGCTTGGCGCGCCGCTGGGGTCTGCGCGCCCGCTGGCTTATCTCGCCAGTCTGCTCTATGCGCTGCACCCGGCGCTGCTGCTCAACGCCCGCCGCGCCATGATGGAAGGTCCGGTACTGTGTTTTGGACTGCTGACACTGCTCGTCGCGCTGGTCCTCGTGCGGCGGCTGGACGGCGCAGACGGGCGCAGGCAGCTAGCGTTGTTTGCGCTGCTGGCGCTGTGCGGCGCATTAACCCTTTCCAGCAAACACAGCGGCGCGTTGTTTGTCGCCGGGGCATTTGGCGGCGTCTGGGTAGCAGAACTGCTGCGCGCCGTCACTGCCCGGTCAGGGCTGCGCGGAGTCGGGCTGGTGACGCTGGGTCTGGGCAGCAGCGGGCTGCTGGCGCTGGGGCTGTTTATTGCCCTGTCGCCCGCCCTGTGGAATGACCCGCCGGCACGGCTGGGCGATCTGCTCCAGCAGCGCGCCGGACTGCTCGATATTCAGGTGGCAGCATACGGCACAGGCGGCATGCCTGCTGCACAGCGGCTGGAACAGCTTGTCGTACAGCCCTTCATCACCCCGGCGCAGCATTTTGAAGTCGCCCATTGGGCGGATTACCCGCAGATCAGCGCCGAAGTCAGCGCCTATACGGCATCGCCGCTGGCGGGCGTGCAGTTCGGGCTGTTGCTGGGACTGCCGCTGACACTGCTGGCAGGCTGGGGGCTGGTCGCGCTGCTGCTGCCGCGTCTGCGTCCCCCTGCGCCGCAGGCAGCCGTGCTGCTCGTCTGGGCAGGGGGCACATTCGCCGGGCTGCTGGCAAACCCGCTGCCCTGGCAGCGCTACTATCTGCCCTGGATACCGATTACCATTTTGCTGGCGGCATTCGGAGCGCTGGCGCTGGCGCGCACCTTGGCACAATTTCGTCAAAGAACGCGAACAAAACAGCAGGCTGCGCCGCTTGCCTCTTGAGCCAAATTGCCGCACACTTGGGATGTGTTACCCGGATTGAAAGGATTGCCTCCATGCGAACCATCCTGCGGCTGCTGCTGCTTATCCTTCTGTTGACGGCTGCTGCCTGCGGGGGCGACCAGCCCACCCCCACCGCGACCACCGAACCCGGCGGTCAGGTTGTGCAGCCCACGCCTGACTCGTCTGCGGGCGGTGCGCCCACGCCGGAAAGCGGGCGTGCTACCCTGCCCCCGGTGGATGATTCCGCTGCGCCGGTGGGCGGCACGGCTGCGGCAGAACAGGCTGCGGCAGATGCGACGGCGACAGCACTGTCACTGCCCCCCACATCCACGCCCAATGCCGAAGTCGAAGGCACAGTTGAAGTGAATTCCAGTGCGCTGTTGGCGGAAACGCCGGTCACGACTCCCGACCCGGATGCTGGCATCCCCTTCGACGAAATCCTGTTTGAGCAGACTGGCGGACCGGCGGACGAAACCCTCACCGTACAAATCTTCCCTGACGGTCGAGTGGTTGCCAACGGTGTCGAAGCGCAGGCAGATTCGGAAGCCATCCTCGAACTGGATCGCACGCTCAACGACATTGGCTTCTATAACCTGCCGAACACGTATGCCGCTATTCCGGGGCGCGCCGACTCGTTCTACTACGGCATCACCGTCACACGGGCGGGCGCAGCGCGGCGTATCAACGCGATTGACACTACCCTGACACCAGAACTGCGCCTGCTGATTCAGCGCATTCTGGCGCTCGTCCCGGCAGACGCTTCGGCGACCAGCCCGTAAAAGCTGCTTCCGTGACGGGCGCGCACCTGTCACAAAAACGCCGCCTCATTCGTCTCCTGTTACAGACGATCGAAAGACTCCGGTGGGACTGCTGCGGCAGTCCCCGCCGGTAGAGACCGTGAGGCGGTAACCATGAACAACACACAACCACACACACAAGTTGTCATTTTGGGCGCAGGCTATGCCGGGATGATGACGGCGCTGCGGCTGGCGCAGCACACCGCAAAGCTGCCTGTCAGCATTACGCTGGTCAACGGAACCGATACCTTTGTCGAGCGCATCCGGCTGCACCAGGTCGCCGCAGCGCAGCGGATACACCAGCGCCCGATTGCGCGGCTGCTGCGCGGCACAAACATCCGTTTTGTGCGCGCCTGGGTGACTGCTATTGTCCCACAGAGTCGCGAAATCACGCTCAAGACCGATGCTGACGAGCAAACCCTCAGCTATGATTATCTCGTTTACGCGCTGGGCAGCACAGCCGACAAGGACAGTGTACCCGGTGTGCGCCAGCACACGCTGGCAGTGGGCGACCCGGCGGACGCCGCGCAGATGCGTGAACGCCTGCCGCAGCTTGCCGCTGCGAACGGACAGGTCGTGGTGGTCGGCGGCGGGCTGACCGGCATTGAAGCCGCCAGTGAGCTTGCCGAGGCGTATCCCGGTCTGCGGGTGCGGCTGCTCACGGCGGGCACCCTCGGCGCGGGCTTGTCCGAACCGGGCAGAGCACATCTGTGCGACGTCTTCGCGCAGTTCGGTATCAGCGTTGAGGAGCAGTGCCGCATCGAACGGGTAGATGCCGGGGCAGTGCTGACCGCGAACGGAGAGCGCATTGCGTTTGACCTGTGCCTGTGGGCAGGCTCATTCCGCGCGCTGCCGCTGGCGCAGCAGGCAGGGCTGCCGGTCAACCAGCGCGGGCAGATTCTGGTGGACGCT
>DAOTWP010000328.1:0-1965 GCA_034435675.1 Anaerolineae bacterium
ACCGGGATATGGCTGCGTTTAATAAACTGGTCGAGGTCTTCGGTGGTCAGCCGGTGTGGGGCCATAATCACACCGTCCACAGGCCGCCGCAGCACAGTCCGCAGAAACCGAAGCTCATTTTCATAGACATGATCGCCATTCGAGATCAGCACATCATAGTCATGTGCCCCGGCCACATCCTGCACAGCGCGCACGATGGGGTGATAAAACGCATTCGAAATGTCGCCGATCATCACCGCAATCATCTGCGTGCGCTGCGTGCGCAGGCTGCGCGCAATCATGTTCGGCTGATAACCGAGTGCCTCCACCGCATCCAGAATGCGCTGGCGAGTGTCCTCGCTGATCGGAATCGAAGAGCTGGTTTCATTCAACACGCGCGAAACGGTACTTTGGGATACGCCCGCCAGCCGGGCAACATCGTGCATCGTTGGAATATTCGATGCCGGGCGGCTTTTTCTTGTCATCAATTTCCTGGTTCGCACTGTTTACCTAAACACGCAGATTATTGTACATGACGAATGCTGAATTATCCTGCGCAATTTGCTTCTACGCAGGACGTATGGCTCAAAAATTGCTTTTACCCGCTCCAGCGCATTACACTGGTAGCCGAGGTTGAGTCCCAACCTTTTTATTCAGTGGGCAGAAGTGCATTGCCCTGCACCTCTGCCCCTGCCATCAGAAAGCGGGTAGACGTTACCCCCGCATCGTCTACCCCAGGTAATCTGTTCGATCAGGAAGCGCGCCAGAACTGGCTGTTTTCTTTGGTGATGACGACCACGCCGGTATCGACATTGGGCGGCAACGGCGAAATGCCCGCAGACTGCCAATCCGACACGGACTTGATACTGCCGTTGCGCACCATATAAGCAAACAGCAGCCCCCAGAAACCCATCTGCCATGTGCCCTGCGCCAGTGTCGCGCCCAGTTCACCATTATCGATCAGGTCGAGTGTGCCTTCGTTATAGTCGAACCCAATATGCTGGACATCTGCCGAAAGTCCCGCTTCACGCAGGGCCTGGGCCGCGCCCACTGCTGCTTCAGCGTTCGTGCTGAACACCGCTTTGACATCGGGGTCCGCTTGCAGCAGCGCAGACAGGTCCGCTGCGGCTTTCTGGGCATTATTCTGGTTGTCGATGATAAATTCACTGCCGGTCACGATGCCGGGGAATTCGGCGGTAATCGTGTCGATAAAGCCGTTGGTACGCTCCAGCAGATTGCCCTGTGAAGGCACTGTGATGATGGCCGCTTTGCCGGACGGAACCAGCCCGCCAACGTAACGCGCTGCCACCACACCCGCAAAGTAATTGCCAGTTCCCAGGAACGAATAGCGTTTGCTCAAGGGCGAGTCGGCGTCAAACGTGACGAGCGGCAGGCCGCTGGCAATCGCGCCGTCAATCGTCGGTTGCAGCGCTTCCGGGTTGATGACCGTCAGCAGAATGCCATCTGGCTGCTGGGCAATTGTCTCTTCCAGCACCCGCACTTCCGCGGTGATGTCGTATTCCGGTGTGCCGGTGTAGATCGCTTCCACCCCCAGAAATTCCGCCGCATCCATCATGCCGCGCGCGCAGTCCTTCCAGTAATCGATACCCGAAAGAAAAGCGACCATGTAATATGTCTGGCCTTCCTGGGCCGCGAGGCTCAGGCCGTGTGAAGCCAGAATTGCGGAAGCGGCGGTAAAGGTGGAACGTTTGAGAAATTCACGTCTATTCATAGAGGTCCCTTTCAAATAATACGAACAATAGCTTTTCGTTTCGAGGCATGTCAGCCGGCCTTTCTGCCTCGTGAACGCATTTGCCAGCGCTGGCTGAGGGTGTCGAAACCCACTGCCAGCAGCAGCACAACCCCCATCGAAAGCTGCTGCCAGTAAACAGGCACACGCAGCAGGATCATGCCGTTGTTGATAAAACCCACGAAAATGAGACCGAGCAGTCCCCCGATGACCGTCCCCCGGCCACCGCGCAGGCT
>DAOTWP010000329.1:0-41086 GCA_034435675.1 Anaerolineae bacterium
CAACCAAATTGAAAATGTCGGATGTAGGGGCAGGTCTCAGACCTGCCCCTACGGAAAATAATCCCGCGAGATTTCTGTGGTTGTACTTAGTAGTCCAACAAGATGAGCATGACACCCGATGCCCTTGTCCAGCCCTCACCCCCAACCCCTCTCCCGACCGTGCCTTCGGCACCAGGAGCGGGGCGCAACCCAATTGCCGGGGATTTTCCCTGCCCCTCGCTCAGCCGCGCAGCGGCGTTAGGGAGAGGGGGACTGAGGGAGTGAGGGCTGTATCTGAGTAGTCAACTTAATCTTGTCAGTGTACTAAGTGCAACCACAGAAATCTCGCGGGATTATTTTCCGTAGGGGCAGGTCTCAGACCTGCCCCTACATCCGACATTTTCAATTTGGTTGTACTTAGATCAGGCGCTGAACTCCGCCAGCACCGCCTGCGCGGTTTCGTGCAGGTCAAGCGCTGCCCCGCGTGTTCGGGCAGCGGCAGCGACATGGGCGGGCAGAGCCGCGCCCAGTTCGGCGTCAAGCTCCTGCCCGCGCAGCTTCACATATGCTGGGGTACGCGGGTAGCGCAGGATGAGTGCCACCAGTTCCAGCGTGCGTTCCGGCTGCCCAGTCTTTTGGTAGACAGCGGCAAAACTGACCAGGGATACCAGCAGCACAAATTGCGCTTCCTGCTCAAGCGCCAGCTTCAGACAGCGCAGAAAATACGATAGCGCGCCCGCCGTATCGCCCATCACCAGCGCGATTTCACCCAGCCCGATGACTGCCTGTGAAATCAGCAGAGGATGGTTGAATGCTTCACCTACAAGCAGCGCCTCCTGAAAATGTGGTCTAATCTCGACAGGCGCCCGGATGCCTTCTGCGGCAAGCACCATCCCTAACCCAAAATGGATAAATGCCGCTCCCAGGCGATCCCCCAGTTCAGTGTAGATGGCGAGCGCTTCTTCAGCGTACTCGCGTGCCTCTGCCAGTCTGCCCTGCGTCAGCGCAGCCTCGCCCAGGTCACTCAGCGAACTGGCGACGCTCTGCTTTTCGCCAATTGCCCGGCGAATGCTCAGCGCTTCGCGGTAATACTGTTCAGCCTCGCCCGCCCTGCCTGTGTAAACCGTCAGGTTGCCCAGCGCGCTGAGCGAGTGCGCCACGCCTGCCCGGTCGCCGATGTCTTTGTTCAGGCGGTAGCCCTCGCGGAAGCGCTGTTCCGCCGAGTCATAGTCGCCTTGCCGGAAGCAGATGCCACCCAGATTCGTCGCCGTGAATGCCATGCCGCGCCGGTTGCCAAACTCCTTGAAGATGTCGTATGCCTGCTGGAACAGGTCGCGCGCCCGGTCAGGATCGCCCAGTTCACGCATGATTTCGCCGAGGTTGTTCAAGCCATACGCCATGCCGACCGGCGGGCGGGGAACATTGAGCGCCAGCAAATCTTCGTAGATCCTGCGACCGCCGACAAAATCGCCGCGCAGGTATGCCAGATAGCCCAGATTCGCGCGCGCCATGAGCGTGCCCCACAGGAAATCTTCGGCTTCCCACAGCACCAGCGTTTCTTCGCCATAACGCTGTGCCGCGTCGAAATCACCCACCATCATTGCGACATAGGTCAGCAGGTTGAGCGCGTAGGCGGTATAGAAACGGTCGTTCACGCCCCGGAAGTAATCGAGCGCCCGCAGCCCGACACTGCGCCCGCCTTCGTAATCGCCGATGCGCGTGCGCAGCGAAGCAAGGGTGACCTCGACCACCCCGCGCAGATGTTCGTCACCCTGCGCGGGGTTGGCGTTCAGTTCGGTGAACAGCCGGGTCAGCAGTTCGATGCCTTCCTGGGTACGCCCGGTCAGGTCATAGAAATAAGCCAGCGTGCGCAGCGATGGCGCGATGACGTCTGCGTGATTGCGTTCCAGCGCCCACCACCACACGGCGCGCAGGTTCTCGATCTCCTGCTCAATGACCTGCATCGCGTCTTTCTGGCGCGGTCCGGTCACATCGCCTTCGCGGGCGGCGACAAAGCGGCTGTAGTGGGCGATATAGCGGTCAATGACCGCGCCGAACTCCTGGGGCGCTGCCTGCAACTGCTCCAGCGCATACTGGCGCAGCAGTTCATGCACATGAAAGCGCCCGGTGGGGGTGCGCGCCACCAGCGATTTGCCACCCAGCGTCATCAGCGTTTTGAGCGAGGCGTCTGCCACCTGCTGCGCGGCGTCACGGTCAAAGCCGCCGCGAAAGACCGACACGCGCTTAAAGACGTGCTGCTCTTCCGGCGTCATCAGGTTCCACGAGTAGTTAAACACCGCGCGGATGCTGCGATGCCGTTCGGGCACGTCGCGCAGTTCGGTTTCCAGAAAATCGAGGCTGCGGGCGATTTCGTCCGCGATTTCGTCCAGCGACAGCACTTCCAGCCATGCCGCCGCCAGTTCGATGCCCAGGGGCATGCCCTGCACCAACCGGCAGATGCGCGCAATCTGCGCGGCGGCGTGCGCGGCGGACTCAGCGGCGTCTGCGGGGGCAAAGGCGGGCTGCACGCGGCGGGCGCTCTGGATGAAAAGCTGGACTGCCGGGTTGCGGTAGATGGCTTCGGGTGTGGCGTCTTCCGCGGGCAGGGTAATGCCCTCGATGTCGAAGACATGCTCGCCTTGCAGCCGCAGGCGCGCCCGCGAGGTTGCCAGCACCCTGACACCCGGCGCGGCACGCAGGATGTCCGCGACAATGCCAATGCCATCCAGCAGATGTTCACAGTTGTCAATCACCAGCAGCAGGCGTTTGTCCTGCAAATACGTGAGCAACTGCTCTGCGGGTGTGCCGACGCCGTCAAAGCCAAAGCTGAGCGCTTCGCCCAACGCGCTGGGGATAAATTCCGGCGAGCCGATGGGCGCAAGCGGCACGAAGTAGACGCCGTCGCCAAACTGCGCCAGCGTCGCGGTGGGCAGCCCATCCGCCGCCGCGATCGACAGGCGCGTTTTGCCCATGCCGCCCGGCGCGAGGATTGTCACCAGCCGCACGCCGGGTTCGCCCAGCAGCCGCGCCAGGGCTTCCAGTTCTGCCTGCCGCCCGATAAACGGGGTGGTCTGCGCGGGGAAGTTGTGCCGGTGGGTAATGACCGTAGACGAGGAGACATCGAAACGCCCGCCGCCATCAACCACAACTGCCGGGTCATCGCTGCCTGCCACGCCGGTGATATAGGCGGAGGAGGTGTTCAGGCTGAAGCCTTCGATGAGCGCTTCCAGTTCCGCGCCGACCAGCCGCACGCTGGGAATGCGTTTGTCGCGATTCTTTTCCAGCATTCGGTAGATCAGGTCAACCAGCGCGACGGGCACTTCCGGGCGCAGTGCTTCGAGGTCGGGCACGGGCTGCATCAGGATGCGCGTCAGCACGTCGGCGGGGGTATCGCCGCTGAACGGGCGTGTGCCCGCCAGCATTTCAAACAGCATCACCCCAAACGACCAGATATCCGCGCGCCCATCGACCAGATCGCCCTGAATCACTTCGGGCGGCAGGTAGTCGAGCGTGCCGACGGCAACACCCTGCTCGGTGATCGGGGCGGCGCTGCCGATATGCGCCACGCCAAAGTCGGTCAGGCGCGGCGTGCCGTCGTCTGCCAGCAGCACATTCGCCGGCTTCAGGTCACGGTGGACGATCTTCAGCCGGTGCGCGCGGGTGAGCGCGTCGGCAAGATCGAGCGCGATTTCGACCACGCGCCGCACACTCATGCGCCCGTCACGTTTGAGCGCGTCCAGCAGTGACCCACCCGCGACATACTCCATGATGATATAATGCTGCTGGTGTTCTTCGGCGTTATCCAGCACCTTGACGATGCTGGGGTGATTCAATTCGCGCAGGGCATCTGCCTCACGCAGGAAGCGGCGCAGGGTGTCGGGGTCGCTGGCGGCGTCGGTCTTGAGCATTTTGACAGCGACCTGCTGCCCGCTGCGGGCGTCTGTGCCGCGATAGACCGTGCCCATGCCGCCGCTGCCGATTTCGTGTTCCAGCGTGTAACGGTTGGCGATCATCCTGACATATTGCATGGTTGGTTTACCTGTGTCTGACGGCGGATTGGGCGAATGCTGCGGCAGTTGGCTGCTGGCGCTGACAAGGCGGCGCGCTGTTCTCATAGAGTATACATAGATAAGTAAAAAGAACATTGGAAGGCGGATTTAACAGCATGAGCGAACAACCAGAACACAGCCGCAGGGCAATTGGGGGTTCCAATTTTATCTACGGTCCCCGTCCGGGGGGCTTTGGCGCGCAGCTCTACATTGAACCAGATGGCACGGTCAGCGGGATTATTACGTTAGGCGGCGAAAAAGAGGGTCCGCCCGGGCACGCGCACGGCGGCGCACTGGCGACGATGATTGACGAGGCGATGGGCGCGGCGGCATGGCACAACGGCTATCGGGTGCTGGCGGCACACCTGAATTTTAACTACCGCAAGCCCGCGCCGCTGGGCGTGGAACTGCAAGTGCGCGGGCGCATCGTGCGCATTGAGGGGCGCAAGGTGTTCACCAGCGGCGAGGTACTGCTGCCGGATGGCAGCGTTGCCACCGAAGGCACGGGCTTGTTTATCAACGCGCCGCAGTATTTTGACGAGTTCAGCCATCCTTTCGGCAGTGTGCGCGAAGGGGATGAAGGGAACGAGTAGCGGGGCGCTAACCCCACCCCCTCGACGCTGTGCCTCGCGCGCCCTCCCCGCTCCTGGTGCCGAAAGCACGGTCGGGAGCGGGGTTGGGGGTGAGGGCTGGACAAGGGCAGCGGGTGTCAGGCTCAGCTTGTCGCTGTACTACCTCAGGACAGGAAGACGATGTCGTAAGGGTAAACGCGCAGCTTGAGCGCCGTGCGCCGGACATCCAGAATGTCGCTGAGGTGCAGGAAATCCTGCTCGCTGATGACAAAAATCCAGGGGTCGCCTTCCTCAAAAAAGCCATCCAGATCCAGCCCCAGGTCTGCGCCGTCCGGCAGCGCGTCGTGGTTGTCGCGCAGCCCCTGCCAGAAGCGCGTCATCGTTTTGGCGTACCACTGGCGCACGATGCGGCGGAACAGATACGGGTACACGACCGTGTCCGTATACAGGTTCGCCAGCGATGCCACCTGCACCCCCTGCGCGGTGGAATCGTGCAGCCACACGTCGTCCTGATCAGGATTCTGCTGCGCCTGCTGTGCTGCCTGCATCAGCGGAATGCGAATCGCGCCCGGCAGCCCCATGTAGAAGAACGGGTACACCGTGCCGCGCCGCAGCAGGTAGTAATTGGCGCTGGCGCTGACCAGCTCGCCGACCTCGTGTTTGCTGAGCTGCGCGCCATCGGCAAAAGGCGGCGTCCCGATGAAGACCCAGCCCAGTGGACGCCCGTTGCGCTCCACATCGTCGGCGATCAGGTAACCGGGTATGGCATCCGCCAGCTTGTCTTTGACGAGCACGCCGTTGATGCGGGCTTCGTCAATCCAGGTGTTACGCCCCCAACTGCGCCATTTGGCTTCGGTCACGCCCATGAATTCGAGGAAGGTATTCGTCGCCATCGCGCCAAAGCGAGGCGGCTGTTTGTGGCTGCCTTTGCCGGGTTCCTTTGCCGTTTTCGCCCTGCTGCCCAGGTCTTTGGGCGCTGGCAGCGCTGGCGGCGTGTAGTGGGTTTCCAGCGCGTCAATCGCCTGCAAGCGGATCGTCACGATACCGGCTTCTGCTTGCAGCGCCTGCTCGAAGCGCTGGCGGTACTCGGTCTTGATCTGCTGCCAGTGGGCGGGGTTATCGGCTCTGAATTTGATCGAGTCGGCGTCGGGCGACATGCCGACGACATAATAGGTGCCTTTGATGAGTGTGTACATGCGGCGAAATCCTCAGTGGTGACCCGGAAATGCAGTGTAATGCTTTATTGTAGTCTGCACGCCGGAGGATACAAGCAGGCGGCGGCTGCATCCGCTTCGACACAGGCACAGCGCCTGACGGCGAAGAGCAGATGGATCTCTCAGCCCGGCTGATGTCTCAACCCGGCTGCTTTGGGACAGGCGCAGTGCAAAACCCCCCGTTTCCAGGGGACGCGGCACAGCGGCTTATAGCTTCTGGCGTGCGATCCGGCACTACAATAAGCATAGCGACCACTACTTCGGAGCGTGCTGCCAATGTTCACCCTGAGTACTGATCAGCGTCAGACCGTTAAGGCGCTCGTCCACACCATCCGCCATGATCCCGATTCCGGCAACCGTCAAGCCGCCCTTATACAGATTCGCAACTATTCTCATCCGCGCGTGCTGGCACTGCTGCAAGAGGTCAGCAAGACCGACCTGAACACTGAAGTGCGCGAACTGGCAGGCAAACTGCATACACGTATGCAGGCTGAACTCAGCGCAGCGCCGGAACCCGCCTCCGCGCCGCCTCAACCCCCACAGGGTATCCCGCATCTCCGCGTAGGGGCAGCAGTGGAAGCGCACCGTGTGTTCCTGTTCGAACCCAGGAACCGGGCGCTGCTCAACGGCAGACGCCGCGTCCCCGCGGAGTCGAAGGGCAGCCTGTCTGTACGGGGTGCAGTGCTGTTTCTGCTGCTGCTGGTAGTGATCGGTGTGGTCTTTATGGGTATCAGCATCCACGAGCAGAACTACTGGAATTATGTCAGAGCCAATGGCATCACCACTACGGCGACAGTGCAGCGGGCATATATCAACGCAGGGGACGACGATAGCAGCGACAGCTACCACGTTGTCTATGCCTTTAGCTATGAGGGGCGTACCTACCAGAACAATCAGCAGGTTGACTATGGCAATTATCTGCGGATGGAACCGGGCACGGCGGTCGAAGTGCGCTTCCTGCGGGAAGACCCACACCAATCGTATCTGACCGGCGATGCTCCGGAGACCTTTGGCGGCAGTGGGATGATGTTTGGCGTTGCAATGATTATGATTGGCATTGGCGGTGCGCTTGCGGCGATCCCCTTCATGCGGCGTCGCAAGCGCCTGATCGAAACCGGCGTCGTGGTGCAGGGTGAACTGATGCATATCCGGGGCTACCGGGACAGCGACAATGACTATCACATTGCGGCGACTTACCTGTTCAATACCCCCGATGGGCGTGTGCTGGAAGGGCACTATGACCAGATGCGCACAGACATGCGCGGGACTCCGCTGCCGCCGCGTTTTACGCCGGTAGCGATTCTCTACGCCGACCCACACAACTACCGCCTGCTGTAGCCGCGCCGCCAAGCACGTGCAGACGACTCACAGGGGCGTGCCAGGAGCGTGTCGGTAATTTCAGGGCGGCTGCCATAGGGCTGGTGGCTGACGCCGAGACCCTCCCCCACCCGGCAGCATTCCCCGGTCAGCCGTTTTTCGCCGCGCGGTTTTCCGCCCACCACTCGTGGAATGTCTGCGCCGCAAATGCCGGGAAATCGCGGTTCTGTGTCCAGTTGCTGATGAACGGATAGGGCAGGGATTTGATGCGCCGTTCGCCGGTCTGGTACATGCCGATGTGCCGCGTGATGAGGCTCGCCGCCCTGCCGCCCATCCAGTAGAGCAGCGGCTGGCGGAAACCGAGCGCCCACGCTTTGATGCCCGCCCGCAGCGCCGGGGGCTGCACCGGCTCCAGATCGCGGCGCAGTTTGAGCAGCAGCGTCGGCAGGTCAATGTCTACCGGGCAGGCCTGCTTACATGCCCCGCACAGGCTGCTGGCGAACGGCAGCGGGCTGGCATGTTCTTTGCCGACCAGCAGCGGCGTAATCACCGCGCCAATCGGACCGGGGTAGACCCAGCCGTAAGCGTGTCCGCCGACATTCTGGTACACCGGGCAGATGTTCAGGCACGCGCCGCAGCGGATACACGCCAGCGCCTCGGCAAATTCGCTGCTGTAGATACTGCTGCGCCCGTTGTCCAGCAGAATCAGGTAGAACTCGTCGGGACCGTCCGGTTCTTCCGGGCGGCGGGGACCACCAAACATGTTGACGTAGACGGTCAGGCGCTGCCCGGTGCCGCTGCGCGTCAGGAGCTGCACCAGCGTGGCGAAGTCCTCCCAGGTAGGCACAACTTTTTCGATGCCCACGATGGCGACATGCACACGTGGCACGCCAGTGCTCAGGCGGATATTGCCCTCGTTGCTGACCGTGACCAGATGCCCGGTTTCGGCAATCAGGAAGTTGCCGCCGCTGATGCCAAAATCCGCCTGAAGATATTTATCGCGCAGGGTTTCGCGGGCAAACGCGGTCATGTCTTCCGGCTTGTCGGTATAGGGCATGCCCAGCCGCGCCATCATATCATCGCGGATCATCTCTTTGCTGCGGTGCATCAGCGGCATGGTGATGTGGCTGGGATGGTCGCCGGTGATCTGGACGATAAACTCGCCGAGGTCGGTTTCTGCCGCTTCAATTCCGTGTGTTTCCAGCGCGGCGTTCAGCCCGATCTCCTCGGAGACCATGCTCTTTGCCTTCACCGCCCGCCGCAGGTTATGCTCACGGCAGATGTCGAGCACATGCCGGTTTGCCTCGCGCGCGTCCAGCGCCCACAGCACATGTGCCCCGCGTGTGGTCAGGTGCGCCTCGATCTGTTCGAGCAGTTCGGGCAGGTCGTGCAGGGCGCGCAGTTTTGCCGCGCGTGCCTGCTGGCGCAGCGCTGCCGCGTCGGTGGTTTCTGCCAGCATGCTGGCGCGAGCGGCGTTGGTGCGTCCTGTGTTGCGGCGCACTGCCTGCCCCAGCGGAATGTCCTTCAGCGCAATCAGCGCGGAGGCGTTGAACTGGTTTGCCTTGAGTTCCATATGCTTTTTACCTTCTGTGCTGCGAACAGTCGGGTGCAGCCGCTGCCAGAATCATACCGCAATTTCAAAACGTCGGGTAAAAATCGGGAAATATGCTTTGCCACAGCCGCAAGGCAGACTACAATCAGAGCATGATGCGCGCGCGTGTATCTGGCATCCGGCGTTGGCTGGTTTGCGGACACCTGCGGGCATTTTCGCCGGACGATTCAGCTTGTGGAGAAAAACGTCGATGAGATTGCACGCAAGAAACAACCGCAGTCCCCGGCTTGTTTTTAATCGCTTAAGCCTGCTGCTGGTCGGGGTTGTGCTGCTGGTTGCCCTGCCAGCCAGCGCCGCCGCAGGTCTCGCCCTTCAACCCGGAACCGTTGTCATTGAAGCCGACAATGCCGAACTGGTGCAGCAGCTTGCCTCGTTTGAGGGGCACAGCGGCTTAATCAACGCCGTCAGCATCAGCCCCGACGGCACCACTGTCGCCAGCGCCAGCAATGATCTCAGCATTCGCCTGTGGGATCTGGCAACCGGCGCAGAACTGGCGCAGTTCACCGGGCATACCGACTGGGTGCGCGATGTTGAGTTCAGTCCCAACGGTGCGCTGCTGGCATCATCCAGCGCGGATGGCAGCATCCGGTTGTGGGATGTGCAGACGCGCGCAGAAATTCGCAGCATGACGCCCGGTCAGCCCGTCTGGGATGTCGCCTTCAGCCCTAACGGGCGGCTGCTCGCCAGTGTGGGCGACGACGGCATCGGGCGGCTGTGGGAAGTCGCCAGCGGCACACAGGTGCAGCAGTTCGCCGGGCACGAAGGACCCGTTTTTGGCGTGGCGTACAGTCCGGACGGGTTGATCGTTGCCACAGCAGGCGACGACTCGACAATCCGCCTGTGGGATGTTTCTAATGGGCGCGAACTGAACGCGCTGGCAGGGCATCGCGGGTTCGTCAACACCGTCGCCTACAGCCCCGACGGCAGTATGCTGGCATCCGGCGGCGGGCGTGACGACAAGGTCATCCTCTGGGATGCGATTCGCGGTGTGCTGCTGGAAGAACTGACCGGGCATGAAGGGCAGGTCGCCGGGCTGGCGTTCAGCCCGGATGGCAGCATTCTGGCGTCTGCCAGCTTTGATACGACGATCAAGCTGTGGGACATGGACCGCGGGCGCGAACTGATCACGCTCACGGGGCATACGGATGCGGTTAGCGGCGTGGCGTTTAACCCCGCAGGTACGCTGTTGGTGTCCGGCAGTGGGCGCGATAATGGCAGCGACTTCACCGTGCGCGTGTGGGGACTGCCCGAAGGCGTCGAGGACATCAAGGACGGGGGCGAGGTTGATCTGGGCGACTTGGGCGTTGGTGGCGGCGGTGGCGGATCGGGCGAGCTGACCGAGACGTTTGTTGCCAGTGACGACAGCTTCGGGTTTGATTATCCCGAAGGCTGGGAAGTCTTCTACGACGACGAAAACCTGCAGGCAATTCTCTCCACCAGCGCAGACGCGCTCGACCGCTTTGCCAGTAATGACCCACTGGAGGAGGATGATCTGGTCGTCTTCATCCTGGTGCTGGATATCGGCAGCGGCGTGGACGCGGTGGATCTGGCGGAAGATGTGATTAACTCGTCGGATATTCGGGCGTCGGATGTTGAGGAGGCGACTGCCGGGGATTACGATGTCGCCTATTTCGACATCCTCGGACTGGATAACGATGTGCGTTTGTACATCGTTGACCTCGGACGCGGGGATTTCGCGCTCGTGCAGGCGTTTGCTGCCGAGGATGAGATTGACACCTATCACGAGACGGTGCTGGCAGTTGGCGGCACGCTGGATCCGTCACCCTGACCCGTCACCCTGACAGAATGATGCCTGTGATGAAAATTGACTACAGTCAACGCTTGACCAAATTACAAGGGATTGCCGGTGTGGATGCCGTGCTGCTGGTGCCGGGGGCGAATCTGCTCTACTTCACCGGGCTGCATATGCACCTGTCGGAGCGCCCCATCGTGGCGATTGTCACGCCGGGCGGCTTGTCCTTCATCATGCCGGAACTGGAAATGCCCAAGCTGCATGATCGCACCGATCTTGCCGCCCAGACGTTCGTCTGGACTGATGCGCAGGGTTACCAGGGGGCATTCGCCGCCGCGCTGGAGGCACTGAACCTGCAAGGCGCGACGCTGGGTGTGGACGGCATGACCATGCGCGTTAGCGAATGGCTGACATTCAGCGACTTTGACCCGACGCTGCGTGTGCGCCGCATCGAGAGATATCTGCTGAACATCCGCGCGATCAAAACCCCCGAAGAAGTGGACGCCATGCGCAAGGCGATTCAGATCAGCGAAACGGCACTGCAAGTGCTGCTGCAATGGGTGTCGCCGGGCATGAAAGAAAAGACGATTGCCGCCAAGCTGGACGACGAACTGCGCGCGCTGGGCAGCGATGGCAACGCCTTTGCCACCAGTGTGCTGACCGGAGCCAAAAGCGCGCTGCCGCACGGCAAAACCGGCGACCGTGAACTGGGCAGCAACGAATTCCTGCTGATTGACTACGGCGGCATGGTCGGGGATTATCCGGCGGACATCACGCGCACGTTTTGTCTGGGGACACCCAGCGCGGAAATGCGCAGCATGCACGATGCCGTCCTGCGCGCCAATCAGGCAGCGATTGCGGCGGTCAAACCCGGCGTGCGCTGCGGTGATGTGGACCAGGCGGCGCGCGCTGTGATTACCGCTGCCGGTTACGGCGACTACTTCATCCACCGTACCGGGCACGGGCTGGGGCTGGAAGTCCACGAACTGCCGCAGGTGGCACAGGGCGTTGCCGAAACGCTCCAGCCAGGCATGGTCTTTACGATTGAGCCGGGGGTGTATCTGCCCGGTATGGGCGGTGTGCGCATTGAGGACAACGTGCTGGTGACCGACACCGGCGCGGAAGTGCTGACCAGCTTTCCCCGCGCCCTGACGGTGTAAGGGGCGGTTGGTTTCAGCGTGCCGCTGAATAGCTGGATTTTTCCGCAGGGGCGAAGCATGCTTCGCCCTTGTGCTTGCGACTGGGGGTGGAATGTTCGGACACCCGCTTCCTGCGCCCCACTTTGATCCACTGTATAATAACCCTGGTCAACTGCACGCCATACAGGATGAAGCGCCATGTCACAAGCGAAACTCAGTGCTGCACGTGAATTGATTCTCGATGGGCAGTACGCCACCGCCCGCGCGGTGCTGCGCACCATGCCGGAGAGTCCTAATGCGAGTCGCTGGCTGGCAAAACTGGATGAAATCGCCCCGGAGCAGGAGGAAGAAGACGAAATGGCTAACTGGGAATACCGCGAACTGATCGTCAGGACGCCGGAGCGCCGGCTGCTGGATATTCAGACGATGATGAATGACACCCAGAACGACCTCTCTACGGTGGATGACTTCTTCATCCGCACGCTGAACGATTACGGGGTGGAAGGCTGGGAACTGGTCAGCGAACGCCAGCAGGGCGACCACACACGGCTGCTGTTCAAGCGCAGGATGCGTTAGGCGCGCCCGCATCGGCGGTGTTTAGCCGCAGGAATGCAGTAGGGGCGAAATATGCTTCGCCCCATACGCACCAGCGTTATGTGTCAGGGGCTTTACCCCCCGCTTGCGGCGTCAGCCGCCCGTACACAGATTTTCCTCGCACGGCACGCCATCCGCGTCGGGGTCAAGGCTGAAGTTGCCCGCATTCAGGCACGCCTGCGCTTCCGCACAGGAGAACAACTGGTTGCAGGTGAAACTCAACGATGGACACGAAACGACGCCGCCGGGGGTGGCGGTTGGCGCGCCCGGTGTTGTGCCGGGGATGCCCGTGTCGGCTGGCAAGCCGGTGATCGCCGCCTGCCCGGTTGCGGGGTCAAAACTCAGTTCCGGCAGCACGTTCAGCGTCGTGATGTTATAGACCACGAACAGGAATTCACCACTAAGCGCCGCGTCGCGGTTCTGCTCAATGTCGCTGATGATCAGCACATAACGCGCCGAGGCGGTAATCTGCACAGGTGCCACGCTGAGATACTCTGACCCGGCGCGCCCGGTAGCGATGAAGTTGCTGGGGTTATCCAGCGGGCTGACGGCGACAAACGCGCGCACATTGCTGTTGGGCAGTTGGCGCACCGCCACCATGAGCACATCGCCCGCGTTAGCGTCGAAGCAGTAGCCGCGCACGCGCAGCCGCGACGTCAGGTTGTCGCGGTAAATCGTGTTGATCGTGATCCGGCTGAGGATGTCCTGTTTGGCGTTGTAGACCAGCAGGCATTCGTCCGGACCGATTTCCTGGTCTGCCGGAATCAGGTCGTTCAGGCGGCGGCGCAGTTCGGCGAACTGGCTGTCTGCCAGAATAACCACATCCAGCGCCCCGCTGACCAGCCCCTGTCCCACCGGGTTGCCGCCGCCGGGCTGGTTGCATGCCTCAACGAACAGATCAAGCGCACGGCGCACATTCGCCATGGAGTCATTGAACAGCACGCGCAGCGGTTCGAGAATGCCGTAATTTGCCGCCAGCACTTCGTTGGGAATCGGGAAATCGCTGGGGCGCGCCGGGTACGCGCTGGCGCAGGAGGCACGCCCGGTCACGGCGGCATCGGTCCACGCGGCACGAATCCAGTCCAGCGTCGGCTGCGCCAGATCCACGCGCGCGAGCATCAGCCGCAGGGTTGCCACATAGGTATCGGTGGAGCCATCGGCGCGCGGCGGCGCATCTGCCACCACGCCGTCCACCGGCAGTTGGGCGACGTTGAAGCCCGGCGTGCGGAATTCGAGATACTGGATGGAGACCCAACCCAGCACGCCTTCATAGGCGACCTGAATCCAGCCATTGCTGGCAGTGCGCCCCAACAGCGGCACTTCGGTGCCCAGCGGAATATTCGCCAGCACCGGATAGCCCGTGCTGGGTCCCGCCCGCAGGCGCAGCCAGTCCCGTGTGACAGCAATTACACCGCTGGTGGCGCTGCTGCTGCCGGAACGCGGCGCTTCAAATCCGCCATAGGGAATCGTGCGCGGGTCGGCAACTGGCAGACTGTTGACATCGCCGCTGAGCACGGTCAGCGTGGTGATATTCAGCCAGCCTTCCTGCCCGTTAAAGTCAATGCGCAGCCACTGGTTATCTGGGCTGCGCGCATTGGCGATGGTGTTATACCCGGCGGGCACAGAGGCGACTACCTCCGCCCCCAGCGCGGGCAGCACACGCACATTGCCAAATTCACTGGTGACGACAATTTCTACGCCACCCTGTGCTGCTGCCAGTGAAAAGACCGCGCCCGAAAGAAGCATCAACAGCGCGAAAAAACGTCGATACAACATTGCCCCTCCTCAACCACGCTGAGGGTGAATACGCTCAGAAGTTAGTATAGCAAGTTTGGGGCAATGCCGATAGCGAGGCACAACATCGTAAACCGCGCGGGGAACAAAGTTGGGGCGTAGTGGTCTGCCACGCCCCGGACGGTAATGCTGAGACATGGTTGGCAACATGTCCCACCTGATTATACGTCGCAGTCACCGGAATGGTTTAAAACTCATCAAGCATTAATGTGGCGTGCTAATCCGGCTGGCAGGAGCGCAGCACCTCGCCCGCGCCGCTGAGCGTATACTGCCCCAGCGAAGCCGGAATCAGCGCGGTTTGCCCGGCGCGCAGGTTCAGCCGTGCGTCAGCGCCGCCCTGCTGTGCCAGGATTTCAGCACTGCCGTGCACACAGGTCAGCACATCAAAGCGGGTGCCGTGTGTATCCAGAAACAGTTCCACGCCCGCGCTCAGACGGTGCAGCAGCGTGCGGAAATACGCACACTCGACGACCAGTGCCGTCGTAGTGCGGGTGTCCTCCACATGGGTGATTTCTGGCAGCGACTCGACATTCGACACCTGCACACCTTTTTCGATATGCAGCGTGCGCGGTTTGCCGTCCAGCCCCATTCGCCCCCAGTCATACAGCCGGTAGGTGACATCCGAAGACTGTTGAATTTCGTAGATCAGCAGACCAGGTCCCAGCGCATGCACGGTATTGGCGCGCACAAACAGCACATCGCCCTGGCGCACGTCGGCGTAAGCCAGCAGCGGCTCCAGCCGGTTCTCGCGGATTGCCGCCGCCAGCGCCGCACGCGAGGTGCCGGGCTGCACGCCCATGACCAGCCGTGCCTCCGGTTCGGCAGCGAGCACGTACCATGCTTCGGTCTTGCCGCGCGGATCGCCTTCCAGTGCGCGCGCCTGTGCGTCATCCGGGTGCACCTGCACGGACAGCCAGTCGGCGGCATCCAGAATTTTGACCAGCAGTGGGCAGCCTTCCGCCGGGTTGTTGCCGCTGCCGATCAGCGCATGCCCGTACTGCGCAACGAGTTCGCCGAGCGTGCGCCCGGCATGTACGCCGCTGGCAATCGTCACCGTGTCGTGCAGTTCCCACGACTCGCCATACGGTTCACTGCCCGGCAGCAGCTTGTGCATGGCGGTTTCCAGCCGCCGCCCGCCCCAAACGCGGGTGTGCAGCACCGGGGTGAGCAGCAGGGGATAGAGCGTCATCGCGAATCCTTTCGTCCTGTGGGTCAGCACTGCCCTCATAATACACGATTGCGCCGGTTTTGCCGCAGCGCCCGACAGCCGCGGGTGCATGCGGATTGCGGGGCAAATGCCCACAGTGCCAGCAAAGCGAACGGCAAAGACGCCAAGAACACAAAGGCAATGAACCACAAAAGACACAGACACAGAGGGCACGGAGAAGTTTGCAGCTATCCCGCTGTGTGCTCTGTGGCGCTGTGGTAATGAATGCCGTGCGGCGCTGCCCCATTTCCGCATACCCCACAGCCGCCCTCCACCAGCGCGCCGCGTCCGCCAGAGCGTGCAAGTGTGCAGGGTAATTGCAACAATTTCCTAACAGACCCAAAAGTCATAGACTCCAGAGCGTTGTGTTTTGCTACACTGAAACAGAGGCAGATTGCCTTGCGTTTATTTTTCATTGATACAAGGAGACAGAGGGGTTCCAATGGCAGTCATGAACCACGCACAGCCACAGAGTGATGCACGTGCCCCGCGCACGCTGCTGCTGATCACCATCATCGTCGCCCTCGTCGCCGCTGCCGCAATCGGCGGCATAACTTTTGCCAGCGGTGTTTTGTCCAGCGCGGATGGCACCGTGCCGGGAACCACCAGCGGTGCAGACAACAGCGCCGGTGTGCCTGCCGGGGCGTTCGCGCCTGCCGCGATTGACGCTAATGACCGGCTGCTGGTCTGGGTCGGCACGGGCGCAGCGCCCGGCGCGCATTCCGCGTCGGATCCGGGGCAGCTAGTCCTGATCAACGGCAGCGGTGAACTGACCACCGTGCTGGACATCCCCCAGCAGACCACGCGCGTCGTGCCCTGTGGCGATCAGGCGACCTCGCCGGATGGACGCTTTTTCGCCTTTATGATTGCGACGGCGGACGCCGGCGCGCTGTATCTGATGGACGGGACGCAGGCACCGGCGCAGGTGGCGTCAATGCACACGATGGGCTGCATCGGCAGCGGCACGTTCCAGTGGTCACCAGACAGCAGCCGTTTTGGCTACATTTCTTATGAACCCGGCGCGGCGGCATCCGAATTTGCCGACGGCTTCCTGTATCTGTGGGACGCCGAGGGCATGAGCCAGCTTGCCAGCTTTGAGAATACCGTTTCGTTTGACATCACCGCCGACAACGTGGCATTCCTGCAATTCTTCACCAATGACCGCGACGAGGCAGACGAAGCCGCCGTTCTGCTGTGGAATGGCAGCGCCGAACGCGAAATTGCCACCCTGCGCCCCGAAGAAGACTGCCGCTTCAGCAGCGGCGAAGTGGGTATCGCGCCGGATGGGCGGCTGATTGTGGTCGTCGGGCATCGCTGCCGGGGTGTAGATGGCACGGAATGGCAGCTTTATGTGGTTGATCCTGAAACCCGCAGCGCCGCGCTGGTGCAGGAAGGTCCCACCGGCGGGCAGTTTGGTGCCAGTGCCCGCAGCAACGAGCTGTACTTCGCGCCCGATGGCAGCACGGTGTTCTTCACCATTCCGGACGGTGTGACGCTTAGCACGGTCAGCCTGCGGGCGATGAACCTTGAAACCCAGGCAGTGACGACAATTGTCGAGCGCAGCATGGTTATGCCCAAGTATGACAACTTCCCCTATGCGTGGAATGACAATGCCCCGCCGCTGCTGTCTAACGATGGCAACTGGCTGGCATTTGTGGTCAACACGCCGCAGAACGATGCCACGCTGAACGTGTTCGACCTGCGCGCACCGGACAGCACGCCGATTGCCTACTCTGCGGGCAGCCGCGGCGATGCCATCGGCTACATGGCATTCACGCAGGACAGCACACGCCTGCTGTTTGTCAGCGGCGGCAGCGGCTCGGCGAATAACTCGCTCTCGGCGCTGGATGTCTCAACCGGCGGCGATTTCCGCGTGTCGCGCGGGCGCTTTGGGCGCGGCGCGGTGGCGGGTGATGGCAGCGAAATTGTGGTGATGGACTGGCAGGTGCTGGAAGACCCGCAGCAGCCTGTGTATGTCAATCTGGTGGTCTACAACATCAATGACAGTTCCGCCGTGCCGGTGTTCACCGGGGCGGATGTGGTGGACGGTGAAGTGACCAACCAGCGTTTTGCCTATCCGCTGACCTGGCGCTAAACATCCGGGAATACAGCAGTTTAGTACACTGACAAGGTTAAGTTGACTGCTCAGATACAGCCCTCACCCCCGCTGTCCCCATCTCCCGAACGCCGCTGCGCGGGTGGGCGAGGGGGAGGGAAAATCCCCGACAATTGGGTTGCTCCCTTCTCCTGGTGCCGAAGGCTCGGTCGGGAGAGGGGTTGGGGGTGAGGGCTGGACAAGGGCAGCGGGTGTCATGCTCATCTTGTCGGACTACTAGCCAGTCAGGGCACGCCGCTGTGGTGTGCCCTTTACCGTTCCTGCGCCCGCATGTGCTGGCGAGGAGCACTCGCTACGGCGCTGTGGTGTCCACCACTTCGTCCACTTCCAGCGTAAAGACGCCGCCTGCCAGCCCGTAACCGTTGATGCGCACGCGGTAGGTGCCGTCGGCAGGCAGGGTCGCTTGCAGCAGCGGGTTCAGGCTGCCCGCGCTGTCGTCTGCTTCGGCAAGCACCGCGCCGTCAGGATCAACCAGCGCTGCCACCGGGTCAAAGCCAAGCTGCCCGGTCACGCGCACTTCGACCACCTGCCCGGCACGCCCCTGAAACGGATAGAAGACATAATCGCCGTCGGGCGCGGCGGCGTCCACTGTGAACAGCAGCACCCGCCCCGGCGGGATGGTCGGCGTGGGGGACTGCCGCGCATAACGCCAGATCAACGTATACCCGCCGCTGCTGCTCGCCCCTGCCGCATTCACCCGCAGCAGATACTGCCCCGCCGCCGGGATGCGCACCCCGGCAAGCAGCGGATTGCGCCCGCCGCCGCTGTTGTCATCCACCGCCAGCAGGTCGCCGCTGTCCTGCCGCGCCAGTTCCAGCACGGGGTCGAACGTCGCGCTGTTCGCCGTCAGGCTGACGATGATCTCATCGCCTGCTGCCAGCGCCAGTGTCCAGACATCGCGCAGCCCGCGCGGCAGGTCGTCCACCGTGTAGAACTGACCTTCCAGCGCCGCCCCGCGCTGCACATCGGCATATGCCGCGCCAACCCCGTAACCGATACTGTAATCGCCGGCGCTGCCCTCATCGCCAGAGACAATCACGATATACGCCCCCGTGCTGCTCACCGGCAGCAGCGGAATCAGCGCGCGCCCGCCGGTGGTGGCATCCTGCCAGGTGGCGCTGGCGACCAGTTCGCCGGATGGACCGAACACCTCCGCACGGGGCAGCAGGGACGCGCCCGGCTGGGGCGCTGGCTGGGGCGCAATGCCGATAGTAATCACCGCGCCCGCTTCGGCAAACAGGGAATGCTGGAAAATGTCGCCGGGGTCCGCGATGCTGCCGACAACGGGTACAAACGGCGTCAGCGGCGTGCCCCGCGCGGCGCGCACCAGCGTGGGCGTAGGCTGCTCTGGCAGCGGCACAGCAGGCAGCGCCAGCGTTTGCGCAATCGGCGTGACCGGGAACGGCTCGGCAGCAGTGCGCAGCAGCACGCGATAATTGCCGGGCAGCGACCCACCGCGCACCTGCACGCTGTACTGCCCATCCTGCGGCAGCGGCACATTGCGCAGCAGCGCATTGGGCATGCCCGCGCTGTTGTCGTCCACCGCCAGCGGCACGCCCTGCGGCGCGCACAGGGTCACATAGGGATCCATGTCACCGGACAGGCGCGTGACTTCCAGCCAGAGATAGGCACCCGCCTGCCCGTCGAAGCGGTAGAGGTGCGGGCTGTCGCCGCGTCCGTAGCTCGTGCCCACTGGCGTCTCTGCTTCGAGCAGCGCGATAAAGCTGCCCTGACAGTCCTCGGAGCCGGTCACCGTCGGCACGCCGACCACCTCTGGCAGCGGGCTGGGGCTGGCGCTGGGCACCAGCGCGGCGGCGGTTGCCGTGCGTTCAATCGGCAGCGGGGTGGCAGTCTGGAGCACCGGCGTGGGGCTTGCCAGCACGGCAAGGGTTGGCAGTGCGGCGGCAGCCGCGTCGGTGTTGTTGTTCGTGCCGCCGTTCGCACCACATGCCGCCAACAGGCTGAGCAGCAGCACCCCCGCAAACGGCAGCAGCAGTCGTCGTAGCATGGGCATCTTCCTTGTGGGGGTCACGCCAGCCACCGCCAGCGGGCAGCGGAAGGCATGCCGCGCCGAGTGGTGTAGGATTGTGTTCACTTCATCCATCGCTGGCTATCACTGAAATGAATCAGGGCATCACTGCGGGGCATTATAATACAATTTGGATTTGGGATGTGTGTCAGCGCGACAGCAGCGCCCGCCAGCGCAGAGGGCACACACGCGGCATGCCCTCTGTGCAGCAGAGGCGCCCTTAGCGCAAACCACTCTGTTTCTGGCGGCTGCGCGAAATCGAGTCGAGAATCACCGCTGCCAGCAGCACCAGCGCCGTCACGATCAGCTTGACGCCTGCCGAAAGTCCCAGCAGACCCATGCCGTTATCCACCGACGCGATCACCGCCGCGCCGAGAATGGCATTCGACACCCTGCCGCTGCCCCCGAACAGGCTCGTCCCGCCAATCACCGCCGCCGCGATAGAGTTCAGCAGCAGGTCACCGCCGCCGGCGTTGGTCGCCACCGAACCGAGCCGCGCCGCCAGAATCACGCCGCCAAAGCCCGCCATCAAACTGGAGAGCATGAAAACGATGATGCGGATGCGTTCTGTCGGGATACCCGCGCGCCGCGCGGCTTCTTTGTTGCCGCCCACCGCGTAGACATAGCGCCCGAAGCGCGTGCGGTTCGCCAGGTAGCTGAGCACACCCAGCAGCAGCAGCATGACCACACCCGCCATCGGCACCCCGCGATCCAGATTGCAGATGTACACGGCGCCGGCGATCAGCGCCGCCAGCCCGCCTACCTGCATCCAAAAAATGGGCATTGGCTTTGCCGCCAGCCCCTTCTGCAGGCGCGAGCGCATGCCCAGATACTGCGCCAGCGCAAAGAAGCCGACAAACAGCGCGCCTGCGCCCCAGCCCACCTCTGGCGGCAGGAACGAACGAGTCAACCCCAGAATCGGCGAATCGCGCGGGATGTTCACCGTGCCCGCGCCGCCAATCAGGATCAGCACCGCGCCGCTCCACGCCAGGAAACCCGCCAGCGTGACGACAAAGGCAGGCAGTTGGAAGAAGGTGATAATCCAGCCGTGCAGCCCACCGATCAGCAGCGCCGCCAGCAGCGCAATGCCCAGCGCCGCAAACCAGGGCAGCGCCGGAACCCATTCGGGCCAGTCGGCGGGTGGGCGCAGCAGCAGCGCCATCAGCACGGCGGCAACCGCGCTCACGTAACTGATCGACAGGTCAATCTCGCCCAGCAGCAGCACATAAACGACGCCATAGGCAATCGTGGTAATGCCCGCCATCTGGATAATCAACTGCACCAGATTGCGCGCCGTGAGGAAATTCTCGTTCTGAGTCTGGAAAAAGAACGCGATGGCAATAAGACCGATGATGATCGGCAGCGCCCCCAGATCGCCCGCGCCCAAACGGCGCAGATACGCCCGCAGAAAGTCCTGCGTGCTCTGGGCATTCTGGCTGGCGAGCAGTGGGTTGTCCTGATTCAGGTTGGGTTGTTTGGCGCTCATGATGAATTCTGCATCCCTGGCACATGTTGCAGCTTTCCAGCGGTAATTGCCTCGACGACTTCCTGCTGGTTGGTTTCCTGCGCCATCAGTTCCGCCACCCGTTCGCCCAGCCGCATGACGGTGATGCGGTCGGCAACTTCAAAGATGTCATGCAGGTTGTGCGAAATGATAATCACCGCCAGCCCTTTTTCCGCCAGCCGCCGCACCAGATCAAGCACCTGCCGGGTCTGTGCCACACCCAGCGCTGCCGTCGGCTCATCCAAAATCACCAGCCGCGAATTCCACATGACGGCTTTGGCAACCGCGATTGCCTGCCGCTGACCGCCGGACAGCCCGGCGACGAGCTGGCGCACCGAGCGCAGGGTCGTCACCGAAAGCGAGCTGAGTGTTTCGATACAGGCGCGTTCCATACTCAGCTCATCGAGCTGGAAGAACCCGCTGGTGCGTTCGCGCCCCAAAAACATATTGGCGACCACATCCAGATTATCCGCCAGCGCCAGATCCTGGTACACGACTTCGATACCCAGTGCCGAGCAGTCGCGCGGGCTGTGAATATGCGCGCGGCGTCCGTCAAAGCGGATTTCGCCTTCGTCAAAGGTATGAATTCCGGCGATGCCTTTAATCAGCGTGGATTTGCCCGCGCCGTTGTCCCCCACCAGCGCCATAACTTCCCCGGTGAAGGAACGAAAATCAACTTTGGTTAACGCCTGCACCGCGCCAAAGCGCTTGGAGACGCCGATGGTTTCAAGTAAGGGTTGATCAGGCATAATTGATTGTCTCATCTTTAACATGCCGGCTATCAAACGCGGGGATACCACCATTGCGGCATCCCCGCGGGCGCACTTGCGTGCAGCCTATTCGTGCTGGTGATTTATTACCGGACGCCGCCAGAACAGCGCCCCGCAACTTACGACGAACAGGCGTGGATCACCGGCGCTAGCTGCCGGCTTCGGTCGCTTCGGGTGTGGCTTCCATAAACGCTTCGGGCGGGCAGAACTGCTCAAATTCGTCCACGCAGATTTCTTCCCACGTGCGGAAACCGTCAGCAATCACGGTCTCGCCAATGTTGTCTGCGGTCACCGACACCGGCACCAGCAGCACCGACGGAATATCGTTGATACCGTTGTTGACTGCGCCCGTAACCATCATCGAGGTGTCTTCGCCGCGCAGGATGGCGATTGCCAGTGCCGCTGCCGCTTCTGCTTCAGCGCGGATCGCCTTATAGACAGTCATGCTCTGCCGCCCGGCGAGGATGTTCTGGATACCGCCAACGGTGGCATCCTGCCCGGTGACCGGAATATAGGGCAGACCCTGGTTTTCCAGCGCGCCGATGACTGCACCCGCCAGCCCGTCGTTCGCAGCGATTGCCGCGTCAATGTCGCCGCCGGCAGCCGTAAGCATCTGCTCAAAGATCACCAGCGCCTGCTGGTTGTCCCAGTCCGGCACCGACTGGTCGTCCACTTCGACCCATTCGCCGCTTTCAAACAGCGGGTTGATGACCGAATCATAGCCATTCTTGAACAGTGTGGCGTTGTTATCTGTCGGGGAGCCGTTCAGCACGGCAACGCGCACGGGCGCTTCCAGACCGGCGGCTTCAACGGCGGCGACCAGTCCTTCACCCTGCAGGCGACCCACTGATTCGTTGTCGAAGCTGACATAGAAGTCCGCGCCAGGACCTTCAATCGTCAGGCGGTCATAGTCAATCACGGCGACACCCGCTTCGCGTGCCAGTTCAATGATCTGCGCGCCGCTGCCGCTGTCCAGGTTGACCAGCAGGATCACCCGTGCCCCGTTGGTGATCGCCTGTTCCGCCTGGGTGAGCTGGTTGTTGGCATCGCCTTCGGCATTGACAATCGTGTAATCAACCCCGGCTGCCTCAAAGGCGGCAGCGAGGAAACGGCGGTCATCTGCTTCCCAGCGGGCGGAGGAGGCGCTGTCCGGCAGGAGGACGGCAATGCTGCCTTCTGAGTCCTGGGCGGTGGCGACGATCGGCAGGGAGGTTGCCAGCACCAGCAGCAGGCTGAGTACAAATAAAATCAGACGTGACTTACGCATAGTTTACCTCTTAGCTTTTTAGAATTGTGAGAACGGATTTAGTCAAAGTGCGAAAATCATCCGGCAGCACCGGTGATCTCAGGCGCGCACTTTCGGCGAGCCACACAAGCCGCCTGAAAAGCACATATTGTTGGTGGCTTAAAGCAGGTGCAGCTGCGGTGAAGTATTTAGAAGCTTGAGTCGATCCTTCCCTCCTGGCATCACAGGTTCGCTGGCGCGCAAAATGTGGTTCGCACCCTAGACGCGAAAACCCCAAAGGGTCAATAAAGGATTATAGCGCGACTATCTGAAGTTGTAAAAAATTCCTCCGGGCGGGGCAACGGGGCGGCACACAGCCAGCAGCGCAACCCGATGCCCTGCATCTGCGTTCATATATGCAGTGGTCTGAAAGCGCCCACTGGCGGGCGAAGGCGCGTCCGCCACAGCGGGATTTTTTCGCAGGAACGGAGGTGGCGGGGCGCAGCATGCTACGCCCTGCTTTCGGACAGTTATCCTGGCAGTGGCAGCAGAGAACAGCAGGCGGGGATGATGGACATTCGGGCAAGGCTTCAGGAACAGTTGACCAGCGCGATTATGAACGGCTTCGCGCAGTTGGGCGGCGACCCGCTGGACGCGATTCGGCTGGCGCAGACATTTGCAACGCAGGAGGACTGGATCAAGCAGGAGACGAGCAAAGTCGCGCTGGCGGGCGGCGCGGGGGCGCTGCTGCCGGGCATGGCAGCGCTGACTCTGCCTGCGGGCATTGCCTATCTGCTGCGCAAGATCGCTACGATGAGCTGGGGCGTGGGGGCACACAGCGGTGTTTATGTGCTCGAAGGCGAACCGTCGTCCGACCTGATCAACATCCTGACGCTGTGGGTCAACGAGAACCAGCCGGACACCGTGCTGGAACGCCGCGCGCTGCATCTCAGCGCCTTTGCCTATGCCCAGACGACAGCCGGGCACGCGCACCTGGATACCCTGCTGGCACACGCGCCGGAACTGGGACTGGACAGCACCACGCGCAACACGCTGACAGCGCTGCGCACGGTGGTAGACGCCTATGCCGAGTCGCCGCAGGGCTACGCGCTGGTGCGGGCGGTGGCGGGCAAAGCCGCGGCGGAGCAGGCGCTGCACGATGCACAGGCACGGCTGGGCGACAGCGCCATGCGCGTGCGCTTCAATGTGGCGAACCCCGGCGAGTCGCTGGTCAAAGCTGTTGAGGGCAGGATGCGCATTACCCGCGCGCTGGCAGAGCAGATTGCGCTGCAAATTCTGCTGAGCCTGCCGCTGCGGGTGATCATCACCGCGCTGCCGGTGGTCGGGGCGCTGCTCAACGCCGTAATCAGCGCGCAGTTCCTGCAAGGCGTAGGCGACAGCGCCGTGCGTTATTATGCGGACGCGCTGACGGCGGATGAACTGCGCGGGTTGGGGTGAGTGGGAATGTGGGGTTGCAGCAGACCACACCCCTATGGGCTGGCAAGGGGGCTTCGGCTGCAACAACGCGAACCCGCCGGGAGGATAAAATCATGAGCGCGCTGCCCATGTCAGCAGCAGCCATCCGGTTGTTCAGGGCGTTTCACCAGGGCGACCACGGGCTGCGGTGGACGGGTTCACACGCCGACCGCCTCGACCACGCGCCCATGTTTGACCAACTGGCGCACTGCCTCCATATACCGGTACATCACCGTGTCTTCCTCGATGAACGGCACATGCTGGCGGATCAGGTCATAGACCGGCTGTGTGCCGCGCCCCAGCCGCGCCCCCGGTGGTGTCGCTTCTTTGCGAAAATCCACCCCCTGCGCCGCTGCCATCAACTCAATTGCCAGAATGCGCTCCACGTTGTTGAGAATGCGCCGCGCCTTGAGCGCCGCCGTACAGCCCATGCTGACATGATCTTCCACATTGGCGGACGTGGGAATCGTGTCCACGCTGGCGGGATGTGCCAGCACCTTGCTTTCGGTTGCCAGCGCCGCCGCTGTGTACTGCACGATCATGAAACCGGAATTCAGCCCGCCGTCGCGCGTTAGAAATGCGGGCAGCGTGTGCGTGTTGGATGCCTCGTCAATCAGCCGCATGATGCGCCGTTCGGAGATATTGCCCAGTTCGCTCATGGCAAGTCCCAGATAATCCATGCAGATCGCCAATGGTTCGCCGTGAAAATTGCCACCGGACAGCACAGTAATCTCGTCTGTGGCGTCATCCACGAAAATCAGCGGGTTATCCGTCACCGCGTTGAGTTCAATTTCCATCACCCAGCGCGCATAGGCAATCGCATCACGCACCGCCCCGTGTACCTGCGGGATGCAGCGCAGCGTGTAGGCGTCCTGAATGTTGGCGGGGTCATACGTGCGGGTGAACTGGCTGCCTTCCAGCAGGGCGCGCAGATACGCTGCGCAGTCCTCCTGCCGGGGGAACGGGCGCAGGCGGTGAATGCGGGCGTCGAACGCCAGCGGCGTGCCGTTGAGCGCTTCGAGGCTCAGGCAGCCCGCGATGTCCGCCGCTTTGCTGAGCATTTCGGCGCGGCAGGTTTCCAGCGTGCCGATGGCGCACATCACCGCCGTGCCGTTGGTCAGCGCCAGCCCTTCTTTTGCCGCCAGCACACGCGGTGCCAGCCCGGCGCGGCGC
This sequence comes from Anaerolineae bacterium, assembly GCA_034435675.1. Classification (GTDB taxonomy): domain Bacteria; phylum Chloroflexota; class Anaerolineae; order Aggregatilineales; family Phototrophicaceae; genus DAOTWP01. The sequence continues at coordinate 25,524 of DAOTWP010000329.1, forward strand.
AGCGCCGCCCCCCCCGGCAAAAGCTCACCCTGATATTCCGCCTCGCCTTCGCCAATGAGCACCAGACTCATGTGCGCCAGTGGGGCAAGGTCGCCGCTGGCACCCAGCGAGCCTTTTTCGGGGATGACCGGATGCACGCCGTGATTGAGCATATCCAGCAGAAGCTGCAAGGTTTCAAGCCGGATGCCCGAATGCCCTCTGGCGAGTGTATTGGCGCGGATCAGCATGATGGCGCGCACGTTGGGTTTGTCGAACGGGTCACCGACGCCGACTGCATGGCTGACGATGATGTTGCGCTGGAGCTTTTCGACCTGCTCCGGCGCGATAATGCGGTCCTTGAACGCGCCAAAACCGGTCGTGATGCCGTAAGCCACCGTGCCCTGCGCGATCAGCCGCCGCACTGCCTCTGCCGCCCGCATCACCTGCGCCTGTGCCTGCGGGCTGAGTTCCACACGCGGCGCACCAGGCGCGCCATAGGCGATGGCGGCAACCTGCTCAATCGTCAGGCTGCTGCCGTCCAGCACGACCGGCGGCGTCGGGTCAACTGCCGTCGTCATAGCACCTGCACTCCTTTTTTGATCACATGGCGCACCAGATTGCCGCCAAACTGGTAAGCGAGGTGGCGGTAATCCGGCGCGTCCACCAGCAGCAGATCCGCCTGTTTGCCCGCTTCCAGCGATCCTACACGATCAGACAGCCCCACCGCGTAGGCGGCATTGATTGTCGCGGCAGTCAGTGCTTCCGCCGGGGTTAAGCGCTGGTAACGGCAGGCAATTGCCATGACCAGTGGCACGGAGGGGCAGGGCGCTGAACCGGGGTTGATGTCCGTCGCCAGCGCCACGATACCCCCGGCATCCACCAGCCCGCGCGCATCGGCAAAATGGGTGCTGCCCAGGTTGAAGTTGACGGCAGGCATGATGACGGCGGCTGTCGCTGAGGCTGCCAGCGCTGCCATGTCATCCGCGCCGGTGACATCGAGATGGTCGAGCGATACCGCGCCCAGGTCTATGCCCAGCCGCACACCGCCGAGCGCGTTAAATTCGTCTACATGCGCCTTAACGCCCAGCCCCAGCGCCGCGCCCGCTTGCAGAATGCGCTGCGACTGGTGCAGGTCAAAGGCGTTTTCCTCGCAGAACACATCCACAAAGCAGGGCACATCCGCTGTATAAAAGGCGCTGCCGCGATACCAGTCGGCGGCGGCAAAGAGCATGTCGTGAATCACCTGCTTAACGTACTCGTCCGTGCGCCCGCGATATTCCGGCGGCACGGCATGCGCGCCCATAAACGTTGGCACGAGGTCTAGCGGGTGGTCGGCGTTCAGCGCGGCAATCGCCGCAAGCATCTTGAGTTCGGCATCGCGCTCCAGCCCATAGCCGCTTTTGACTTCGGCAGTGGTTGTGCCCAGCGCCAGCATCATGTCCAGCCGGGGGCGCGATTCGGCGATAAGCTGTTCCAGCGAGGCAGCACGTACCGCGCGCATGGTGCTGACGATGCCGCCGCCCGCCGCCATGATCTCCAGATAGCTCTTGCCCTGAATGCGTGCCTCAAATTCCCCGGCGCGATCCCCGGCATAGACCGCATGCGTGTGCGCGTCTACAAAACCGGGGCAGACGACAAAGCCGCTGGCGTCAATCTGGCGGGGGGCATCATAGGCGGCGCGCAGGTCGGTTGAAGTCCCTATGGCAAGAATGCGCTCACCCTCAATGGCAGCCGCGCCATCTTCGATGATGCCCAAGTCGGACATTTCGCCCCCGCGCCGCACGCCCAGAGGACTGGCGCAGGTGACAAGCTGGCGGGCACTGTGAATCAGCAGATCGGCGTGCATGGTTATTCCTCCAGGATGGACGGCAGCATAGGAATCTTGATCCCGTGTTCGCGCGCGAACGAAATCGCTTCGGGGTAACCCGCGTCAGCATGGCGCACAACGCCCATGCCGGGGTCGGTGGTCAGCACGCGCTCCAACCGGCGCGCTGCCTGCGGCGTGCCATCAGCGACGATCACCTGTCCGGCGTGAATGCTGTAGCCAATGCCCACGCCGCCGCCGTGATGAATGCTGACCCAGGTCGCCCCGCCCACCGCGTTGACCAGCGCGTTCAGCAGGGGCCAGTCGGCAATCGCGTCAGAGCCGTCGCGCATGCCCTCGGTTTCGCGGTTGGGGCTGGCGACCGAGCCGCTGTCCAGATGGTCGCGCCCGATGACGAGGGGCGCTTTGACCGCGCCTGCTGCCACCAGTTCGTTGAACTTCAACCCTGCCTGAACCCGTTCGCCATAACCCAGCCAGCAGATGCGCGCGGGCAAGCCCTGAAACTCAATCTGCTCCTGTGCCATGCGCAGCCAGCGGTTGAGGTGTTCGTCCTGCGGGAACAGTTCCATGATGGCGCGGTCGGTGGCGTAGATGTCTTCAGGGTCGCCGGAGAGCGCCACCCAGCGGAACGGACCTTTGCCCGCGCAGAACAGCGGGCGGATATACGCCGGGACAAAGCCGGGGTAGGCGAAGGCATCCTTGACGCCGTAATCATAGGCACGCTGGCGCAGGTTGTTGCCGTAATCGAAGACAACCGCGCCCTGCTTCTGCCAGTCGAGCATTGCCTGCACATGCCGCGCCATCGACTCCATTGCGCGCTGTTTGTAGCTGTCGGGGTCGCTTGCGCGCAGGCGTGCCGCTTCGTCCAGCGACAGCCCGGCGGGGATATAGCCGTAAAGTACGTCATGCGCGGAGGTCTGGTCGGTGACGACATCGGGCACGACGCCGCGCTGCACCAGTTCCGGCAGCACCTCGGCGGCATTGCCGATCAGCGCGATGGAACGCGGCTGGCGGGTGGCGACGGCTTCCTGCACCCAGGTCATCGCTTCTTCGAGGTTGTCGCTGATCGCGTCCACCTGGCGCAGTGAGCGGCGGCGTTCGGCACGCCAGCGGTCAATCTCGACGATCAGCCCGACGCCTTCGTTCATGGTGATGGCAAGCGGCTGCGCCCCGCCCATTTCGCCCAAGCCCGCCGTCAGCACAAATTTGCCTTTCAGACTGCCCCAGCCGTGCTGGCGGGCAAGCGCGCCAAAGGTTTCGTAAGTGCCCTGCAAGATGCCCTGCGTGCCGATATAAATCCAGCTTCCGGCAGTCATCTGCCCGTACATGATCAGCCCGTCTTTTTCCCAGCGGTCAAAGTTTTCCTGTGTTGCCCACGCCGGGACGATGTTGGAATTGGCGAGCAGCACACGCGGCGCGTCCGCATGCGTGCGGAACACGGCAACCGGTTTGCCCGACTGAATCAGCAGCGTTTCGTCCGGTTCCAGCCGGCGCAGCGCGTCAAGGATGGCGTCGAATGCTGCCCAGTTGCGCGCCGCCCTGCCGCGCCCGCCGTAGACGATCAGGTTTTGCGGGTCGCCTGCCACCAGCGGGTCGAGGTTGTTCTGGAGCATGCGGTAGGGCGCTTCGATCAGCCAGTTCTTGCAGGTGAGCTGTGTGCCGCGTGGGGCGCGCACTTCACGCGGGAGGGAAGGAGAGGGAGTGGTCATAAGTTTTTATCCTCAAATCTATTTTGTGCAGCAGGGATATAGGAAAAAGGGCAAGGAGCAAGGTGAAAGGGCAAAGCATGCACAGCCAGTCATGCCGGGCTGTGCAAACGGTTCTGCGCTGCGGCACACTGCGCCCACGATTCGCCCGCACTGCATCCTCCCCGGAAAATTAGCCTTTGCGCCTCATAATGCTGAGGCAGGAACGCATGGTCCAACGGTGAACCAGTGTACCTGTTTTCGTATCAGGCGACGACCCCAGGGGCAGCAGTTGGTGTATTCGGACGCGGGGCGGCGTACACGCAGAGGGGGTGTTCGGTGGGCAGTTTCGGGCAGGCAGCGATGCCGTTGGCGCAGGGCGCGGGACCCTAACGCACCAGTAACTGCATTCTCAGGTCGCCCAGTGTCAGCCGGTCACGGTCATGCAGCAGATAGGGCTGGAATGCCACCATGCGCCGCCCGTTGAGATGCGTGCCGTTGGCGCTGCCCTCGTCCACCATATGCAGCGCGCCGCTTTCCCACAGCAGTGTGGCATGCCGCCGCGAAATGCCGCGCTGCACGGCGTGGAATTCCGCCAGATCGAGGTCGGGGATTTCCTTGCTGTCCGGGTCGCTGCGCCCAATAATCAGCCTGTCGAGTTTGTTTGCCGGGTAGACAAACGGTTCCTGCGCGCCTTCGACCATCAGCACAACTTTCATCTGCGGGTTGAAATATGCTGTCTCGGCAAATTCACTGCGAAAGTGACTCTTCACCGCCTTGATAAAGGGGGCACAGCAGCCCTCGACATCCATATCGAGTTCGCCCGTTGAGGACACGGTGATTTTGATGCGCGGAAGCTGGTTATGCACCGGGCAGTAGGCGCTGCGCACCTCGCGGTTGATCGTGTTGAGGATATTGCTGACGGTGCCCAGCGTCACCGGGTTGGTCAGCACCGTTTCGAGCGAAAGTCCCGATGTTTGTTCGCTGTTGAGTTCGTAGGTGATAGAGACTTTCATATTCCCGCAGAGGCTCCCTGAACGCGGCTGATGCGCGGACGAAGCGATCATTAACATTTCGCATTATAGCGGAAAACACAGGGGATTCCGGGGATTCTGCACAAAAAATTCACAGGCAATCAGGCGGCTGCGCCGCCGGTTCAGGGGGCAGCCACCGCGCGCCAGACAGCATCAAGCATCATCAGCCCGGTCAGCGTGTGGACGCCGTGCCCGGTGCTGAACGCATTGGGCAGCGTCCAGTCGTGGGCGTAGAAAGTGGTCATATGCACGTTGTCCGGTCCCAGCCCGCGCCCCGGCAGGGTCGCCGCGACGAGGTCAAAATCCCACAGCGGCACCCGGTAATCCGCCGCGATGCGCCGCAGGATGTCGTTGTTGATGTTGTCGCCGCCTTCGTGCCGGTCTGCCTTCGTGCCGATGATCGGAATCACGCCGTTGGCGATGCAGAACTCGACGATTTCGCGCATGTTGCGCTCAAACGAGTCGGGTATGCCGGCGTCGTTAGAGCCAAGCCGGATGAAGATGAAGCTGGGGCGGTGCAGCCGGAATTCACAGGCGAGCATGTGCTCCGCCGGGTCACAGCCCATCCCGTTCGCCCACATCGGGTCGAGCACCGACCAACTGTGCAGCCCGCGCCGCACGCTGGCAGGCTGGCGGCTGAACGACCCCTGAAAGCGGTCAATCGTTGGCTGCAAATAGGCGAAATCGCCCAACACGTACCCGCCCGGCTGGTCGAAGCGATCCATGAAGTGCGGGCTTTCGATGGTGCTGTCGCCCAGTTTGGAGAAGGCATAGGGGTTGCTGCCGCGCCGCTGCCCGAAGGTGTAAATCGTCAGCACATTCTGCCGGGTGGACTCGTCCAGCAGGATAAACGCGCTGGCAGGCAAGCCGTTGATCGTCATCTCTGCCGGTAGTGACGCGGCGGCGTTCGTGCTGCTGGCGGCGGGGGTGGGCAGCAGGGCTATTGTCGCGCCGGGACTGGGGATGACCAGCGTTTGCCCTGCCTGAATCCGCGCCGGGTCGGTGATGCTGTTGGCGGCGGCAAGCGCCACAACGCTGACGCCGTGCGCCTGGGCGATGCTGAACAGCGTGTCGCCCTGCTGCACCACATAGGCTGTGCCCGCGCTGGTTGTGTCTGTCGCAGGCGTCCCGGTAGGGGCGGGCGGCGCGCTGGGGGTGGGCGGCGCGGTGGGCGTCTGTGCCAGTGCAGCGGCGGGCGGCAGGTTCGCCATGCGGGCAGGGGCAGTCGGCGCACCGGCGTTATCGGTGATCAGGAACAGGATGGTCAGCAAAATCAGGGTGCTGCTGATGATCTTGAAACGGCGCATGATCGGTAGTCGCGGCAAACAGACGGAACGCAGCGCGCAGCAGTGGATGCCGTGAGCAGGTGCTGCTGCATGGCTGCTGCCTGATTATCCCCCCGCCCGGCGCGCGAGGCAAGCGCAGGCAGACGGTGAGCAAGCGCGGAGGCAGCAGCCATTCCAGATGGGGGTCAATCAGCATCGGGTCAGATACTCGTAATCACGGGGCGGCGCGCAGGTGAAGCGGCGCGGCGGGATGCGCCTGCGCCAGTTCGCAGCACAGTGGATCTTCTGGTATATTAACATCACGGCGCTAACATGCGTTTAGTAATCAACTACGAGACAAAGTGAATGAAATCAGAACTTACCAAGCAAGAGAGTGGTCTGGATTTTGCGCTGTTAGCCTCACTTTATACTTCGGACGACGCGGACAAAGTGCGTGCATGGCTCAGCGCATATCCTGATGCAGTGGAGGCACTCATTGATGCCTATCCGGTGATCAACAATATCTTTGGCGAACATCTGCTCAGGGTGGAACTGGAAGTCGTGAAGGATCGGGATGCAAACGGCAGCCCGGAGTTGTTCGCCTGCATCCATACCGATCAGGATGCACACGAAGCGCTGCAAAGCCTCGACCGGTTTGATGACGAATGGTTCCTGGAACATTCGGAAGTTGCAGACGGAAAACTTAACTTCAACCTATATTTCGCATGAGCTTCGACTGGTCGGATTATCTGATATTTGCAGAAGCGCTGGTCCGGGACCCCAAAACACCCGGTCCCGAAGCGGCTGCATTGCGTGCAGCTATCAGCCGGGCATATTATGCTGCTTTCTGTGAAGCGCGGAGTCTTGCCGTGAATAAGGACAGCGCGCGGTTTGCAGGCGATGGTAGTGATCATGGTGCATTTGCAGCACATTTTCGAAAATCGGAGGATAAGCAGCGAAAGAGTGTTGGCACTGCGTTAAGCCGACTACGAAAACATCGGAATCAAGCGGATTATGATGACCTGCTATCAGAAAGACCAGACCAGCTAGCACGGTTAGCGGTCGAAACAGCCAGAAACGTGATTACGATACTGGCAACGCTTTGAGACCTCCTGCTCCCCCTCACTCCCCCCGCACGGCGCTTGCCACCGCCAGCCGCCCCAGCCGCCATGCCGGGTAGATGCCCGCCAGCAGCGCCGCCGCCAGCGCCACCGCGAACGCTTGCGCCAGTTCGCCGGGCAGCAGCGCCATCTGCATTGACCAGCCAAACGAGCGCACATTAATCACCTCGATCAGCACTACCGCCAGCGCCAGCCCAATCGGCAGCGCCAGCGCGCCCGCCACCAGCCCCATCAGTCCGGTCTGCACCAGCGTGTAGCGCCACACCTGTGCCGCTGTCATGCCCACCGCGCGCATCATGCCGTACTGCCGCGTCTGCTCCAGTTGCAGCGCCAGCAGCGCGCTGAGAATGCCGATGAACGCCACCAGTGTCGCCAGCAGCCGCAGCGCCACCGTAATGGCAAACGCCTGGTCGAACACATCAAACACACCTGCGCGCAGATCGCGGTTGGACTGTGCCAGCAGGTCCGTGCCTGCCAGCGCCCCGGTGCGCAGGTCGGCGAGCACCGTGTTCACATCCACGCCGGGCGCTACGAACGCCGCCGCGCTGGAGATGAAGCGGTCGTCCCACCAGCGGCGGTAGGTCGCCATGCTCATCAGCACAATGCCCTGATCGGTGGTGTAATCGTAAAACACGCCGACAATCTCGAATGTCTGCGCGCCGGAGTCGGTCAGCAGTGTCAGGCGGTTGTTCTGCGGCGTGATGCCGCGCCGGAACGCCAGCGGCTCGCTCACCACGATCTGCCCCGCCGCCAGCGCTGTCTGGTAATCCCCGTCGGGCGCAATGTTCCAGACGAAGCGCCGCGCCCCCCGGCTGATGTCCGAATCCACTGCCGTGAGGTTCACCGGCGGCAGGTCGGGGAAATCCGGCGCGGTGACGCTTACCTGCCGCGAGGCGGAAACCTCGGTCACGCCGGTAGTGGCGGCAATGCGGCGCTGCACATCCGGGTCAACATTGACCGTTGCGCGGGTGGCGGTCAGCAGCGGCGGGGAAACGTAAATGTCCGCGCCCAGCGTCGTGCTCAGCCAGTCGCCCACGGTGCTGCGAAAGCTGCTGATCATCACACTCACGCCGACAATCACGCTCACGGCGACGGTCAGGGCGGCGACGGCGATGCTCGTGCGGCTGAGCGAACGCACCACCGCGCGGGGAGCCATGCGCCCCACCACACCGAACAGCGCAGCGGTCAGCGGCGTGAACAGGCGCATCGCCAGCAGCAGCGCCAGCGGCGTGAACAGCGCACTGCCGACGACAATCGCAAACAGCGCCGTAAACGCCACGACAATGTTCTGCGTGGGCAGTTGCAGCAGCAGCACGCCGAACAGATTCAGCACCAGCGCCGCGCCGGTCAGCAGCGGCAGCAAACGGCGGGCACTCTGCTCTTCCTCACTGCGGCGCAGCACCCCGGCGGGTACCGTGCGCGTGGCGTCCAGCGAGGGCACAACGGCGGCAGCAGCAGTAGCAAGCAGCCCGATGCCCGCGCCTTTGACCAGCGTGAACACGTCCAGGCTGACGCCCTGCACATTGACCGTGAAATACAGGTCGCTGATCGTCTGCGCGACGATGCCCACCGCCGCCCGCCCGAAGATCACACCCAGACCCAGCCCGGCGATGATGCCGACCAGACCCAGCAGCAGTGCCTCGCCCAGAATCATCGCAAAAATCTGCCGCCGCGTCATGCCGATGCTGCGCAGCACGCCGATCATGTGCCGCCGCTGCACCACGCTGAACGTGACCGTGTTGTAGATCAGGAACACGCCGACCACCAGCGCCAGCAGGCTCAGCGCTTGCAGGTTCAGTTCAAATGCCGCCGTCATCTGCTCCAGCGTTGTGTTGCTTTCGGTGACGCTTGCCACACGCGCCCCCGGCGGCAGCAGCGCTTCGATGGCGCGCAGATCGTAGCCGTCCGGCAGGATCAAATCCACGCGCGTCAGCATGCCCGGCTGCCCGGCGATTTCCTGCGCGGTGGCGATGTCGGTCAGAATCAGGTCATCCAGCGCCTGCTCGCTCACGCGGTCTGCCGGTTGCAGCACACCGACCACGCGCACCGTCACACGCGCCTCGCCGGGGCGCAGGGTCAGCGTATCGCCGGGGGCAACGCCGAAGCGGTTCGCCAGCGTCTGGCTGATCAGCACCGTGCGCGGTTCGGCGATGAAGGCGCTCAGCGCGGCGAACTCGTCATCGCCCTCGCCGATAATCTCGATCTCTGCCAGATAATCGCGGAACGGTGGTTCGGCGAAGGGGTCGACACCCAGCAGGCGCAGCGGCGCGTCGCCCAGCTCAGCGGCGCGCACGTAGGTGTCAATCACCGGGGCGCTGTCGCTAATGCCCAGGTCCACCCGCACCGCGCGGTAGACGGCGGACGGCAGCCCGCCCGGACCGCCGCTGATGACGTGCGTTGCCGCGCCCGCCACACTGCGCGTGCTGAGCGCGAAGGCGCGGCTGGCGGAGCCGTTGGCGAGGTCAATGGCGATGACCACCGCCACGCCCAGCGCCACGCCGAGCACAACGAAGACACTCTGCAAAAAGCGGCGGCTGACATAACGGCGCGCGAGGCGCAGCAGTACAGGTACGGACATGCACAAATCCCCTCAGCCCTTACTGGACCATTCGACAAAAAACGCCTGCTGTTGCGGGGAGGGTCTCAGCCCCGCCCCTACGCGGAAACGATGGCAATTTACCGGATGCACCATTACGCGGTCGCCTGAAAAACAGGCAGGAACAGGTGACAAACTGTACACTAATTGGAGCTTACCTCATTTTCAACGGCGCAACTGCACTCGCCGAAAAAGCGCGGCAGCACAAAACCGGGAGAACACCGGCTTGTGAAACTTACAACAAATGGTTAAACGCCGCGTGAGGCAGGGCTGAACGGTGGGTAGAGGGCAAACACTGCCAGAGGGTAAAACGTCCGGCTGCCGGAGCGGACAGCGATGAAACACCTGATGTTGTTTTGCCTGCTGGCACTGCCGCCGCCTGCGCAGGAAAGCACGGATAGACAGTCACCCGGTCTGTATGTGGGCAATTATTTGCGTTCATAGTTCCCTTAAAGCTAAAATCACCCTCGAAACAATCATTAACCTTTATACATGCTGGAGTATAGTTGTGGGGCATATCTTCATCAGTTACAAATCACAACAACGAGAGCTTGCATTGCAGGTGCGCGATAAGCTCCAGGAATGGGGGCATGAAACATGGTTGGATGTGGACAAGCTCGAAGCAGGCACATACTGGGCTAATGATATTGACGCGGCACTGAAATCCTGTCAGACGTGCATTGGAATCATGACGCCTTTATCCATAAGTTCGCGCTATGTCACCAATGAATGGGATATGGCGATTATGAAGAGGAAACTCTTCATCCCCTTAATGTTTGAAGCTACAGAGCCGCATTATAAATATATCGACATTCAGTACATCGACTTCACAGCCGATGCCAAAGAGGCGTCGTTTTCACAATTACGGGAGCGTCTGAGCAGTTTTGACCCGGCATCAACCAAAGCACCCGATGATCCCTACGCGGAGTATCTGCAACAGCTTTACGAGCGAATCAACAAGTATTTGTCCGCCAAACTGATCACGTCGCTGCGCAACACAGAGGGCGAACCCGAACCGATCTCGGTGTCCGTGCAAAGATTCGACGATGCGGTGGAGAGTCCATATCACAAACCGCAGCAGGTTGATCCGCTTTTTGCCAGTGGCGGTGTAGGCGAAGCGGAAGCGTTTAACGTTGATGCGCTCTATAAGGCAGTGGACTACTATGATGGGCGTGTGCTGCTGCTGGGTGAACCCGGTTCTGGCAAGACCATCGCCCTGTTACAGCTTGCCAGGGATGCTGTGGTGAAACGGCAGCAGGACAGCACCGCACCGCTGCCCATTCTGGCGATCATACCGACATGGGATGTGAAAGAGAAGCCCTCACTTACGGAATGGCTGGCAAATTCCTTCGGTTCGCCCGCAGACGTTGCGACGATCGTAGCGGCTGGTCAGGCGCTGCTGCTGTTGGATGGCTTAGATGAGTTGGTCGCACCGTTTGCAACTTTTGAGTCGTCGTCCGATCCACGCGAAGATTTTCTAAACCTGCTGCCGACCAATAATCAGATCGTGATGACGTCCAGAACAAAAGATTACCTGCGGCTAAACGTCAAAGCCAATTTAAATGGCGCCATTGAAATGCGCCCCTTGAGCCGTGAGCAAACAGAAGCATACCTGCGCGATCAACCGGAATTAAGGCAGCTTCTGGACAATAATGCTGAAATGGCGGAGTGGCTGCGGTCTACTTTGCTTTTAAGCCTGTTTGCTTTTGCGTATCAATCTTTAAGCGAAGAGGATCGGGCTAGGCTGCTGGCGATTGAAAGTTATGGGGAATTACGCAGTGAGCTGGTGCGCTACTACCTGCACGAGCGCTATTTGCACGAAAGCCGAAAACCGCATCAGGAACTCAAATATGCTCTGGCAGAAATAGAAAATACGCTCGGATACCATGCGGCTGGTGTGCAATTGACCCCCAACGGTCTGGCACTTACCCCCAGAAACAGAGAGGCAGATCTGGAGGTGATTGCACTAGCGCAGGAACTTGACTATGTTTTGTCGTTTGACCCCGATTATGTAAACTACGCGATTATTTTTGTGCATAAGTTCATCGGCGCTCATCTGGCATATAACTTTTTGGTGCCAAAGCTTGGCTACCCCCTTGATGACTTCTGGCGCACCGATGCTGAATTTCTGCTGTCTGACGTAGATGATCCCCGCGTTGGCGATACGCTGTACCAAGCACTCCTTAAAGCCACCTATTTGCAGCCTAAGCGTAATGTTGTTTACCCGCTGCTGCATAGAGAAGATCAGCGTGTGTTTGACTATTTGCGACAGGGCGGTGATGCGGATCGTGTGCGCATTATTGAGGAATTATACAATGATTACGTTGCGAGTCCTGATGCTTACAGCATCTCGGACGCACTCAAAGCGGCGATCACATCAGTATACAAGGAGGTTGTCGGTTAGCCCACCCCACCCCAGCCTCCATCGGGACCCCCCACCGAACACTGACTTATCCCCTGCCAGCGCGGGCGCAGCCAGCGGGGAGACAGCCTATGTTGTGCAGCAAGCGGACACGTTGTTCGGCAGCGCGCTGCCGCCTGCGCAGGAAGATCAGCCGCGCATCAGCCCAGAAGAATGGTACCCGTGAGTTAAAGATTGTGCCCACAGCCACCTGACTCTCAAGGCTGCTGCCGCCGTGCAGTTCCACCGCGAAACTATCCCTGCCGCCCTCAAGTTTATCAGGGCTGGCAAACAGTATGGCTCTTTTCAGGATCACAAGCGGCGGATGCAGTATCAGGCATTTTGGCAGGTGGGCGCCCCGATTGGGTCGCGAAGCGTAGAGAGTGCCGTCAAACAGCACAAGCCACAGTTGACCGGAGCGGGGATGCGCTGGTCACGTCCTGCCGCTGGATGCATGATGATCTTCTGGGCAGCGGTTCTCAGCGGCACGGATGAAAGGCAGGGGCGGCTCATCAGTCGCCCCGCGCCGCTGCGGGTGCAGCCTTCAGTGCAGCTTTTCGTGCAGCTTTCAGTTTTGCGGACCGCTGCTACGACTCTTCGCCTTCGCCAACCGGCTCTTTGGTCGTGGTGATGCTGGTCCACTCCGGTTTGTCGCCGCGCAGGTGGGCGAACAGCGGTTTTTCGTTGCGCAGCAGATCGACATACATAGGCATATACTGCAACGGCACAAACATGAACCCACGCTTTTCGTCCGGGATGAACAGCGGTTTGGGATAATTGCTGTCATCATTCAGGAAATAGATGTCGAGATTGTAGTCGTCGCCAAAGCAGCGCACGATGCCGCGCAGTTTGATGTCTATGCCGTGAAAATTCTGGAATTCCAACTGCCGCAAGACGATGACATATTCTTTGATTTCAAATACGGCGATTTGCCCCTCTGCCATGCGGGAGACTCCTTTTATAGTGTCTGGACTCCACACGAGTGTACCCATTGGCGCGAATCTGGCAACTACTGAATCGACAGTTCAGGTGGGTAGCGCGCGGGCTGCACCGCCGTGCCAGCAGCGGCACAGCACCCGCGCCGTGAAACCCCGGAGTCATAACGCAGCCTTAACACAAGACCTCTCGCGGGCTGCACAGGCAGTGGCTATAATAATATTTAGCCTGCGGGTGGGGGTGTTATTGAATGACCACCAGCAGGAGTTTTTCGCACCAGGTACCACGCAAGTTGTCTGAAACACCCTGGATAGCTGCTGTGTTGTACGTGGTTCGTGTCAAAATGCAGGTGCAGTGTATTCAGGAGTGGTTGCAGCAATGTCCAAGCGTGTTCGTGGCACGGTAAAGTGGTTCAACGCCGAAAAAGGCTATGGCTTCATCAGCCAGCCTAATGGTCCGGATGTGTTTGTGCATCACAGTGCAATTCAGATGACCGGTTACCGTGCGCTCACCCAGAATGAAGCGGTAGAATTTGAAGTCACTGAAGGTCCTAAGGGCAAACAGGCAAGCAACGTCATTCGCCTTAGCCCACCGCCGTCCTAAAATTTATATACGAGAATGCTGCAAACGTCCGGTCAATGTGCCGGACGTTTGGCTTTTTAGCCCCGCGGACCTATGCCAGCCGAAACACGGCGGCGACAGGCAAACGAAATCCTGGCAGAACCTCGCCCCCATCCAGCACATCCGCAATGCCAATGGTTCGGACGGCATCTGCCGTATGGACTTCAATCTGCTGCTTTTCCGGAAAAACCAGCCAGACGAGCCGCGCACCGTGTTTCAGATAATACAGCGCCTTTTCGCGCAAGCTCAGGTAACTATCGTCAGGCGACTTGATCTCCACAGCCAGATCGGGCATTTGGGGAACAGCACCCTGTTTCACCACCGGCAGCAGGCGTTCCTTGCTTGTAAATTCGACATCAGGCAAACGGGCATTGTGGTCATCACCTGGCATCTGGCGGCGCACCTCAAAAGCAGCGCGTCGCAGGTCATGCTGTTCTGCGAACAAACGCAGCGGTATGTAAAGATTGCCACTAATCAGGCTGTGTTCTTCGGTGGGCACTTTTTCGACGATGCCCCCGTCAATAAGTTCAAAAATACGATTTGTGTTTTCAGGGCGGGCAATAAACCCCCCAAAATCGTCAAGCGTAATCAGTGTTTCGCGCAGAGTCATTTGCAGGTGTTCCTCACTCATCACTGCGCATTATAACAGAATTCGACTGCAAAGAACGCACGCTTAACATGGCAGGGATGCGGATCTATTCAGTGCGCCCGTTGTTGGCGCTTCATGCCCTGTTGACAAGGCACAGCCCTGGTCTTTTCCGGCACGCGGCAGCCCATTTTGCGGTACAATCCGGGCAGATTTACGCACTCTGATTGCAGCGCCGCCGCCTGCGCCCGCCCTGTGGGCACAGCGCTGGCGCAGCACTGGACAACACGTTTATGCCCTATGCCGACCTGAAGACCGCCGCACGGCTGCATTATGAAGACCTGGGACACCCGGCAGGCACACCGCTGATTGCTGTGCATGGATTTATGGGCACGGCGCGCTACGACCTCGGCGAGGTGCTGGACTGGCTCGCCGCCGGGCAGCAGTGGCGCGTGCTGGGTCCCACGCTGCGCGGCTACGGCGGCAGCAGTCCCAAACCGCGCGCTTTCCCGCACGACTTCTACCAGCGTGATGCCGCCGACCTGCTGGCGTTGATGGACGCGCTGGATATCGCCCAGGCGCATCTGCTGGGTTATTCTGACGGCGGGGAGGTCGCGCTGATCGCTGCCGCGCAGCAGCCGGAACGCTTCCTGAGCGTGCTGACCTGGGGCGCGGTGGGCAACTTCTCGCCTGCGCTGCTGCCTGCCGTGCAGCGAATGTATCCGCCCACATGGTTGACCCCCGAACAGCAGCACCTGCATGGCATTGAACGCGCCGAACCGCTGGCACTGGGCTGGATTCGCGCCCTGACGCTGATGATTCAGCGCGGCGGGGATGTCAGCCTGAGCACAGCGCACCGGATCAGCGCACCGCTGCTGCTGCTGCTGGGCGAGCAGGACAGGCTCAATCCGGTGGCATGTGGGCAGCGCCTCGTCCAGCGTGCCCCACGGGCGCGCCTGCAAACCCTGCCGTGCGGACATGCCATCCACCGCGAACTGCCGGATGACTTCCGGCGTATCGTCAGCGCCTGGCTGGCAGAGCAGCACCCGCGTTGACCATTCTGCCTTTCAACGCCCCCAGCCGCTTTGCAGTGGGGCATCCAGCGGCAAGATCCACGCGGCGGGCAGCAGACTGCGCGGCTGTGCTGCCAGATTCACCGCCGGGTCAATCAACTGCTGCGGGGCGCGCCCATTCAGCGACGCCCATGCTTCGGCATAGACCGCTACAGCAGGATAACCGAATGCCTGCCAGCGCCGCGCCAGAAAATGCGCGAATTGCAGGATCATGTCCGGTCTGCCGGTCATCTCGCCTGCCTGCCGCCGGGTGAGATATGCGCGCGGGGCGACCTCCCAGCGCAGCCCGCTTGCCGGATCAACGACCAGGAACAGCAGACTGCCGCTTTTATCGCGCAGTTTCATGTGCCACGAAAAACGGTGTCCTTCTTCCGTCCAGTTGACATCACCGGGATACAACCAGTGGCGCAGCGGCAGCACAAGCTGCACGGCACAATACAG
>DAOTWP010000330.1:0-8546 GCA_034435675.1 Anaerolineae bacterium
CTATTTCGTCGGCGGCGCGCTGGGCGACTGGCTGTTCAAACGCACGCCGCGCGGCAGGCTGATTATCTGCACGATCGGCGTGTTCAGCGGCGCGGTGCTGCTGCTGCTCACCGTCAGCATCCCCACCGATGCCGTACCCAGCGCCGGGCTGACCCTGGCACGCAGTGACGCGGGAGAAATCGTGCTCAGCCCACAGGCGGAGCGCCCGGCGGCAAACGCAGGCATTCAGGAAGGCGATGTGCTGCTGGCAGTCTACGGTGTGCCTGTCCCGGCTGACCTGCCTGTCAGCGCTGTGCAGGCGCTGCTCACCGGGGAGGTTGACGCGGCGCTGGCGCTGACCGTGCGCCGGGCAAGCGGCATTGAAGAAGTCGTCAATGTGCCGCTGGCGCTGGTTGGCAGTTTTTCGCCGCTGTTTCTGGTCATGCTCTGCGCCACCGCGCTGTTTATCCCCTTCGCCGGTCCCAATGTGATTTCTACCGTCTATGACATCACCGTGCCGGAAGTGCGCAGCACCGCGCTGGCGATACAATATTTCATCGAGAACTTTGGCGCGGCATTCGCCCCCGGTATCGCCGGGCTGATTGCCGTACAGACCTCGCTGAGTACAGCGATCGTCCTGATCTGTTTCAGCACCTGGATGATCGGCGGAGCATTCCTGATTGGCGCAGCAATCCGCGTGCCAAAGGACATCCATGACCTGCGCGACGCCATGCAGGCGCGTGCGCGCGAGTCGCAGGAACTAATAGCAGCGCACGCCGCAAACGGCGAATAAGTAGCCAGTACACCAACAAGGTTAAGTTGACTACCCAGATGCAGCCCTCACCCCCTCAGTCCCCCGCTCCCGAACGCCGCTGCGCGGCTGGGCGAGGGGCGAGGGGGCGGGAAGATCCCCGGCAATTGGGCTGCTCCCCTCTCCTAATGCCGAAGGCATGGTCGGGAGCGGGGTTGGGGGTGAGGGCTGGACAAAGGCAGCAGGTGTCATGCTCATCTTGTCGGACTACCAGGCGCGCAGCGGGGGCACACCGGCAGTGTCCTCGCCAAATCTTTACGAAAACCATGAAACCTAGATAATTAACGTTTATTAAACGGAAATACAATGAAACCACAATGCATAGTTGTGGGAGTCACCCGTATGCCGTTCGCCGGAACCTGGAAGCTCGAAGAAGAACCGATCATCATCACCGCTTACGCCGGGGAAGTCACGGCAGAAATCCTGCTGAACGGCTATGCCCGCACAGCCGAACTCATCACCCGCTGCGGTGCTAAACAATATCTGATCCTGGATATGACCGAAGTCAGCACATCATTCGCGGAAGTGATGACGCTGCTCAAACACCAGCGCCAGACAACGCCGGGCGCGACGGTTGATCCGCGACTGGAAGCGATGGTGGTAGTAGGAGCAGGAAGAATGCTGCGGCTGTATGTCGATGCGCTGCGGCAGGGTGCTGCCAGCCCGCTGCAAGGTGCGACTGTGCCGATGTACGCGAGCATTGAGGATGCCCTGGCGGCGCTGCGCGTGATGATAAAACAGCGCTGCGAAACACAGCAGCCCACCGTGACTGGCAGCGCCGGGCAGGCTCAGGCGTAGGGTTCGTCCAGCGCAACGACCTTCAGCCGTCCCTGTGCATCCTGTGTCAGGCGACCGGCGGGGCGGTGCGGTTCATGCGCGAAGATGATGACAGCATTCGTTTGCAGTGCCCATGCCTGCCAGCGGCGTTTGCTTTCCAGCGTGACCAGCGGCTCTACATCGTAAGCAGTCATCCAGCTCAGGCGCTCAAAATGCACAGCGTAGGACGCCATATCGCAGACGAAAACGGCGCTTTCGCCGCCACTTTCGAAAACGACCCCCATATGCCCCGGCGTGTGCCCCGGCATAACCACCCCGCGCACGCCGGGCGCCAGTTCCGTGTCGCCGTCAAGCAGCCGCAACTGCCCGCTGCGCACCAGCGGCTCAAAGTTGTGGGCAAAATAGGTCCCGCGTGTGCGTTCGTTGGGCTGGCAGGCATCCTGATACTCGCGGCGCTGAACGACATGCTCGGCATTGGGGAACGCGGGCAGCGCCGTACCATCTGGTTGCAGCAGCACATTGCCGCCGCAGTGATCCGAGTGCAGATGTGTGTTAATAACCAGATCAATATCTGCCGGCGTCAGCCCCAGCCGCGCCAGCGCCGCCCGCATCCCGCCGCGTGTGCGCTTTAGCTGCCAGTTGCGCACGGCGCGTTCATCGAGATTCTCGCCCATCCCGTTATCAATCAGGATGGTTTTGCCGCCGGTCCGCACCAGCAGGCAGTTAGAATGCATCGGCACGAAATCGTGGTCTACCGGCGGCATTTCCCGGCTCCACAGCGCACGCGGCACTAAACCAAACACGCCGCCAGGATCAACGAGGTAATCCCCCTCGTCGATCAGGTGAATCTCAAGATCGCCCACACAAATCACGAAGACACCGCCATTCCGTACCACGTTTCAAACTGCTGCACCAGCGCGGCGCGGGCAGCTTCCGGCAGAAATGCGGCGCGCGCGGCGTTGAGCATACAGCGCTTGACATCTTCCATGGACAATGCCAGATGCTTGATGCTGCACAGCACTTCATGACTCATGCTGGTATCCGCCACCAGTGTGTCGTCCGTGTTGAGCGTGGCGCGCACCTGCCGTGCCAGCAGCCCCGGCAGCGCATGTGCTTCCAGCCGGGGGAACACGCCGCTCTTGATATTGCTGACCGGGCATACTTCCAGCGGAATCGCGCACTCCACCAGCAGATCAATCAGCGCCGGGTCTTCGGCAGCGCGCACGCCATGTCCGATCCGTTCTGCACCCAGCAGGTTGATCGCATCGCGCACACTGTCCGGACCGCGCCACTCGCCAGCATGGACGGTAACACCCAGTCCGGACTCGCGGGCACGCTCAAACAACTTGCTGAACGGCTTGACCGAGAAACCAGATTCTTGTCCGGCAATATCCAGCCCCACGACACCGTTGCCCACATGCGCCAGTGCTGCCTGCATAACACGCTCACCGGTGGCAACACTTTCGTGACGATTCATGGACACAATCAGCCCAACCTGAATATGGTACTCGCGTGCTGCCTGCCCCACTGCTTCAGAAACCCAGGTCACAATTTCATCAAATGAGCAGTGCAGCACCTGACTGAGCGCAGGGGGGGTGAAACGCAGTTCGAGGTATTTGACGTTATCAGCAGCGGCATCGGCAACGGCTTCCGCCGCAATACGGCGAATAACGCTTTCGGACTGGAAAAAGCGGCGCAAAATGTAAAACTTGCTCAGGAAATGCTGCATGCTGCGCGGCTCGTCCGGCATCACCTGCACATGCGGGCGCAGTTCCTCCACAGAGTATTCTTCCAGCGGCAGCTGGTATTCGCGGGCAATTTCCACCAGCGTTTCCAACCGCAGGGATCCTTCTAAATGGCGGTGCAGATCAATTTTTGGCAGCGCCTGTATCTCTGCGACTAAGTGTTCATCACTCAACGTCGTTCAGCCCCACATGTTCTACTACCCGTCAATCGCGCTCTGCCAGCAGCCAGCTCCAGTAGCGCCAGGCAACCACCAGACCAAGGGTGATGCCAACCGCAGGCAAACCGTTAAGCAGCAATACCCACAGTATACCAGCATCCTGTGTTGTCGTGATGCCGGGGGGTGACAATAAACGGGCAATTAAACCGAGTCCTACCAGAATTGAAGCCAGATAAAAACCTCGGTAGTAGGCAGCCGCATTGGTCACGCTGCCCAGACGGCGGCTGAGCGCACCCAGCAGCAGCAGCAGCACGCTGATGGATAACAAACCGCCCAGCCCGAACAGGTCCCAGACACTATTCACGGGAGTCTACTCGCTTATGCTTGCGCAGCATCAGCCGGAACAACCGCCCGCACAGCAGCAGCAGCAGCAGCCCGGCACTGCCGCTGAGCAGTCCCGACAGCGCATCGCCGTTTAGCTGCTCCACACTGGCACCCCGTGCGGCGGCAAGCCCAAACAGCACCAGCGGCACCAGAAACAGCCGGAAGTAGGTGCGCTCACCGGAAAATTTCTCATAGAAGCGCGCGATGAGCAGCAGAAAAAACAGCAGCGCCGCCAGCGGAAACCACGCATACAACAAGAAAAACTGGTTCAACGACTGTGGTGTCAAGGCTTCTCTTCCCGGCGCACGCGGCACAGCGCCCACCAGCGCTAATACACCCGCAAAAAGAGCATGCCCGGTAAACAAGCGGGTTTTTAACCCCCTTGTCTGGCAGGCAGCCGAATCTTGTTGGTGGGCTAAGTACGACCATAGAAATCTCGTGGGATTGTTTTCCGTAGGGGCGGGTCCGAGACCTGCCCCGACTACAGCGACAAGATAAACATGACACCCGATGCCTTTGTCCAGTCCTCACCCCCAACCCCTTTCCCGACCCGTGCCTTCGACACCAGGAGCGGGGAGCAGCCCAACTGCCAGGGATTTTCCCTCCCCCTCGCCCAGCCGCGAAACGGCGTTCGGGAGCGGGGGACTGCGGGGGTGAGGGCTGTAGCTGAGTAGTCAACTTAACCTTGTTAGTGTACTACATCCGACCTGTTCAATGTGGTTGTAGTTAGAAATCGTGCCGTGGCGAAAATTGCATACCGTGAATCACAATTTGAATTGCCCGAACGCGAAAGTCGCGGTCATGACAAGCGGTGACAAAATCGTCAATTAACCGGCGGTAACGTTCGTCAGCCGTCAGGCGGTAAACACGCACTTTGCCGGCTGTTTCGACAAGCAGCACCCCGGTCTCAACCAGACTGTCCAGTTCGCGCTCAGTGGTCACGACATCACGCCCAGTGTACCGCGCGATATTCTCAGCAGTATCCGCGGCGTGCGGGTTATCATGAAAAAAGCGCACAAGATCCCATTTCGTGAACGAGTTGACACGGTCACGCAGAAAGGTAAACAATGCCGGGTCAAGACTATCACCTGGGTTCATGGGTTGATTCTGCATCATCACTCGCCTGTTTCCTTGCAATGTATCTCGCGGGTTACACTGTAGGACTTACACCGCTGCCCTGTGATGTGTACCTGACCAGGGGAAGTGCGCCCCCTGGTCGTGAACGAAATTGCGTAAGTCCTGAACGTTGAATGGCGACAAATCCGGCACATTACAGCACAAGCCTCAAACGCTGGGGCGCTCAGCTCTCGACTTCGAGCTGCTGATCCTGCTTGAGGTGGCAGTTCTTGTACTTCTTGCCGCTGCCACACCAACAGGGGTCATTGCGCCCGATATCGCGCTTCTTGCGCGTCGGTTCGGGTTTGGCAGGCGCGGCATCCGCACCATTGCCCGCCACGACCGGGCGCAGTTCGCGCATCTGGCGACGCACCGGCTGCTGCGCCATGCTGACCTGCACGCGGAAAATATCCCGCGCTGCCTGCACCTGAATTTCGCGCTTCATCTCCTCAAACATCTGGAACGACTCGCGCTTGTATTCCACCAGCGGATCACGCTGGGCAACTGCCATCAAGCCGATGCCTTCGCGCAGTACATCCAGATCAGTCAGGTGGCGCTGCCACAGCCCATCAATCGCGCGCAGCATCACACGCCGTTCCACAACCGGCATCAGGTCGCCCAGTTCACGTTCCTTCGCCGCATACGCTGTCTCAATCGACTCAACGACTGCCTGTTCCAGATCATCCAGATTGTCATAC
Source organism: Anaerolineae bacterium (assembly GCA_034435675.1). Lineage (GTDB taxonomy): Bacteria > Chloroflexota > Anaerolineae > Aggregatilineales > Phototrophicaceae > DAOTWP01. Next base: position 5,669 of record DAOTWP010000330.1, read on the forward strand.
TGCCCCAGCGTATCCGGCGTCACCTCTTCGGGAACGGGATAAACAACGAACAACTGGCGGCGCAGCGTTTCCAGATCCCACCCTTGCGGGTCATCATCCTGCAGCAGTTCGTCCATCAGCGCCAACGCCTGATCCTTGACGATCTGAATATACTGGTCGCGCAGGCGTTCCGCCGCCAGAATATCGCGGCGCTGCCTGTAGATGACCGTGCGCTGGATGTTGACCACATCGTCATATTGCAGCACGCGCTTGCGGATATCGAAGTTATGCCCTTCAACGCGCACCTGCGCCTGCGTGATTGAACTGCTGACCACGCGGTGCTGAATCGGCTCATCTTCGGGCATATTTGCCCACTTCATGAAGCCCTTGACGCGATCACCGCCAAAGCGCTTGACCAGATCATCCTCAAGGCTGAGGTAGAAGCACGACGCCCCAGGATCACCCTGACGACCACTGCGCCCGCGCAGCTGGTTGTCAATGCGCCGCGCCTCGTGCCGTTCCGTGCCCAGCACAAACAACCCGCCCGCATTGACCACCAGATTACGATCACTGGCACACTGCGCCTTCGCCTGCCGCAGCGCTTCCTGCCACTGTTCCGGCGTTGCTTCAGTGAGTTCGACACCCTGCCGCCGCAGTATCTCGCGCGCGATGCCATCGGGGTTGCCGCCCAGCAAAATGTCCACACCACGCCCCGCCATGTTGGTCGCAATCGTCACCTGACCGGGACGCCCTGCCTGCGTGATAATGCCCGCCTCGCGTTCGTGCTGCTTGGCGTTGAGCACTTCATGCTTGATGCCCGCCCGTTGCAGCGCTTTACTCAGGCGTTCGGACGTCTCGATTGCTACTGTACCGACCAGCACCGGCTGGTTGACCTGCTGGCGCTCCTTGATTTCCTGCACGACGGCATTAAACTTCGCCTTCTCCGTCATGTAGATTTTGTCCGCGTGGTCTTCACGCACAACCGGCAGGTTCGTCGGAATCGCCACCACTTCCAGATTATAGATTTTGCCAAATTCCTCCGCCTCGGTCAGCGCCGTACCGGTCATACCACCGAGTTTCTTGTACATGCGGAAGAAATTCTGGAACGTGATTGTCGCCAGCGTCAGGTTCTCGCGGCGGATCTGCACGCCTTCCTTCGCCTCAATCGCCTGATGCAGTCCTTCGCTGAAGCGCCGCCCGTACATCAAGCGCCCGGTGAATTCGTCAACAATGATGACCTGTCCATCCTGCACAACATAATCTTTGTCCAGATGGTACAGCGCCCACGCACGCAGACAGTTGTCCACATAGGGGATGGCGTCGGAGTTAGATGGATGATAAAGCTGCTCAATCCCTGACCATTTTTCGATTTTTTCGACACCGGATTCGGTCAGGAACGCAACCCGATCCTTGATGTCCACGACATAATCGCCGTCGGGGTCTTCGGCTTCAATGCTCTCATCGCTGCTCGGCTTCAGGCGTTTGACCAGTTCGGCAAATTTGCGATAGTAATCCGAGGGCGGATCGGAAGGACCGGAGATAATCAGCGGGGTACGCGCTTCGTCAATCAGGATGTTGTCCACCTCATCCACGATGGCGTAATATAACTCGCGCTGCGCCAGTTGTGCCTCGTCATAGACCATGTTATCGCGCAGGTAGTCAAAGCCGAATTCGTTGTTGGTCCCGTAGGTGATATCCGCATGATACGCCTCGCGCCGGGTGACCGGACGCAGGTTCTGGTAGCGGTCATCGTCCGAGCTGTACGTAGGATCAAAAATAAACGAACCGTCGTTAGGATTGCCACCGGTGTTCTGGATCACGCCAGCCGTTAGCCCCAGCGCGTGATAGACCGGACCCATCGTTTGCAACCCGTACTTGCTCAGGTAATCGTTGGGTGTCACCAGATGTGCGCCGCGCCCCAGAAGCCCATTGAGGTACAGCGGCAGTGTGGCGACCAGCGTCTTGCCTTCGCCCGTTTTCATTTCGGCAATACGCCCGCTGTGCAGCACCGCCCCACCGATCAACTGCACATCATAATGGCGCAGCCCGATCGTGCGTTTTGCCGCCTCGCGCACCAGGGCGAATGCCTCAGGCATAATATCGTCAAGTGTTTCCCCTGAGGCAAGCCGTTCTTTGAACTCCTGGGTCTTGGCACTCAGCCCTTCGGCGCTCAATGCCTGCATCTCCGGCTCCAGCGCGTTCACCTCGGTGACAAGCTGCCGATAACGAGCGAGCGCCCGTTCGGTAGGATCGCCGGTGATTGATTTGAGCATTTTCTTCAGCATAGTGATTCGTTTCGTCCCCGCTTCAGCTTGAAGCTTTCTGACAAACTGACCGGCACATTATAGCACGCCAATGCTAACATCCCGTTAGAGTTAATTCATCATCTGCCGCCGCTGCCTCGGTGTCAATGCCATCCGCAACACATACGCGATTATAATCAAGAGAACGTTATCTTACAGTACGATTTCAGGAGCAATCACGTGTCACGTCGTTTACTCGCGGTCATCCTGCTGGCGCTGCTGCTGCTGGCAGTCCCTGCTCAGGCGCAGGACATACAGTCTACCCTGGAGGACATTGTGGCTGAATTCAGCACCCCGGACGGTCCTGCCCTCACTGTGCAGTTCACTAATGCCGAGGGAAGCTGGTCAGCAGCAGGCGGGTTGGCAGACGACCAACGCCCCACAGAACCGGGTGATCGTTTCCGCATTGGCAGCATGTCCAAGACATTTGTGGCGGCGGCGGCACTGCTGCTGGTTGAAGAAGGGCTGGTCGAATTGGATGCCCCGGCAGCGGACTGGCTGCCCGACGAAGTTGTGGACAATATTGCCAACGCCGACACCGTGACCCTGCGCGAGCTATTGTCCATGCGCAGCGGCATACCGGATTATCTTGAAAC
>DAOTWP010000331.1:0-5299 GCA_034435675.1 Anaerolineae bacterium
GTCGAGGCATACCGGGCGCAGGCAGCGCGGCAGACGGAGATTGAGCGCACGGCAGAAGGGCGCGAAAAAACCGGCGTCTGGACCGGCGGCTATGCGATCAACCCGGTCAGCGGCGCGCAGATTCCAGTGTGGATTGCCGACTACGTGATGATCAGCTACGGCACAGGCGCGATCATGGCGGTGCCTTATGGCGACCAGCGCGACTTTGAGTTCGCGCGCAAGTTTGGGCTGGAGATCATCGCGGTCGTGCAGCCGCAAGGCAGCGACACTGTGCCTGACCCCGCTGCGATGAGCGCGGCATACGATGGACCCGGCATCATGGTCAACAGCGGACCAATCAACGGCACCGTCCACAACGGCGAAAAAGGCCGCAAGAGTCCGGCGATTGCGGCGGCGATAGACTATCTGGAACAGCAGGGTATCGGCAAAGAAGCGGTCAATTACCGCCTGCGCGACTGGCTGATCAGCCGCCAGCGGTACTGGGGCAGCCCCATTCCGGTCATTCACCGCCAGGATGGCACGCTGGAAACCGTGCCGGATGCAGACCTGCCCGTGCTGCTGCCGGACAAGGATGTCAAGTTCATGGGTCCCAACCCGCTGTCGATCCATGAGGAATTCCGCTACACCACCGACAGCGCTGGCAACCCGGCGGAACGCGACACGGACACGATGGACACATTCATGTGCTCGTCGTGGTACTGGTATCGCTATCTGAGTCCACAGTTCAGCACGGCGGCGTTCGACCCGGAGGAAGCGGCGTACTGGCTGCCGGTAGACACCTATACCGGCGGGGCGGAGCACGCGACGATGCACCTGCTGTATGCGCGCTGGTTTGCGAAGGCAATGCGCGATACGGGCATGTTCGACCGGACTGCCGAGGTGATGCAGGCGCGCGGGCGCGACCCCGAACTGCTGCTGCGCGGCGAACCGTTCATGCAGTTACGCAATCAGGGGCAGATTCTGGGCGAGGAACGCAACGGCGATGTGGTCTTTGTGTCCGGCACGCTGGACGGCACACGCCTGATTGCCGAACATGTCATCGTGCTGCACCGCCCCGGCGTGACCGAGGCTGCGCCGGTGAACATGCCCGCCGGCAAAAACGGGGCGGTCAGCGTGCGCGGCGAGATCATGCGCCGCACGGAACGCACCTTGCAGATCGCAGTGGACGGGCGCGCCGACTGGCAGGTGGTCGAGGTTGCCGCGGGCGCAAAGATCGAGATTCCCGGCATCGAGGGCGAAAATACGGTCAACCAGTTACGCCAGCACTTAGAGGTGCAGCGTATGTCCAAGAGCAAGGGCAATGTGGTCAACCCGGATGAACTGGTCAAACAGTACGGCGCGGACACCGTGCGCGCTTACCTGATGTTCGCCTTTGACTGGGCGAAGGGTGGACCCTGGGACAGCAAGGGCATTCAGGGTGTGGTGCGCTGGCTGGACGATGTGTGGGCGATTGTGACGGCGGGCGCGCCGCAGGGCAAAGGCACGCCGGAAGGCAATCGCATGGTCGAGCGCAAGACGCACCAGACCATCGGCAAAGTCAGCGACGGCATGACCAACTTTAGCTGGAATACGGCGGTGGCAGGCTTGATGGAACTGCGCAACACACTGCGCGCGGCAGTGCGCGAGGGCGGCGTCGGGCGCGAGGCATGGCAGGAGGCAGTGCGCACGATGCTGCTGCTGATGGCACCAATCACACCGCATATCGCCGAGGAACTGTGGGCGCACACCGGCGGCAAGTACAGCGTACATACGCAGGCGTGGCCCCAGTACGACGCGGCGAAGGCGGCGGAGGAAGAGGTGACGCTGGTGGTGCAGGCGGGCAGCCGCGTGATCGACTCGCTGACCGTGCCGGCGGACATCGCCGAGGATGAGGCGATCCGGCTGGCGCTGGCGAGCGCCGGGGCGCAGAAACTGCTGAACGGGCGCGAACCGAAGAAGACGGTGTTTGTGCCGGGGCGCGAAAAAGGCGGCAAACGCAGCGACCCGATGGTCAACATCGTGGTGTAGGCATATGCAGAGGGCGAGGTGCGCTTCGCCCCCGCTGCACGGGTGATGATGCGTCCTTTACGAGCGTGCCTGAATGTTCGGGATTTTTCCCGTAGGGGAGGGTCTGAGACTCTCCCCTGCACAGGCGATTGCTGAAGAATTATCAGACACGCAAATCGGGCTGCCCCCGATCAACAGACGTGATGAGCCGCGTTTACGGGGCTTTTTTGACTCAGCCGGATGGCTTTCAGCCTCCGGTGTAATGCAGGCAGCGCCCGCAGGGAGAACCGCGCGCCGTGCCCGGTTGCCCTCGTCGGCATGGCAATCATGGGATGCATGTCACCATAGACACGGCGCAAATTCCAGCTACGCTAAGTGGGAGTTGACGAGCACGTCTGTGGAGGACTGGCGATGGTCGCGCGCCGTGTGGGTGTTGTGATCGTGTTGATTGTGCTGCTGAGCCTTGTGCCCAACCTCAACGCACAAGAACAGCCATCACCAGACAGCAATCTCGTCTATATCACCGCTGTTGCCTGGAGTCCCAACGGCAATGCTATCGCTGTCGCGCAAGATGCAACCGTCCAGATAATTGACATAATAACGGGATTGGCTACAAGTCAAATCGTCGCATCAGGAAACCACATTCGTGTCATGGATTGGAGTCCGGATGGTAGAAAGCTTGCTCTGGGGGTTGATACAACTGTTCAAATCTGGGAAATAGGCGCGGAAAATCCTTTGCTGGTGTTCCAGGAACATGGAACACGGGATAATGATCGGGTCAGTTCGCTTGGGTGGTCACCAGATGGCAGCAAAATTGTGAGCGCGAGCATGCAAAATGGCTTACTCTGGGATACACAAACAGGCGAAGTCTTGCACCGCTTTTCCCACAATCCCGGCCCGCTGCTAAGTGCAAGGTGGAGTCCCGACGGCACGAGAATTGCTACGGGGGGGCTTGACTCAATTGTCCTATTCTGGGATGTTGCAAGTGGAGCAATACTGGGTGGGATTAACATGCCCTATGCACCGGAAGTGAATCCCATCATTTATGTTAATTGGAGCCCCAATGGCAGTTTGATTGCAACCGCATCTGCGGATCGGATCGTGCGCGTTTGGGATGGCACAACCAACAATCCCATAAATTCAACAGATTTCCGGGGCTTAGAGGATGATGCTGTCTCACTAGATTGGAATCGCGATAATCGTTCTCTGGCGCGCAGTGGTTTGGGCGGGGAAATCCGTATTTTTGATGTATTGAGTGGAGCAACAGTTGCAACGTTTAATACGGATTTCGTTGCACGATCCATAGACTACAGTCCCTATGGAGGACGCCTCGCCTATGGTGGTATTGTTGGGCGTGAATCGACGATAGCGATGCCAGCAGGAGCACAGACACTCGCGAACGGTGCGGTACAAATCATTGTTCCCGCACCGTCCTTCGAACGCCTGGCATCTGTCCAGGCTGCCTGCGTGCCGCCGGAAGTTGGGCTAACAGCGCCGCAGGACCCGGCAGGGTTGGATGCCTACATCGCGCAGGTGCAGGCATTACCGCCTGAGCAGCTGCCACCCGGCTGTGCCGCCGACCTGCTGGCGGTGGCGCGGGCGCTGCGGGCGCAGTAGCGGCAGCAGGCAGCACCACAGGGGGAACGGGGCATGGCGCGCGGTTGCCCCTGTGGTTGTGTTGCACACGCTTTTGCTGCGATTTGCCCTATGCCTTTGCCGGGCGCTTGACCGCCGGATTCTTCGGGGCGGGCTTGCGCAGCGCGTAGTAAGCGTCCCACCCGGCAGGCGCAACCAGCAGCAGCAGCGCCAGCATCGCCAGCGCCGACATTAAACACCAGGCACACGTCGCGCCGATCACGAATGGCTCAAGGAACGTCAGGTAGATCGAAAATGCCGCGCCGCCCAGCGTCAGCAGCAGCAGCGCCACAGCCGCTTCCTTGCGCCGCTGGAACTGCCACGCGATCCACGCCAGGAAAATCGTCGCGTAGCCAAACAGCCCCAGCAGCCCAATCGGCAGCACGCCGAACAGCCGCGCATAAGCGCTCTCCTGCACCGCGTTGCAGTTGCCCATCGCGCCGCAGACTGCCTCGGTCTCGCTGACTTCCACATTTGCCAGATACAGCGCCACCAGCGTGCCTGCCAGCACAATCAGCGGAATCGCCCAGCGGCTCAGCGTTTTAGGATATTCTTTCCAGACCAGCGGCACCAGCACCAGCGCCCCCGCGATCAGCACGGCAATCAACGCGCTCCAGATGATCACGCTCGCGGTGGCAGCTTCTGTGCCTACCGTGCCCTGCGCCGCCAGCGAAATGCCCACGCCGACCATCAGCAGCAGCGTCAGCAGCAGCAGCGCCGTCAGCAGCGGGGTATTCGCCAGGTTGCGCCGCCAGCCCGGCAGCAGGCTGAATACGACGCCCACCACCAGCAGCCCCAGCACGCCAATCGCCACCGCGTTCGCCACCGGATCCGCCGCCAGCCGTTCCGCCAGCGACAGCGCCGCCGCCGGGTTGGGCACAGGGGCAGTTGAGTCCGGCGGGAACTGCGCGTCAAACAACGCCTGCATGCCCGTCACGGGGGGCACCGCGATCCCACCCGCCGCCAGCCCGGCGCGGATCAGCAGCGGGGCGCGTTCGGGAATATCGCGCGCGCCGACCAATACTTCATTGCCGATGACCATCATCGGTACACTGCCACAATAACTGTCTGGCACATTGAGCGCCACACAGGTCGCGCTCAGAATATTCACGTTTTCCTGGACACGCACATTCAGCATCAGCAGGTGCAGTTGGTCGCCAAATTCGGCTTGCCACTGCGGCAGATAATTGGTGATGACATTTTCACAGTGCGGGCAGGTGGGCGAATAGAAGAATACAGCATTTGCCACCGGCGTAGACTGCGCACTGGCAGGCAATACCAGCAGCATGCTCAGCAGCAGCAGCAAGAGTACACGTTTAACCATTGGTTTCCCCCATCAAGACGACTTTTCTGCTAGTGTCGCCCGACTTCGCCTGTGTCACAAGTGATAAATATCACAATCCTCGCAAATCTGTGTCTCTCTCTGCCAGGGCGGGCTGTGTTATGCTTGTGCCATGCTCAGGCGAAAACTGCTCCTCCCCCTGCTGATTTACGCGCTGTACGGCTGCGCCGCGCTGATCGTGACCTATCCGCTGGTCACGGTGCTGGCGACAGACTTTGCCGGGCATCCCTTTGGCGACAGTTACGAATACGCCCGCTTCATCTGGTGGATACCGCACGCGCTGCAACACGGGCTGCCGCTGTTTGACCAGCCGCTGCTCGGTTATCCCGCTGGCTT
>DAOTWP010000332.1:0-27645 GCA_034435675.1 Anaerolineae bacterium
TGAAAATGCGCGAGGGTCTGCTGTATGTTCGGGCGCAGCGTGTCGCTGAGGCAGACCAACCCCAGCGGGGTCAGCGGCGTGGGCAGAGTCGGTGTGTTCGCGGCGTCACGCAGGGTGACCATTTCCGGCGTATGGGCAAAAAGCACCACGCGCAGCCCCTGCGCCGACCATGCTGCCGCCTGCTGGTCGAGGCTGGCGTTCTCCCCGGTCAGATGCGGGCGCAGGATTTCCGGCGCGCCAAGGATATACGTGCCGTATGGCTCACCTGCGGCGAATTGCAAGGCACTCCATTTGAGCGCGGAGGTAAAGGGGATTTCTGCATCTACAATGCAGGCAGACCCCGGACACGACGCGCGCACGGCGTCCAGCGTGCGGTTGCTGCTGCTGGCGCTGGCGGCGAAGATACCTAGCAGATGTTTGAACTGGTCGGTATCGCCGTTGTGGGCAACCACAGTACGCAGGGTGATTTCGTTGGTGGTCAGTGTGCCTGTTTTGTCCATGCAGAGGACGGTGGTATTGCTGAGCGACTCTACCGCGTTGCTCTGCTGGACGAGCGCTCCCTGACCGGCGATACGTAGTGCCCCCAGCGCATACGAGAGTGTGACCAGAAAGATCAGCCCGGCGGGAATTGTGCCCATGACCACTGCTGCAATCTGGACGCGCTCAATGGGTGCGAGCAGTGTGCGGAAGCTGTAGATCAGCAGCAGCAGACCCAGAACGCCGCAGACAAACGCGACGAGGCGTACGATGCGATTGACTTCGTGTTGCAGCGGGGTGAGCGTGGGATTGAACTGCCGCGCTTTTGCCGTCAGGCGGGCGGCGTAGTTGTCTGCGCCGACATGAGTCACGGTATAGAGCGCGCTGCCTGCGGTGACAAAGCTGCCGGAGTTGAGCGAGTCTCCGGCGGATTTGGGCACAACATCGGACTCGCCGGTGAGCAGCGATTCGTCTGCTTCCAGATACCCGCTGAGCAGCATGCCGTCACACAACACCTGATCGCCTGCGTTGAGCCGCAGCACGTCATCGAGCACAATATCTTCCTGAGCGATAGGTTGTTCATGCCCGTCGCGCAGTGCCAGCGCCTGCGGGCGTGCCAGCAGTGTGATGCGATCCAGTTTGCGTTTGGCGCGGATTTCCTGCGCTGTGCCGATAATCACATTGAGTGTGACCAGCCCGGCGGTGGTCAGGGCATCTGAGGGGGAGCTGAGTGTGACCAGCAGCGCAGCAATGATGAACAGCACTATGTTGACGAACGTGAGCAGATTTTTGCGGATGATATACAGGTAGGAACGCTCCGGCGCGTGAACGAGGGTGTTGCCTGATCCCTGCTGACGGCGCTGCGCTGCTTCGGCAGTGGTCAATCCGGCAGTCGTGGCGGCGCTGGCTGATGCGGCGGCGTTGAGGTCGGTCATGGGGCGGTCTACCTGTTGTTTTTGAGCAAGCGATAGATTGCCATTATAGCAGAGGCAGCGCATGCACATGAGCGCGGCGAGCAGGGACACGGCGACTGGTGCGGTGTCCCTGCGGGGCAACGAGGAAGGCAGACCGGCTTAGCGGTTGTAAGTGGGGTCTACCTGAACGGCGCAGTCTTCGTACTGCTGGAAGAATGACTGCGGGTCAGAGGTACTGGGTTCAAATGGCGTAATCGTGAAACTGCACTGCTGGTATTCGCGGGTGAACTGCTCCGCTGCTGCCAGTTCCGTCTCCAGGTTGGCACCCTCCAGCACATAACGGTCAAAGGCGCGGTTGAGCCAGTAGTTGAGGATGAAAGAGTCCGAACCCCCGCTGAAAGCTGTCGGGATGGTCACTGTGTTTATATCGCTGAGCAGCGCGTCCTGTGCGCGGTAGAAGCTGATGACACTTTCGCCCTGCGCTGCTACGAGTGCCTGATTATCGAACTGGGAACGGCGGGCGGGCATGCCGTCGAACAGGTCAATCTGTGCGGCAAGGTAGCTGATGAAGCGGTAGCAGGCTTCCGCGTGGGGTGTGCTGGCGCTGATATAGGCGGCACTAATGTCATACGATGCGGCATTGTACTGGCTGCCACGCGGGAACGTTGTCAGCAGGTCGGTGTTCGCGGGTCTTTCGGGCGCTTCGCCACCGATTATCACGAAACCGCCGCCAAAACCAAAACCGTTAAGGGTTTCCGTGTAGATGGCGCGTTCGCGGGCTTCGCCAGGACCAATGGTGAAAACGCCGTCGCTGCCGGTCAGGGCGCTGTACTCGATCAGTCCATCGCGGGCAAGATCAAGTACCTGCCGGATGGCATCTACTGTTGCCGGGTCGGTGAAGTTGATCGTGACCGGGCTGGTGCGGTAGTCCAGCGGGATACCGCCATAGGCAGCGATCAGCATCAGCAGATAGGTGTTGCCAAAGCCCTGGGGCGTGAACGGCGCTGTATCGCCGGTAACGAATTGCAGCGCCCGCAGGGTATCTTCAAACTGGCTCGTAGACCAGCCTTCGGCGGGCAGCACCGCGCCCGCGGCGGCGAATAGGTCGGGATTGTAGCGCAGTGCCAGCGGTTGCAGCGTGATCGGCAGCGCCCAGAGTTGGTTATCACGGCTGACCTGATCCAGCGTTGTGCCGACGAAGTCATTACGGTCAAAGTTCAAGTCCGTGGAAACCAGCGGGCTGAGGCTGCGCAGTAGACTGATGTCGGCGTTGGGAACGGCGTTGCTGGGCATATAGAAGCAGTCGTAGTTCTGGCTCATCTCGGTCAACCCTGACGGCATGGTTGTCTCAAGGTTGACGAAGCCCACTTCGGGATCATAGTCCGCGAAACCCTGCGCGATTTGCTGCCAGCGGTCGGCATTGGGGAAGGGGGAGATAAACGACGATGCGCCGAAGTTGAGTGCAATTTCACCCGGCGCGAGGTCACTTTCGCGCAGCGGTGTTGCGACGGTGATGTTCAGGCTGCTGCGGCGTTCCAACGCGATGTTCGTCCGCGTGATGATGGCGTTTTCGGCATCTTGCAGCGCCGTACGGAAATCCAGATTGTCCGCATTCATACTGCTGATTGCGCTGAGCAGGTCGCTGGCGAACAGCGCCTCCCCGGTGGAAATACCGACTTCCAGCGCGTTCTCGGCAAGTGCCTGCGCTTCGGGCGAAAGTGCGCTGCCGAAGCTGAAAGAAGGACCACGTTCGCCGGGCTGCGACTGCGGCACTTCTTCACCCACAAGGCTGCGGCGAGCGGGGATGCTGTCGAAGGAACTGGCAGCGACTTCAATATTCATCGTCAGGTAGCGCGCCAGCGCATAGGCGGCGTCGGGGGACTGAGTGCCGGCGCTGATGGCAAATCCAGTGGCAGAGACACCTGCCCGCCCACCGGGGAACAGCCTGCCCACACGCTGTGACTGCTGCTGTGCTTGTGGCCCACCAAAGCCCTGTGCCAGTAAGCTGGGTCCAATCAGGATCGGCGTGCTGTTGATGTCGAACTCTGCGGTTTGTGGGAACGTGATATAGCCCGCTGCTTCCAGTTCTGCCCATGTGGTCAGCAGGGTTTCCAGATCAGGATTGCTGAAGTCTGGCATGGCGGGGTTGGTGGTTTCGTCAACGACGTTGTCCCCTAACAGGCTGAGCAGCAGTGTGCTGTAGTCTGCATTGAGCGCCAGCATCGCAGGGGCAGTCACCGCGCCCGTACTGTCGGTTTGCGCCAGCGTCCGGATAGCATACTCGAGGTCGTTCAGTGACCAGCTTTCGTCGGGGTAAGCAATACCGGCGGCGTCGAACGCCTGGGGGTCGTAGTACAGCGTGTGGGTATTGGCAGCGATGGGCAGCCCCCAGATGCCGCCGTTCCAGTGGAACGACTGCCAAGCTCCCGGGTAGAAGTCGTCAACGTTGAGCAGCGGGTCTGCGCTGGCGAGCGGCGCGAGGTCGAGGAAATAGCCCGCTGTGGTTGCCTCGGGCAGTATCGAACTGCTGTCCACACTGAGGACATCGGCGCTGCTGACAAAGTCTGCGACATCGTCAAGATAGTCTTCGATGTCCTGATTGGTATTGAGCGCGCTCTGAAAACCGCCATAGGTCACGATGACGACATCAATACCGGGGTGATCCGCCTCATACTGCTGGGTCACGCGCTCATAGGTGTCGCGCAGCAGTTCCGGCACTGCCAGTGTGATCACGGTGGATGCCTGTTGTGCGTGGCTGGCGCCGGTGGTGAGCAGCAGCAGTGCACTGAGGCAGGCACTCAACAGGATAGAACGTTTTATCTTTCGCCCGCTCATGGGAACATTACCCTCCTTGAAGTTCTAACGATCAGCGAGGACTGTCTTGAACAGTCGTGATGCTGCTGGGCAGCGCAGCAGACGGCAGCATGTGCCTGTGTGTGCTTGGTTTGCGCAGCAGCACTCGTAAGCATTGTCGTTAACCGGCATTGCAGCAGGGTTACGTACAGATTACAGGGTCGTAACTGGGGCTGCGCCGTTTCGAGGGTGAATGTGGTGGAGCAACTGGCTACGCTGTGGGCGATGCTGTAGGCTGTACGGGGGGCAGCAGAATACGGATGCGCGTGCCCTGCGCACTGCTTTCCGCACTGACACTGCCGTGATGGGCGCGCACGATGGCGCGCACAATTGCCAGCCCTAAGCCACTGCCGGGATATGCTGCCGTGTTGCGCCCGCGCCGGAAGCGCTCGAACAGGTGCGGCAGGTCGTCGGCAGGGATGCCGATGCCTGTATCCTCAATGGAGAGGATAATCTGCTGCGTGTTGTGTTGCAGGCTGACAGCGATGCTGCCACCGGGTGGGGTGAACTTGAGCGCGTTGTCCAGCAGATTCGCCAGCACGCGGTGCATTTGCTGTTCGCTGGCAACCAGCGGTACTGGGGCATTGGGCAGAGTCAGGTGATAGTCCAGTTCGGATTGTTCTGCGCGCGAGGCGTAGAGTTCGCTGACCTGAGCGACCAGCGCCCGCAGATCACAACAGGATTGTGGCGCAGACCGCGGGTCGGACTCGATATGCGATAGGTCAAGCAGGTCATTGGCGAGCGCTTGCAGGCGTTCGATTTGTGCTAACGCGCGCGCGATAGGAGTGGCGTCCTCTGCTGCACTCACCGGAGTTTCGATTGCGGTGCTGGCTGTGCGTGGCGACTGGACGCGGCATTCCTCGGCAGCAAGTTCAACGTTGGTGCGCAGTGCGGCAAGCGGCGTGTACAACTCATGGGCGGCGTCGGCGGCGAAGCGGCGCAGCGTGTTGATCGTGGTTTCGATGCGTTCTGCCATGTCGTTAAAAGCGTGGGCAAGCGTGCCCAGTTCGTCCCCCCGCTGGGTGGTGGTGCGCGCCGTAAGTTCGCCGGATGCCATGCGCTGTGTGGTGCGGGTGAGGGCGAGCAAGGGGGTGCTGATGCGGCGGCTGATGAGCCAGCCCGCGGCAGCAGCGAGCAGAACGGCGCAGGCGCTTGCCAGCAGCCATGTTTGCGCTACGCTGTCGAGAATAGCCATGCCGTAAGCGGGACCCTCCGACAAGACCACTGTGCCAAGCGGCTGCCCATCTGCCGCGTAGATGTTCTGTGCCGTCCACTGGTCCGAGCGGCGGTTGTCGTTTTGCTCGATTTGCATCGGCGCGCTCAGGCGCAGCCCCAGCGGCGAGTGCGTGATGCTGTAATAGGGGGAGCCGTTCTGCGCTGACAGCGGGGCGTTTGTATCGCGGTTACTGCCCTGATAAATGCCTAGCGGCGCTCTGCCGGGTGTATCCGCGTCAAAAAAGAAAATGTCGCCCGCGATGAATTGTGGATTCGATGCTGGCGTGACGTCTACGCGCAGGGGCGAAAACATCAGCATGTCGGCACTGCCAGCCGGTCCCAGCGCTACCGTCCATTCTGCCGGTGAGCCGGAGTCGATGATGACGTTCTGCTGCTGGTCCAGCACCTGAATACGCATGTTCCAGAAGAATCCGAGGCGCGTCACGCGAGTATCCAGGTCGGACAGATCAGGTGCATCCGTCAGAGTCTCGGCAAACCATATGCTGAACCCCTGTGCATTGGCATCCAGATAGGCATGTTCGATGCCGGCATAGTGGTTGCGCAGCGCAGTGAGCAACACAACCCCGGAGACCACTGCCGCAAGGAAGGCGATCCCTGCGTAACTGATCGGAAGCTGCCAGCGGATAGAACGGAGTGAGTGTAAGTTGCGCATGAATTGGCTCAATTCAATGTGGCTAAAAAGTGGTTCGTGGTCAGGTGCATTAAGGTTTCGGACTGGCATGGGTTTGACAATGTGTACAGATGTTTTTATGCTACAGGACGTTGCTGATCGTGTCATCAGACCTTGAGACCATGTTACGAAACGGTAATCTGAACTATGCAGGCACAAACCCGTATTTTGCTGATTGAAGATGATCCCGCGGTTGCGAGCAGTCTGCGCGATGGGCTGGAACGCGAGGGGTACAGCGTGATCTGGAAGACGAACGGCAGCGATGGTGTTGCGTATGCCCGTGAGCAGAATCCGCACCTGATTATTCTGGATGTGCGACTGCCAGATGGCTCCGGTTTTGATTTTTGCCGCCAGATGCGGCAGGCGAAGATGCGCCAGCCGATTCTGATGCTGACCGTGCGGCGGGACGATGTGGACAAGATTCTGGGGCTGGAGATGGGTGCGGACGACTACATGACCAAGCCCTTCAATCTGCAGGAGCTGCGTTCGCGCGTGCGTGCCCTGCTGCGTCGTGCCTATGGCGAACTGGCAATGAACGATAGCGATGTGTTGTACGCTGCCGATCTGGTGATTGACCGGGCGCGCGGACAGGTGTGGCGGGGTAATGTGCTGCTGAACCTGACGCCTACCGAGTTCCGGCTGCTGGTGGTGCTGGTGCAGCATGCGGGGCAGGCGCTGTCACGCCAGCAGATTCTCGATGCAGTGTGGGGCTATTCGGCGGAGATTGAGAGTGAACGCACAGTAAACGTACACATTCGCCGGCTGCGCGAGAAGATTGAGCTGGACGACAGCCGCCCGTCAATGATTCTGACTGTGCCGGGAATTGGCTACCGGTTCAGCGGGTGAAGCGGGGCACGGTGTACATCGCACCCCGCCTGCCGTGCGCCGTTATTTGGGCGCGATGGTGACGTAGTTGACCGGGATTTCCGCCAGCACAACCGGGTCGCTGCCGCTGTAGTCCACGATGCCGATGATGTACGCCAGTTCCGTGCCAACGGGCTGATCTTCGAAGGCATCGTAGGGGATAAACAGCACCAGATCGCTGTAACGCACCCGCGCGCCGTTCACGTCGAAGTTCTGGACGATGCCAATCGTGCCATTGAAGTCGAAGTCGTCGTCTGCGGGTGGCACGTTTTCCATGTCTGGTGTCAGGAACAGCACGACGGCGGTGAGTTCCCGCCCTTCATAGTTTTCGACCACGAACGAGAGCGTCACCTGAATGCCGGACTCGCCATCCAGCTTGACATTGTACTGAACGCTTACAGCGGTGATCAGGACGCCCGGTTCATCGGAGTCGGGCGGGGTCAGGCGGCGATCCTCGACCGGCAGCGCCAGTCGTCCGGTGCCGAATAGATTGTCTTCACCTGCATCACCCAGATCAACGATGTTTTCCTCAAGATATGCCATGATTTCATTGGTAGACATGTCCGGGAATGCCTGCTTGACCAGCGCTGCCGCGCCGGCAACTACTGGGGTGGCACCGGACGTGCCGTTGAAGCCGAACTCATAGCCGGGTACGATTTCGTTGGTCGGTGCGGAGATGTCAGGTTTGATGCGCCCATCCATCGTTGGTCCCTGTGAGCTGTAGCTTTCGAGCACATCTGCGGTGCGGCTGGTTGCGCCGACGGTGAAGACTGCTGCACCGTCCGCAGGAACGCCCACACTGTAGCCCGTTACGCGCCCCCAGTCTACGATGCGCACGCCGCGCGCCATGATGTCAATCTGGTGGATGGGTTCGCCGCGCACATGCTGCACGGCGAGGTAGTAAGTTTCGCCCGGCTCCGAACGCCAGCGTGCGAACTGCGCAGGTAGGTCATTGCGCCGCCCGCGAATGGTTTCTGCGCCAACAGCAACCTCATCGCCGTTGCGGTCATAGATATACAGGTGATAGTTGTTGTCCTCGCGTCCGTCCCAATTGCCGTTCCAGTTCATCACAATTGAGACGAACGGCGCTTCGGCGGCGATGGGCATCAAGTAGGTGCCATTGCCGAAATCGTGAAAATCATCTTCGCCCGAATTGAACTGGAACAGGCTGTGCGAAGTAGCAGAGTTGCCCGCCGCGTTGATCCATAGAATGCCGGTTTCGCGGATGAGGTCGGTTACGGTGAGTGTGTCGCCCCAGGTGCCGTCGCGCGGTCCCATCATCGAACCGAACGAAGCGCTGACAATATCAACATCTGCGTTGCGGATAAACTCCAGCGCTTCTGCGAAACTGCTCGCCGAGCTGCCGTCGAAGTAGACCAGTACCAATTCGGCATCCGGCGCGACGCGGTGAATAACTACTGCACAAGCCGTCCCATGCGTTTCATCCTGCGCGTCCAGTTCATCGGGATCAATGTTGGTTTCAACATTTGCCGGCAGGTCACTGCCCAGAAGGTCGCGATACCCGCCGAACCCCAAATCCATAACCGCGATGCGCACACCGCTACCGGTGATACCGTCTTCGTGCCAGCGATCCGCGCCGATGCGCGTTGCCACGCCGACGCCGGTCTGTGCCATTGACAGCGCTGCCTCCAACGACAGGTCACCTGTTTCGCTAGGGACAGGCAGACGGAAGCCGACGACATGTTCGGCATTGGCGATCTGCGTCAGGTAACCGAGCAGTGTGCCGGGCGTCTGGTACTGGGCGATGATATCCAGCGGGATGCCGATTTCCACTTCTTCTGTGTTGGGCAGGAAGTTGTAGACACTGACGCCGAGATTTTGGAGCGTTGTGGTCAGCGCGGGCAGGTTTTCCGGTGCATCAATTGCCAGATAGCCGACGAACTCATCGCGGTCGTTGAGGATGCCCCGTTCACGCGCGGCTGTGCGCAGCGCCTCGGCGCCACCCTGTTCGTAGATGGGCAGCAGTTCGAGATAGCCCAGCGGGATGCCCAGAGTTTCCAGAATGCCGGATTCGTCGAGGAAGGTGGCAACACCGGCAATCCCTTCCGCTTCGTAGATGCGGACAATCTGGTTGTACAGCTCTGCGAAGTCCAGATCACCGACTGCCTGACCGCTGACCTGTTCGATATACGGCGCAAGGTCGGGGAACTGTTCAATCAGTTCGTCGAGGGTTGGCGGCGGGTCAAATTCCGGCGCAGGGACTTCGGTGCCATCAATTGTGCTGTTTTCGTCGCCGGTGATCGGCGCGAGACCCTGGGGGGTGGGGTTGGGCGTGGCATCACGCGGACCCGCAATCACACCGTCCGTGCCTGTGCCGGGCGTGGCTGTGGCTTGCGGTTCTGCTTCGGGCGTGGTGTCCGCAGTCGGGGCAACCTGTTCAGTGCCGGTTTCTGGTTCGGGCGTGGTTGGCGGTTGTTCGCTGGAGGAACAGCCCGCCGCGCCCAGCAGAATCAGCGCGAGAATCAGCGCAAAGCGAATGATGCGTGTTGGTTTCTGCATGGTGTCTCCCTCTTGAGTGATTGCATGTTTGGACTAGCTGTTATAAACCGGGTAACTGTCGCAGTTGCCATTCGTATGCTGCTGCGGCAGCTTGTTTGTTAATCCAGCAGCCGCTATCCGCGAACTCAGCACCCGGACCAGACCCATTTCGCCCCTGCAAGAAAAGCTGGTAGCTCGGACAGATGTTCAATACATGTCGCTGCGATCCAGCACGATGCCCGCACCGACCAGAAACACTACCGAGAAGCCGAGCAGCACTGCCCAGCGCAGGAGCTGTTCACCGGCGCCTGTCGGATAGGTGACTGCTAATGCAGATGGCGCGCGGTAGGGCTGGCGCGCGGTAGGCGCATTGGCTAGTGGCTCGCCGGTGCGCGGGTTAAGCGGAACGACTTCGACAACAAAATGACTTTCGGCATCGCGCGCCTGCATATCCACACTGCCGCCCAGAGCTTCCAGCGACCAGCGGGTGACCGTAAGGCGCGAGGGGGCTTCCAGCACACCATTCATCTGGAACAGCACGCCCGCGAACAGAATCTGGACAAACAGCAGCGCCAGCACCAGATAGGTGACGGCGTTTAACTGGCGGCTGAGCGAGGATAGGAACAGCCCGATGCTCACCCCCGCCAGTGCCGTAAGCGCCAGCGTGATATAGATTTCCAGGGGTCCCCAGGTTATTGCACCCTGCGCCGGTAACTGTACCCCGAATGCCAGCGTGACCAGTGCCAGCAGGCAGCTAATCAGCGCGAAGCCGCCGTAGACCAGCACCTTTGAACCGATGTAAGGCAGGATACGCAGCGTGGTCATGCGTTCGCGCAGGAACAGCGCCTTTTCTTCGACAATCGTATAGGCGGAGGCAAAAATGCCCAGCAGTGTGACGGCGAGCGCCAGCATAAACAGGACGCGCTGTGCGTCGCTGGCAGGCGTAAAGGTGCCGCTGGCGACGACATTGGACTGTTCCGCGCCGTTGTCTGCGCCCGAATTGACCGGGTTCAGCGGCAGGTTATCGAAAAAGGCAAGCAGCGTTTGATCCTGAAAGCGATTGACCAGCATTTTGCCCTGTCCACCGTCAATAGGGTCGAGGCTGATCAACCCCAGGAACAGCCCGACGAGTGGCAGCACGATCATCAGCGCGATCATGGTGCGAATGTCATTCAGTGCCAGCCGCAGTGAACGGCGGGTGAGTACTCCGGTTTGTTGGGCAATGGTGCCACGCTGTGCACCGCGCAGGCGTTTATTGCGCAGCATGGTTTCTTTGGCAGGCGCTTTGCCGGTGGACTGCTCGACATGCTGGACGACGTGCTTGTCATACAGCGCAGACTGGCGGTAACGTTCTGCCCAGTTGGCTGCTGCCTGGTCCTGCGACAGCAGCTGTCCGGTTTCTTTGTCGCGCCATTCCAGCACCTTGTTGTAGATTTCGGTATAGTCGCGCACGCTGAAGAAATCCAGCGCTTCGCGTGGGGGTCCGTAATAGCAGAGGTTGCCTTTCGCCATGAGCACGAGTTTGTCGCAGAGTTCGATGTTCAGGGTGGTGTGGGTGACAACGACGACCATGTGCCCCCGGTAGGCGAGGCGGCGCAGCGTCTGCATCATCGAGCGATCCAGACCGGGGTCAAGACCGGACGAAGGTTCGTCCATGAAGAGCATGCGCGGTTCTGCCATCAGTTCCAGAGCAATGCTGACGCGCTTCTTTTGCCCGCCGCTGAGGCTGCCGACCTGGTTGTCGCGCACTTCGTCCAACTGGACGGTTTCGACCACACGTTGAATGCGCTGTACACGTGCTTCGGGCGGCTCGTTGGGGAAGCGCAGTCGCGCCCCGTAATCGAGCGTTTGGTAGACGGTGAGCTTGTCGTGGACGATATCCGCCTGCCGCACGTAGCCGATAACCGGCTGGTAGACTTCATAGTCATCGTAGAGGTTGTTGCCGTTGACCAGCACCGTGCCCGCTGTCGCCTGATTGGCGCCGTTGAGGGCACGCAGCAGGGTGGATTTGCCAGAGCCGCTGCCGCCGATGATGGCGATGAACTCGCGGGTTTTCATGGACAGTGAGACATCGCGCATGGTGTTACGTGCGCCGCGCCCCAGAAAGCCGCGTGTGTGGGTCATCTCTAGCCCGATAGCGTCCAATTGAAAATCGCGCACGCTGGAAAGCTGAAGCAGCATGTTGCCTTTGTAAACCAGCATGACCTGATCTATGCGGATGACATCATCCTTTTTCAGGCGGTAGCTGCCGTTGATTTTGCGGTCGTTGACGTACGTGCCGTTGGTGCTGTCCAGGTCTTGCAGCACATGGGCGCTGCCCTGTTCGGTGATTTGCGCATGCCGCCACGAGATAGCGAGGTTCTCCAGAGATATGCTGCTTTCTGGGTCACGCCCGATGGTGAACGGGAATTCGCGGAAGATGAACATGCCGCTGGTGCCGCTGCCTGCTTTCTGTGCGCGTTCGAAAGCATTCAAATACTGGATGGTCACGCCCGAATCGCTGGCATTCTGAAGGCGAATGGTATCACCGTCGCGGAGCAGCTCACTGTCGATGCCCCTGCCGTTGACCAGCACATCGCCGGGGTAATCGGTGATGTCAAACAGGCGGTAGCCCGTGCCCTCCATATCAATGCGCGCCATCTGCGGGGCAATGCCCAGAAAGGGCAACCGGATGTCCTGGTCGGGCGCGCTGCCAATCGAAACCGAACGTTTGCTGATGCGCATAACAACGGTTTCGCCGCCGTCGGGTGTCACGCGCAAAATAGGTTCGAGTTCGTCCTTTGAGGTTAATACGGTGCGTGGCTGCTCCGTCATGGTGTAACGACTCTTTCGACAAAATCTACAGGCAGTTTATCTACGGTTGATGCGCACCGTAATTGTAACCACTTTTAGCAGTTATACTGTTGCAGTTCTGTAAAAAACACCGCCTTTTGGCGGATTTTCTGAGAAATGCTAAGCCGGGTTTCAGTTCAGCGAGGTGGTGCAAGGCGAATGCGTTCGGCGGCGAGGCGTGCGCCGATGATGTTGCGCGCGGTGGGTCCCACTTCCAGTTCTGCCAGCGGTCCCATGACATGCAATTCCGGTGCCCATTGCAGCAGGGCATCCACGCGGGGATAGCCGCAGGCGGCAACCGGAAGTTCGAATTCAGCAATGAGTTGGTCAATCCACTGCCCACCGGGGCGTTTGTCGCTGAACCCAGTTGCCAGAATGATACAGTCTGCCTGCCTGCTGCTGCCGTCCGTCAGTTGCAGCATGATACTTTTAGCGGAGCCGCGGGTCGCAGCGCTGACTTCGCCCGTTGTCCAGTTCAGTTGCTTTGCCGCAGCAGCCTGTCGCAGCTCCTGTTCAACATCGGGGGGCAGGGAACCAGGTGCGCGGGCAGCGCGGATGACTGCACGGCGCTTATCGAAGTCCGGCTCGGCATGAAATGCTTTGAGGCAAATCGGGGTCACCCAGCAGGGATCGCTGTCGTAATGCGCGAGGTGCGGTTGGTGGCGAGCCAGAATCGTGACGCTGCCGGGCTGCTGTGCGGACAGCGCCAGTGCGGTTTGCGCAGCGCTGATGCCGCCGCCGATAATTACCGCATGTGTCCAGTCGGGCAGGGCAGCACGGACAAAGCCTGTCTCAAACAGGTGGTAGATGGGCGCGCCCTGCTGCCGCAGCGTATGCGCCCAGGGCGGCCAGCGGGGCTGCTCGGTTGCGCCGACTGCCAGCACCACGCGGCGCGCGTCAAGGCTGCCGCTGGCGGTTTCTGTGCGCCAGCCACCGGGAATCGGGCGCAGGGCAGAGGCGCGTCCATTGATGCGCAGGGTATCGAGCTGCTGGTTGTGAATCAAGTAATCACAGTGGGCATTGAACAGCGCCAGCGCCGGGCGGGCGTGCTGCGGGATGAAGTGCGCCAGCGGTTTGCCTGCGCGCGTTTCGGCAAAGGTGCGCAGCGCCCAGGGATCGGCATGCAGGTGATGCGGCAGTGGAGAGCGCAGAAAGTGCATACCGGTGTTGGCGGTCATCGCCCGCCAGTGTGCCAGCGGTTCGTTATGCGGGTCCAGCACACGCAGACGACTGGCGGGCACCTGCGCGATACGCAGCAGATGGTAGGACAAGGCTGTGCCGTGAATTCCGCCGCCGATAATTAACCAGTCGAGCATAGGGTTTGGGTCAATGGATGCTGGGGCATGTGCCGCGCGCCAGTCGGATGGGTTGCTGGCGTGCTGGGGTTGAGGTTGCGATGAACGAGTCAGGCAATGTGGGCGAAGCTGCGTTCGCCCAGCGATGCCATCGTTTGTCGCGCATAAAGGTCTGTGGTATGCAGGGCTAGAGCAGGTCTTGCAACCGCAGCCCACGTTCCTTGAGGAACTGCTGGAAACCGATTTTGTCAATGGTGCGCAGTTCGTTTGCGGTAATCTGCACGCGCACGGTGTGCCCCAGTTCCGGCACATAGATGCGCTTGTACTGCATGTTCAGCTTGAACTGGCGGCGGGTTTTCTTTTGGGAAAACGACACCAGGTTGCCGAACTGCGGCTTTTTCCCCGTGATTTTGCGTTTGCCGGGCATCGCGTTTGTCTCCTGAAAATATTCGTGGAAGGGTGCAGTGCGCGTGTCCCTGCCACCTAGAATCGCTATGTACGCAATCATGCCACAAAACTGTTCATTTGTTGAGGTCAGATTGTTGAAATCAGATACATCAGTGCAAACGTGTGGTTTGCGAAGTCCGGCTTATAGGGTATTCAGAGTCAGTTAACTTGACAAGATGGCAAATGGCGGATAAATTTAGTCTAAGCTAAAAAAGGGTTGCGGTGGGCAAAAATCTACTGCGTGAGTCAAAGGGGCTACACCATGATGAAAGCAAGAATGCTGCGTGTGCTGGTCGTTCTGCTATTTGCGGCTGCGGTAATGCCAGTCGCGGCACAACAGCAATCTCTCCGTGTAGTGGCAACCACTACACAAGCAGGCGATCTCGCCTGGATCCTCGCCGGGGGTCTGACCGAAATCACAACACTGATGGGCGCGGGGGTTGATCCGCATCTCTACGAACCTACGGAAGCAGATGTGGCAGCGATGAATGCTGCGGAATTGGTGGTCTACAGCGGACTGCACCTTGAAGGGCAGTTTGATGCTGTTTTCGCTGCGTTGGGTGAACGCGACGTGCGGGTCGTGGCGCTGGCGGAACCTGTGGAGGACGGCGGTTTCGTACTGCAATTCGAGCAGGGTGGGGCGCTGGTACATGATCCACATTTCTGGTTTGATCCACGCAACTGGCAGTTGAGTGTGCAGGCGTTTGCTGATGTACTGGCGGAGATGGATCCGACGAATGCGGAAACCTACTTTGCGCGTGCGGAAGCTTATGTTGCCCAACTCGATTTGCTGTATGCGTGGGCGCTGGACGCGATGAGTCAGGTTCCTGAAGCACAGCGCATTATTATCACCTCGCATGATGCGTTTCAGTATTTTGGGGATGCATTTGGCTGGACAATGGTTGCCGTGCAGGGGATCAGCACTGCGGATGAGGCAAGTGTGCGTGATATTCAGGATGTTGTCGATTTTGTCTATGAACGACGTATCCCGGCTGTATTTGTCGAAAGCAGCGTGCCGGTAGACACGATAGAAGCGGTACTGGAAGGGGTGAACCAGCGCGCGCAGGCAGACGGGGTAGATTTTGAGGTGCGGCTTGGCGTACGTGAACTCTACTCGGATGCGATGGGTCAAGCGGGGGCATTCGGCGGGACGTATGTCGGGATGCTGGCGAGCAACGTGATCACGATTTTGCAATCGTTTGGCTACGAAATTCCGCAGTGGCCCGACGGTTTGGAACCGCTGCCGCCGCTGGATCAATTTGAACTGGAATAACACGGATATTGCGGGGCACGGAAGGGCAAAAGCCGTTTTAGACAAACAGCGCCTTAGCCGTGCCTCTATGTTGAGGGTGAGTGAAGCGATGAACCGAGTTAATGGCAATCACAAAAGCACTGGCGCCAACATGCTGGCAGCGCTAGCAATCAATGATCTTACTGTAGCATACAACAGCAAGCCGGCAAACTGGGATGTAGATTTGTCAGTACCTGAAGGTGTGCTGATGGCAGTGGTGGGACCCAATGGGGCGGGGAAATCGACCTTAATTCGGGCGGTGCTGGATCTGATTCCGCGCGCATCCGGCGATGTCCGCTTTTTTGGCAAGCCGCTGGCAGAGGCACGGCGCTGGATCGGGTATGTGCCACAGCGCGGCAGTGTTGATTGGGATTTTCCCACATCGGTGCTGGATGTTGTCATGATGGGCTTGTATGGGCGCTTGGGCTGGCTGCGGCGACCGGGCAGGAAGGAGCGAGAACAGGCGCTGCATGCGTTGGAGCAGGTGGGGATGGTAGACTTCGCTGAACGGCAAATCAGCCAGCTTTCCGGTGGTCAGCAGCAGCGTACCTTTCTGGCACGCGCACTGGTGCAGGATGCGCGGCTGTACTTCATGGATGAGCCGTTCGCAGCAGTGGATGCTGTGACGGAGCGAGCGATAGTCGCACTGCTGCGCGAACTGCGTGCGAATGGCAAGACTGTCGTGGTAGTGCATCATGATCTTCAGACCGTGACCGAGTATTTCGACCAGGTTGCGCTGCTGAACGTCGAACTGATTGCGAGTGGCAGGGTGAAGGACGTGTTTACGCCGGATAACCTGCAGCGCACCTATGGTGGGCGGATTGCATTCATGGAAGGGCAACTGCCGGGTGCTGCGGCTGTACTGGCAGGGGGTGACTAATGACAGCCAATTCACGGCGTGCGTGGTGGCTCATTGGGCTGCTGGTGCTGGTGTTCACACTGGCGCTGCCGCTGAGCGCCTGGGTGTTCAACGTGAACTATGATTACACCCTGCGGACGGTTGCGCTTGGTGGTGGGCTGCTGGGACTGGTCAGTGCGGTGCTGGGTTCGTTTGCTGTGCTGCGCCAGCAGAGCCTCGTTGGAGATGCACTCGCGCATGCGGCGCTGCCGGGTGTTGCCATTGCTTTCCTACTGTTTGGGCGAGAACTTGGTGTTTTGTTAATCGGCGCGGGGGTGGCAAGCTGGTTGGGGGTGATGTTCGTGCGGGCATTGACTTATACCACACGGCTGAAACAGGACGCTGCGCTGGGGATTACCCTTGCCGCGTGGTTTGCCTTTGGCATTGCGCTGTTGGGCTACATTCAGGGGCGTGCAGACGCAAGTCAGGCAGGGCTGGACAAGTTCATCTTTGGGCAGGCTGCGGCGATTGTGCAGGAAGATGTACTGCTGATTGCGGGCGTTGGGCTGGCTGCGTTTGTACTGCTTCTCGCGTTCTGGAAGGAGTTCAAACTCATCACGTTCAATATGGAATTTGCTGCTGCTAACGGCTTTCCGGTACGGATGCTCGATGGACTGCTGTCCTCTTTGATTGTCGTTGCCATTGTGCTGGGTTTGCAGATTGCGGGGGTGATTCTGATGGTTGGGATGCTCATCGCTCCGGCTGCTGCCGCCCGTCAGTGGACGCATCACCTGGGGCAGATGGTGGTGCTTTCCGGTGTCTTTGGCGCATTTGCTGGTTCAAGCGGTGCGGTAGTGAGCGCTGTAGAGGATGGACTGCCAACAGGTCCATTGATCATCGTGGTAGCGTCGATGCTGGTGATTGTATCGCTGCTGTTCGCGCCGGAGCGAGGGGTTTTGTGGATGCAATGGCGCAAGCATGCTGACCGCCGGCAGTTCGTAGCAGGCGATGGCGCTCCGCCAGAAGAGTCCGGTATTGCGGTCAAGACGGTACATGCGCCGCGGGTGCAGTAAGGGATGGTGTCGTAATGAACGGGTTAGAGCAGATAGTGATTCAACTGCTGCTGAATTTTGTGACCGTTGACCAGTTGAACGGTTTTCTGGGCAATCCGCGTTCGGTTGCGGTATTGCTCGGTGCACTGGTCGCGCTTTCAGGGGCATGGTTGGGTACGTTCCTGCTGCTGCGCAAGATGTCGCTGACCAGTGATGCCATAAGCCACACTGTGCTGCTGGGGATTGTTATCGCCTTTCTGCTGATGGTTGGGGTGTTCGGGCTGGAAGCAGATTTGTCGTCGCCATGGCTGATACTCGGTGCGACTGCGGCAGGTGTGCTCACTGTGCTGCTGACTGAAGCTGTTCAGCGGTCGGGTCTGGTGAAGGCGGACACGGCGCTAGGGCTGGTCTTCCCGCTGTTGTTTGCCATTGCGATCATCCTGGTCTCGCGGTATATCCAGAATGTGCATCTCGACACGGACGCGGTACTGGTTGGTGAAATCGGTGTTGCATGGGCGAACACCAACAGTCACTGCCTTGAATACTGCGAGGAAGTGGTCATTACGCCGGATGACCCGCGCGCAGAAGTGGGGCAGCGCTGCACCAACTGCTCACGGGAAAGTGGCATCAGCCCGCGTTCGCCGGAAGCAGTGTTCGAGCAGATTTGTACCAACTGCGGCACCTATACCGCTGCACAGGCGTGGGGTGAGCGCTTGATTCCGGATGCGCCCGTGCTGGTGTTCTTTCCGCGTTCCCTTTCGGTTATGGGCGTAATCACTTTGCTTAACGGGCTGTTCGTGCTGCTGTTCTACAAGGAACTCAAGCTGTCTACGTTTGACCAGGCACTGGCAAAATCGCTCGGGTTTCGCCCCGGCCTGCTGACGTATGCATTGATGGTGCTGGTCAGCCTGACAGCAGTGGGCGCTTTTGACGCAGTGGGCGCAGTGATGGTGGTTGCCTTCTTCATAATTCCTGCCGCAGCAGCGTATCTGCTCACAGATAGACTGTGGACCATGCTGTTGATTGGTCCAGCAATCAGCATTCTGGCAGCCGTAACGGGGTATGATCTGGCGCGGGGGCTGTTTCTGGGTGTGTTCCCGGTGAATGGACTGCTGCAATGGCTTGATGGCGTCATCGGGCTAGGCGGCTATACCGAATGGAACACTTCCATTTCTGCCTCGATGGTGATGATGCTGTTCTTGTTTTTCCTGCTGGCGTGGGTGGCTTCGCCCCGTTATGGATTGGTTTCCACACTGGTGCGGCGCTACTTGCAGCAGTTAAGCTTTGCGGAGCAATTGCTACTGGGACATCTGCGCCATCATCATCGTGAGGCAGATTTGAGCGAATGCCGTGCTGTTACGCTGCATGAGCATCTGCGCTGGTCGCCGCGCCGCGTGCAGTGGGTGCTGCGGCGTTTGTGGGCGCGCGGGTTGGTGCGCGTGGAAGAGGATGTGGTCTATCTGACGACGAAAGGCGCGGCGCGGGTGGACAGCTTCGTACAGGTGAATTTGCCGCTGCGACCTGTATCCGCGGATTGAATTGTCCTGCCGTGGTGGGGACTATGCGGGGGGAGTACCCCCGCATTGGTCGTGATGATAACTTATGCTGCCAGCGCTGACTCAGCAGCGGGTGGGTGTTCGGAGGCGGGGTGCGGTACCGCCGCGAAGCGCAGACTCAGCAGCAGCGCCAGCGTATACGCCAGCACTCCGACAAAGAACACCACCTGGAAGCCGAAATTGATCGCCATGATCGTCGCGGACACTGAGCCGACCACCGAAAGCGTGCCGTTTGCTGCCCACAGCCAGGGCATCAGGCTGCGCGCGCCGACGGTGTCCACATAACGCAGCCCCAACGGGAATGGGCGTCCCATCAGCAGACCCGGCGGCATGAGCAAGACGACGACGACCAGCGCCCGCAGGAGAATCGGCAGCCCTTGTGTGGCATTGAGCAACAGGGGCATGAGTACGATATAGACCAGCACCAGCGCGATGAGCAGTGCCAGACCTATGCGCAGGTTTGTCATCATCCGCATGGGCTGCACCTGCTGGGTGAGGCGCGCGCCAATGCCGCTGAACAGCAGCAGCGAAAACAGGATAACGACGAGCGCGTAGGTCGGGTTGCCCATATAGATGCTCAGTTTCTGAATCAGCGGGATTTCGACAAGGATGAAGCCCAGACCGAGCATGCTGTAGTAACCGATGAAGACCCCACCGCGCTGTTCGCGCAGTGCCGCGCCATAGCCGACCAGCAGCGGCAGGACAATCAATAGCAGCGCCAGCGCCAGCGATATGAACAGCGTCAGCAGCAGCGTGCGGGTTGCTTCTGCGCCGAAGCCATAAATGGCGCTCTGCAAGAAAGCATCGTTGTTCAGGTCGCCCAGACGTACCACACTGAAGAAGAAGGGGCGGTTGTCGGTTGACGGGCTGATGTCCAATGGATAACCAGCGATGAACGCCTCGCGATCAGGCGTAAGGATGAACTCGGCAACGGGACTGCTGCTGGCATTGCTGACGCCCGGTGCATAGAGCACAGCAAAATCCAGCCGTTCTGCCAGCGCTAGCAGCGTCGCGATTTCGTCCTGTGTGAACGGGGTGCGCTTGAGCAGCATGCCTGCCAGCCCTTCGTTGACGATGCGGTCGGGTGTCAGGTTGGCAATCACGACGATATGCTGTTCGGGGTCGGTGACGCCGCGATTCTGCCACGCCTGCAACCCGACGGAAACCAGGCGCAGGGTTTCTGCGGGACCATCCGCGTAATACCAGCGCGAGAAGTTGACGAGGCCGTCCTCAGTCAGGTGATCGTAGTATTCCTCAAACGCCTCGACGGTGTAAATGCCGTTTTCGGACAGGGCAAATGCCCCGGCGGATGTTGAGGCGAAGGTGTCAATCAGTGACGCCTGAATGATGTCGAAGTGCCCCGCGGTGGCAGAAAGATAGGTGCGGGCGTCATCCACAAACACATCAACCTCGGGACGCTGATAGATGAAGCCGGCATATTCGGCATACGGTCCGCGCACCAGATCAACAATCAGCGGATTGAGTTCCACCGCGACGATGTGGGCGGCATTGAAGCTGAGTGCTGTGAGTACATCGCGCCCGCCGCCCGGTCCGATGACAAAGACAGATGCCTGATCGTGCAGATAGTAGGGCAGAGCGGTCACATCGTAGCGGAGGAAGTCGAGCGCCGCCCAGTTGATCTGATCTCCGGTGGTGGTTACCTGCGTGATTGGTGTACCCGCTTTCTCGTCAATCAGGATCATCATGTGGTTGGGGTCAGGGCGGGGTGTAGGCGGCGTTTCGGTAAAGTAGCGCTGGCTGATGCCCCAGCCGAAGGGGATTGTCCACCAGCTGTCATCGTAGACGGTGATGCGCGAAAAGGCGTTCCAGTGTTCGGAGATGGGCTGCTGGTTGTTATAGGTTCTGCTCAGGCGCAGAGTCAGCCAGGGCTGCACCACCTGCCAGCCCAATGCCAGTATACCGACCAGCAGCGCTGCTCCAGTGACGAGTTTTGCACGGCGGGCAGTGGTGTCCAGCGCGAGCAGAAACGCGCCGAGCGCGCCCAGCACCGCAGTGCCGAGGATTGCGCCCGTGCCGCCCAGCCAGTTAAGCAGCAGCACACTGACCAGGCAGCCCAGACTGGCACCAACGAGATCAGCGAAATAGAGCCGCCCTGCCTGTTCCTGATAATGGCGCAGTGCCAGCGCAACCGCTGCCCCGGCGAAGATGAACGGGACGGTGAGTTCGGCATACATCACAAACAGCCAGAAGACTTCACTGCTATCGACGCCAGCGCGCAGCCCATCGACGGTCAGAGGAATCTGCTGGTAGATGAGGAATGCGGCGAGATTGGCGACTGCGTAGCCCAGCGCTAACCAGGGCAGCAGTCGGGGAGCGCGCTCCCCGGCGGTCACGCGGGGGGTAAGATAAAGCCATACGCCGGATGCGCCGCTGCCCAGCAGTGCCAATGAAATGACCAGAAAGGCAAAGTGATACCAGAGAGTCACTGAAAAAATGCGGGTGAGGGCGATTTCGTTGGCGAGAACCGCCATAGTAACGCACCCAATACCCAGCATTGTCTTCGAACGCGCACAAGTCATGGCAGTTTCTGTTCCTCAACCGTAAAGACGCCGAAATAATTCACCCGCAATGCCCATTCTGGCGATTTTTCCGCAGGAACAATGGCACTAAAGGCGGGTACTGCGCCCCCTGATGTTTCCACGCGCTGGCGCGATGACCAGAAACGCGGGTTGGTCTGGGTATAACGATAGGTCATCTCTGCATGCCCACCATTGTTCCAGAGAATCAGCAGTGTCTTATGCGCGGTATTGTCCACCCGGTGTACGCCTGCCTGCTGCATGACTTCCAGCAGCGTGCGCAGCTGCGAGGGCTGCATGTAGAGGGTGAAATCGCTCAGAGTTTCCGGGTTACGCCGTAATTCTTCAAAACTCTCCAGCAGCACGGGCTTAATCAGGGTCGGCATTCTGAAACTGCTCAGCATGGTGTGGAAGCGCTCGCGGGCGCGGTCACGGCGGGCGCGCAGCGGCGTGCCTCTGGCACTGACGGTCACCGTTAGCGGTGCGGTTACCGGCGCGGGCAGTAGTGTGATGGTCAGGACTTCGGTCTGGGCATCATAGCGCACTTCCTGCAAGGCGTCAGTCTGGATGGTGACATCCTGAGTGATGCCGTGCAGCAGCAGGCGATAGCGGCGCTGCGGCGGGATGAGGTGTGTGCTGCCCTGTGCAGCGCCAATCTGTACAGTGACCTGGTCGTCGTGCCAGTGCTGTTTGAAGACTGTAGTGACCTTTTCGCCCGCCTGGTAGGCAGATGTCGTACCGTCATCTTCATACAGGGTAAATGCATGATCTGCGCCAACGAAGACATGCACATCCAGTTCTGCCGGGTTTTCCAGCCCCCCCCAACTGGTTTTGGGTGCAAGCGGCATGATAGCGCCCGCTTTGGCGAACACAGGAATATCTTCCAGCCTTCCGTAGATGGCGTGCCAGCCGCCGCTGTAAGGTTCGCCCGTGAAGAAGTTCAGCCAGTCGCCTTCAGGCAGCCAGACCACCTGCCGCGCCAGCCGCGTATTGGGGTCCAGCGGGGTGGTAAAGGGCGCGACAATTAATTCTGACCCGAAGGTGTACTGCTGAGGGCAGGCATACGCCGCTTCTTCATGCGGATAGTCAAAATACATTGGGCGCACCAGCGGCAGATCGTCAACGTAGTTTTGCCATGCTGCGGTGTACAGGTAGGGGATCAAGGCATGTCGCAGGCGCATGGCGTCTCTGGTGATTCTGAACACGTCGTCACTGCCCTGCGCCCAAGGCAGGCGCTCGTGAAATTCATTCTTGGTGCTGTGCAGGCGGAAAATCGGGCTGAAGACCCCAAACTGTACCCAGCGGGTATACATCTCCGGGTCGTCAACCCCATGCGCGTGACCACCAATGTCATGGCTCCACCAGCCATAACCCACGTTGGCGGCGCTGGCGGTGAAATAGGGCTGAAAGGCGAGGCTTTCCCACGTTACGAGTGTGTCGCCGGAGAAACCAATCGGATAGCGGTGGTTGCCCAGCCCACCCCAGCGCGAAAAGATGAACGGACGGGTGCTGCCATCGCGTCCCAGATCGTAGAAATGCAGATGGTTCAGCCACCACAGCGGATCAAGTCCGTCCTGTCTGGTACGTGTGCCCTGCTGCCAGTCCATCCACCAGAAATCCACACCCATCTGTTCATAAGGATGATGCAGTATCTCAAAATATGCCTGCGCAAAATCGCGGTCAGCAATATCAAACGCGATCGGCTGCTGGTTGGCAGGATCAATGCCCAGACGTTCCGCCATGCGGGTATACTGCTCTTCATGGGGATGCACGCCGTCGGCAGGGTGCAAATTCAGCGCCGTGCGTAAGCCCATTTCGTGCAGGAACGCGATAAACTCTTCAGGGTTGGGGAACAATGCTTTGTTCCAGGTGTAGCCGGTCCAGCCGCGGCTGGTGTTGCCGGTGTCGGTGATATGCCAGTCCATGTCCACAATGCAGACAGACAGTGGAACCCCCATCGTCTGAAAGGTGCGCATCAAATCGGTAAGTTCCTGCTGTGTGTATGCCCAATAGCGGCTCCACCAATTGCCCAGCGCCCAGCGCGGAATCAGCGGGGTTTTGCCCGCAATGCGGCTGTAGTCGCGCAGGCAGGCGCGGTAATCACTGCCATAGCCGAAGAAGTACAGATCGCGTGTGCCGGGTGTGCTGCTGCGGGGGATCAGCCAATTGTTTGCGTCAAAGACGAGGCTGTAGCTGTCATCAACCAGTGCCCAACCACTGCGCGACATGAGTCCCGGTTCCAGTGGGATTGCGCCTCCCGCAGTGTCCAGTGTGCGGGCTGTGCCGCGCAAGTTGAGCGGATCTGAATCGCCAAACTGCCATGTCGTGCTGTCTGATTTGAAGGTGATCGACAGGCTGTCTGCGGCGAAACTGCGTGCACGGGTATCCCAGCGCAGCAGCAGATCGTCGGTTTCGATGTGCAGGATGGCATTCCGGGTGTAAGTCTGGAAGGGCACCGCAGGCTGCTGGCGATGCCAAAAGACCTGGCTGGCGCGGTCTTCAAACTGATTGTCGCGGTTGAATTCTAACCGGATCAGCCGACTTGTCAGCACGGTAAAGCGCACCTGAGGCGCTTGCACGACTGCGGCGGGTTCTGCCAGTGGGACGGTGTGAAGCTGAAATGAGTCTTTCGAACTGGTCATGGTAGTCCTGCCCGCATTACGCAGGCGTTTCGGAA
Organism: Anaerolineae bacterium; assembly: GCA_034435675.1. Taxonomy (GTDB): domain Bacteria; phylum Chloroflexota; class Anaerolineae; order Aggregatilineales; family Phototrophicaceae; genus DAOTWP01. The sequence goes on from DAOTWP010000332.1 coordinate 24,039, forward strand.
TATGGGTTAAACCACCGATCATGTGAAAGAAATTGTAGCGCAAAACTGCCGGGACGTGGGCTGAAGTGCTGGGCAGCGCTGCATTTCTTGCGAATTAAGGAGCACATTGCGGAACTTTTCAAGGTTGATCATACTCGTTATTGGGGATATTGATCATATTTGCTAATTTCAATTGTTGAATTCCAGGCTGTATGGGGGATGGTGATGAACGCAAAACCGATGGTTTACACTGTGCTGTTGTTCACGCTGCTTTTCGCGGTCGCGCCGCTGGCGGCACAGACGGAGCTGGTTACAGTGCCGGACTTAACGGGTATGAACGTGCCCCAGGCGGCAGCGGCACTCAATCGTGCCGGTCTGCGGTTGGGAGTGCAAACAGCCGCCGGTTGGAATGTGGAGTCAGGTGTGCCGGAGAATACAATCAGCGGGCAATCCGTTGCCAGTGGGGAACAGGTTGTCCGGGGCGCAGCTATTGATGTTACCGTGCTGCGGTCTGCCAATGTGCGGCTGATCTATGATGATAATGACCTGACCCTCGTGAATTTATCTACAGAGCTGATCGACCTGCGCGGGGTGACATTTACAGTGGTTGAGGGCAGCAGCGCCTCGTTTGCCGCGACCCGCTGGGCAAACGACCTGCGCGGGGCACAATGCGTGCAGGTCTGGTCGGTTGGGCGCAATGGTCCAAAAGAGGTTGAGGGCTGTGAGTCGATTCAGGCATGGTTGGTGACGAACAATCCCGCTGAGCATTTCTGGACACAAACGGGTGGGGCGCTGCGCTTTAGTGTGGTACAGGATGGCGTGGAACGCGCTGTGTGCGATGCCGCCCCGCCGAACTCGCAGGATCAGCCGGTACAGTGCGATCTGTTTTTAAGCAGCGCGGTCGCTGCGGAGACCACGCCGTATATCTATTTTGCCTACACTGTGAGCGCGCTGGCGGTGATCAACACATCGGTGGATCGCTGGATGCCGCTGGGGCAAGCAGTGGTGATCAACAACAACCCCAATCTTACCGTTCCGGGCGCAACGCTGACATTGGGGGATGCGACTCTGTTCGGCAGTCCGGATATTGTGGCGAATATTGCACTGCTTGCGCCGGGGCAGTGTCTGCTCTTTACGGACAGCAGCGCGGATGTTGATGCGCCACAAGCCTGTGACGTGATTGCAGGACTTGATGTCGCGCCAATGCTGACGTTTTGGAGCGTGGATTTCCAATATGTCAGTCTGTCTGATGGACAGCGCCGGGCGTGTCCGGCTGCTACGCCGGAACGGCTGACGCTGTGTGTGCTGCCGCGCTGACTGCCGCACAGCGCGATACCGATTTTGCAATCTGCAAAACCCCACACCGCCTGTGGGGTTTTTGTTTGTGTGTTCCGTTTGTAAGGTGCGCTATGTACAGTTATGTAACGCTGGTTGCCAATGAGGATTATCTGGTCGGTGCGCTGGTGCTGGCACGTTCGCTGCAAATGGTCGGGGCGCGCGCGCCGCTGACGGTGCTGGCGGTTGAAGGGGTGGCAGGGTTGGAGCAGCTCGAAGCGCTGGGCTGCCAGGTTGTCTTTGCGGCGCCGCTGCCGCTGTCTGAAGGCTTCCGCGCCCGGCACACACGGCAGGTACAGCACAGCGCCGCACCTTTTACAAAAGGGAGCAAGCCGCAATTTCATGACCCGCTGCACAACTTTCTCAAGCTGCGGTTATGGGAAATGACTGCCTATGAACGAGTAGTGTTTCTGGATGCCGATACGCTGGTGATTCAGAACATTGACCGCCTGTTTGCGTATCCCGAATTTGCTGCCGCGCCGAACGTTTACGAGTCGCTGACGGATTTTCACCGGCTGAACAGCGGCGTGTTTGTGGCGCGTCCGGATATGCACACGTTTGATGCCATGCTGGCACGGCTGAACCAGGCGGAGGTGTTCTGGCGGCGGACCGACCAGACATTTCTGGAAACCTATTTCCCCGACTGGCATGGACTGCCGTATATCTACAACACGCTGCAATATGTCTGGTTCAACCTGCCAGGTTTGTGGGACTGGCGCAGTATTCGTGTGGTGCATTACCAGTATGAAAAGCCCTGGCAGCCGGAGCACCCCCGGCGCGCGGCGTTGCAGCCGTTGATTGACCTGTGGTGGCAGGTGCGCGAACAGGGCTGTTTGCCGGTTGACCTGCCTGTACCGCAGCCGCAGCGTTGACCTCGAAGTTTGCGGTTTGCGCAACTTCTGGTGCGCACCACTGTTATCTCTTGTGTGCTGATACATGAGGAGGGCTGACATGCGAATCTTAATTCTGGGGGGTGACGGCTATCTGGGGTGGCCCCAGGCGCTGTATCTTTCGCAAAAAGGGCATGAGGTTGCCGTTTTCGATAATCTGGCGCGGCGGCAGTTTGACCTGAAGCACGGGTTTGACAGCCTGCTGCCGATCCAGACGCTGCACAGGCGGGTGGAGCGCTGGCAGCAGCTTAGCGGGCAGCAGATCACCAAATATCATGGCGACACGACCGACTACGATGCATTGTCGCGGGCATTTCGGGAATTTCAGCCAGAGGCGCTGGTACATTTTGCGGAGCAGCGTGCCGCGCCGTATTCGATGATTGACCGCGAACACGCCGTGCATACGCAGTATACGAATGTCATCGGTACGCTGAATGTGCTGTATGCGATCAAGGAATTCGCGCCGGACTGCCACCTGGTGAAGCTGGGGACGATGGGCGAATATGGCACGCCGAATATCGACATCGAAGAAGGCTTCATCGAGATTAACCACAAGGGGCGTAAGGATGTGCTGCCGTTCCCGAAGCAGCCGGGGTCATTCTATCACCTGAGCAAAGTGCATGACTCGCACAACATTATGTTCTGCTGCAAGGTGTGGGGCATTCGCTCGACAGACCTGAATCAGGGCGTGGTCTACGGCGCACATACCTACGAGACAGAACTGCACCCTGATCTGGCGACTCGCTTTGATTATGACCAGATTTACGGTACGGCGCTGAACCGCTTCTGCGTGCAGGCGGCGGTAGGTTATCCGCTGACGGTGTACGGGCGCGGCGGGCAGACACGTGGCTACATCAACATTAAGGACACTGTGCGCTGCATTGAATTGGCGATTATGTCACCGCCGAAGCGCGGCGAATATCGCGTGTTTAACCAGATCACCGAATGGTTCAGCGTGAATGATCTGGCGGAACGGGTGCAGCGGGTGGGCAGCAAGCTGGGGCTGACGGTGGACGTGAACACTGTGCCGAATCCGCGCGTGGAAGCAGAAGAGCATTACTACCGCGTGGTGCATACGCATCTGCTGGAGCTGGGGCTGGAACCGCACCTGCTTGACGATGCCGAAGTGGAGCGGATGATCCGCGTGGCGCTGGAACAGCGCGACCGGATTGACCCGCAGTTGATTGCCCCGACGGTGAACTGGCGCACGACAGACAACCATCTCGTGCAGCGGCAAATGGTCGCAGCAGCAGGGGACTGAGCCGTACAACGAGAGGGCGATCCAGCAGGGTCGCCCATAGGCATCAAGATAAGGACAAGCAGGGCATGATCTGGGAGAATAGTTGTGCCAACAACATTCACCGGAGGATGCCCTGCATGACATCTAAAACAGTACCTGAACT
>DAOTWP010000333.1:0-1774 GCA_034435675.1 Anaerolineae bacterium
TGCGCCCTTCCAACAGCTTTTCAAAGGCGCGCTGGATAATGCGCTCGGTTCGGGTGTCCACGCTCGACGTGGCCTCATCGAGAATCAGAATGCGGGGGTTCATCAGCGCCACTCGCGCAATGGCAATTAGTTGGCGCTGGCCCTGGCTGAGGCCGCTGCCGCGCTCACCTAGCACTGTCTGATAGCCGTCAGACAGACGCTCAATGAAGGTATCCGCTGCAACCATTTTTGCCGCCGCGATCACCTCATCATCAGTGGCCTCCAACCGCCCGTAACGGATGTTGTTCATCACTGTGTCAGAGAACAGGAACGTGTCCTGAAGCACAATGCCGATCTGGCTGCGCAGGCTGGCCGCTGTTACATCACGCACATCACGGCCATCAACCCGCACTGCACCGCGTGTTACATCATAAAAACGGGGCAGCAGGTTGATAATCGTTGTCTTGCCTGCGCCTGTTGGCCCGACAATCGCCACCGTTTCGCCGGGCCGGGCGGACAGAGTCACGCCTTTGAGGACTGGTTCGTCTTTTTCATATTCCGCCCACACATCCTCGAATTCGACCTGCCCCTGAATGGACGGCATCTGGACAGCGCCGGGCTTGTCCACAATATCAGGCTGTACGTCCAGCAGCCCAAAGATGCGCTCCCCGCCAGCGATTGCATTCTGGATATTTGTCCACAGGACAGCGATCTGCTGAATCGGCTGATTAAAGCGCTGGACATACTGCATGAACGCAATTACAGTTCCCAACGTAACAACTGCGCCCACGCCCAGCAGCGGTTCGTTGCGCAGAACCGAAATGCCGCCAACGACAACGGTAATCGCCAGGGCAACAAAACCAAGCGCCTCGAGCACGGGGTTAAGCGCGCTTGTGAAAGCCGCTGCACGGATGTTGGCGTCACGGTTAGCGGCGTTGGTCTGACGGAAACTGTCAATACTCTCGTCTTCGCGTCCAAACGCCTGCACTTCGCGCGCGCCGGCAATTGTTTCCTGAAGGTCAGCGTTTACGTTACCGATCTCGCGGCGACTGCGGCGGAAAGCCCGGCGCGCCTGGCTGGAGAAATGCGCGGTCGCCACTGCCATGAACGGCACCACCGCCAGCGTCGCCAGCGCGTAGATTATATTTTCCTGAAGCATTCGCACCGCAATCCAGCCGATAAGCAGCACTCCGCTGAAAACGCTCAACAAGGCAAAACTGAATACCTGCTGGATTGTGTCAGTGTCGTTAGTGATGCGGCTCATTACGTTGCCGGCTTCGTGACGCGCATAATACCCCAGTGACAGCCGGTGTATCTGGCGGAAAAGATCCTTGCGTATCAGGCGCAGCACATTCTGGCCGGTCCAGCCCATTGCATAAAACGCCAGGCCCTGCAACACCGCACCCAGTACGTATAGCCCCAGGAGAATCAGGATAATTCCGCCCAGGCCCTGCACTTTCGCCATCGTCGCTGCCGCAGCTTTTTCCGCATCCGGTATCGAGTCGTCAGCGGCAATGCGCGCATCAATAGCCGCTGCGTCGTCGTCGGTATACCAGCAGGTGTCCGCTGCTGCCGTGTTGCCGCCGAACGCGCCGCCCGCATTTGGCTGGAACAGGAAACAGTCTACCGCCTGCCCGATATACTCCGGCGCGGCCACCTGCGACCATGTGGACACAACCACCAGCAGCACTGCAATCAGTATGCCTATCCAGAAACGGCGGAAATACTGCCCAAAACGAGCCAGCGTAGCGCCCAGATTCTTGGGCTTGGAAACCTCTTGATCGAACAGGCGGCG
>DAOTWP010000334.1:0-1779 GCA_034435675.1 Anaerolineae bacterium
CGTCGCCGACTACCTTTGCCAATCTTGCGTCGGATTGCATCTATTACGTATTCGGGCGCCAGCCCCTGCGCTTCCAGAAGGCTCCGGGCCAGGCCGCCCTGAATCTCCAGCAGCGCGACAAACAGGTGTTCAACGCCGATGTAGTAATGCTGCATCCGGTGAGATTCCTGCCGGGCATTAATGAGAATGTCTTTAAGTTCGATATTGGGCATGGCTTACTCGTCAGCCTGCTCGATGCGCATCCACGTGCGGCCAATCCGAAACAACTGTCCCGGTACAATGGGCGCAACCTGGTCAATCTGCAGGTCCTCTACAGGGGTTTCAACGTAGGTTCCGTTAGTGCTGCCACAGTCCTCAAGCCATAGACCATCTGCGCGGCAATATATACGCGCATGATGTCTGGAAACAAAGGTGTCGTTATTGAGACAGATGTCGTTGTCGTCGTGGCGCCCAATCGAGATGACCCAGAACCCGTCAGTCAGTTCCGCCTCGCCCTCATCGGCGCTGAGCTTGAAGACTGAGCCGTCATCTACACCGCTCATAATCATGATGTTCAGACGGGTTTCCACAGGCGCTCCCCAATTCCGACTGCCGCCTCTAGTATACGTGATACGATAATAGGAACCAAGCAAGCGCGCCTAGTATACAGCGGCCAGCGCCCCACGCGCCGGACTGCCAATCCAGTAATGCGCTACTTGGTTTTTTGTTGCCACAACATCGCGCAGACCCAACAGCAGCCTTGACTACACATGGACTGCATTCACGTAGAGCGAGGGGCAACCACAACATGCACGCAGCCGGAATAGACATTGGCCAAAGCACCGTCCACATCAGCACCGCCCAGGGCGACGACCCGCGCCGGTTCCCGGTTACCGTCATCAAACTAACCGCAGGTTGGGAAGCGGCGCTTCTCGAAGCGCTGCCGCCCTACAGCGTGGTCACGTTCGAACCCACAGGCTGGCACTACTCACACCCCATCACTTCACTCATTCATCACCGCTGCCCAGAGTGCCAACTCTGGCAGGTTGAACACACCGCCACCAAGAACACCCGCGAACACAGCATCAGCGGCAACAAGACCGACCACACTGACGCCCAGGCGCTTGCGCTTATCGCGTCAGAGATCAGCGCCGGCAGGCCGCCCCGCCGCACCAAGCCCTACCACCACGCCACCCAGGAAGCAGCCCTCGCGCTGCGCCTTGCCGTCAATGCTTACGCCCGCGCCACCCGCGACAGCACCCGCGCCACCAACCGCTACCGACAAGCAGCCCACGCCATCAACCCCATCTTGGCAAAATCTGCCGCCTATGAAACCGCCGTCCGTTTCGACCTGATCACCCCGGCAGAACTGGCAGCCTTCACCCGCCCGCCAGACATGCACCCAACCAGCGCTGCCGCCATTCGCCGCCTTGCCGCCGCGCTCAGCGTGCCGCTAGCGGTTCACCCGCAGATACGCGCCAGCGTAAATCTCGCGTACCACCACATGCAGGCAGCCGAGCAGCACCGCGCCGATGCCGCCAGTCAAATCGAAACCATCCTTGCCGCCCCGCCGTTCGACCAAGCAGCCGCCCGCCTTATGAGTGTGCCATGTGCAACAACTCTCTGGTGCGCAGCCGTCCTGGTTGCCACGCATGGCGCAGCCACATCTGACCAATGGAAGGCAGCCCTTGGGATGTTCCCACAACGCAATCAGTCGGGAGCGAGCGACGACAATAAATCAACCAAAAAAGGTTATCGCCCCGCCATGAACGCGATACATCTCTGGACAATGCAGCTTAT
>DAOTWP010000335.1:0-10529 GCA_034435675.1 Anaerolineae bacterium
GCGCAGCACGGAGCCAAACAGCCACAGCCGGACAATGTGGTGCCGTTCGCAGAATTCCCGCAGCGCGTCATACGGGATGGGGATGGCGGTTTGGATCGGGTGGATCATGGTCAAGCGCTCATGGCATACAGTGCCAGAAATTATATATCGCCCGGTTCTTCTGGTGGAGTTGTCCGCAGGATGGTATCAAGCTTCTCAATCAGTGGCGCTAAATCATTGGTTATGGTTGACCAGATGACCTCCAGCTTGACTGCGTCATAACCGTGTACGATCCACTGCCGCATCCCAATAATCTGATCCCACGCGATCTGTGGGTGCAGGGTACGGGTTTCTTTGGTAATTTTTGCTGCTGCCTCGCCGATGATTTGCAGCGCATAGGAAACAGCATAGGTGAAATACAGGTCTGTGCCTATATCCTGTTCGGTGTGCCCCTCAGCGAATTTCAACGCATTCCTCGCAGCATCGCGCATATGAAGCAGGCGAAGCTCATCCCGCTCGTTCATAGATCACCTGCGCGGTTTGCATCACACGCTTCTGAATGTACTTGCTTAACGATTTCGGCGTGGTCAGGTCAACTGGACGCCCAAAGATTTCCTCCAACTCCAGTTTCCAGGTATGGAATGCCAGCCCCGGCACGTGGTCAGGGTCGAACTGCACCAGCACGTCCACGTCGCTGTCCGGGCGGAAGTCGTCGCGCAGCACGGAGCCAAACAGCCACAGCCGGACAATGTGGTGCCGTTCGCAGAATGCCCGCAGCGCGTCATACGGGATGGGGATGGGGATGGCGGTTTGGATCGGGTGGATCATGATCAGGCGCTCACTACATTCAACACCTGTTATTATACACCGCTAACTCCCCGTGCTGCTGTAATGCCGCAAGCCCCAGCGCCACAGGCGGTACGCCAGCAGCATGAACAGCGCCGCGACCACCGGTGCCAGCCATGCCAGCAGCCCGACATCCTGCCCGATCAGGTAGCTCGCCGGGTAGAACGATGCCAGCCCGTAGGGGATGATCAACGTCAGCACAATGCCGATGGCGCGCGGGTAAATCGTCAGCGGGTACTGCGCGAACAGGTGGTTCTCGAACACCACGCGCGTTACGGGCACGCTTTCCACAATCCAGAAGGCGCTCACGCAGGTTATCAGGTTCAGGGCGATGAAGATCACCCCGCCGCTGATGACCATCACCAGCGTATAGACGACGTTCAGCACGGTCAGCGGAATGCCCAGCGCGCCCCAACTGGTGACCACCAGCACCAGCCCGACCAGAAAATTGCCGATGCCGTCATGACAGAAGCGGTCTGCCAGCAGGTGAAACAGCGGGTCAATCGGGCGCACCAGAAAGCGGTCAAACATGCCCGTGCGAATATACTGACGCCCAAGTGTCCACAGATTATCGGCAAACATATGGTTGATGCTTTTCGCCAGCGTCACAAAGCCGTAGATCAGCCAGATTTGCGGCAGCGTCCAGCCGTTCAGGTCGGGCACATTCTGCATCACCACCCACACCGAGAGCAGCGTCGCCCCTTGAAACGCGACGGTGGAAAACGCGCCGATCAGGAAATTGACGCGGTATTCCATCAGAATTTTGAAGCGCTGAAGCAGGAAAACCCGGTACAGTTCCGCGTAGCGTGTCATGTTCTCACCCCCCCTGCACCGTCACCCGCCGCACCGCGATGCTGAATGCCCAGCGCGAAAACAGCACCAGCCCGACCAGCCAGAGCGCCTGCACGGCAAAACGCCCCAGCGCCTCGCCCGGCGGAATCACACCGCTGAGCAGTCCAATCGGGACATACTTGATCTGTGCGAAGGGCAGCGCGTAGCAGATGGACTGCAACCAGTCCGGCATGATATTCAGCGGAATCAACTCGCCGCTGAGGAACTGGATGGCGCTGTAGATCAGCACGGACAAGCCCCATACCTCGGTGGTGTAGAAGGTCACACACGCCAGCGCCCAGTTAAAGAAGAAGGCAATCGCGTTGCCAAGCAGCAGCGAAATCAGGAATACCCCGTACACCAGCGGGTCCCCCGGCAGCCGCGCGCCCATCAGCAGCGCCAGCAGGAGCAGCGGCAGGGCGAACAGCAGCGCCATGATCTGCTGCCCGACGGCGTCCATATAGCGCGCCAGTTGGAAATCCACCGGGCGCAGCATTTCGGTGATGATCACCCCTTCGCGCACGCCGTAACCGATATACCAGACCGGGTCGCCGCCCTCAATGGGGATGGCGCGCGCCAGCAGCACATACGTGATCATCTGCGTGAAGACCAGCCCGCCCAGTGTGTCTGCGCCGGCATAGACCGCCTGCCAGAAGTAGAAGAAGATCACCATGCCGATTGCATTGGCAAACCAGCTCATCCAGACAAAGCCGCGATAAGCAAGCCACAGTTTGGGCACCAGCAAGCCAAAACCGCTGTAGATGCTGAGTTGTTTACGCAGATAAGCCGTCATCGCGACTCCTTCAGGCGTGCGCGGCTGGGGTGGCTGCCGCCGCTGCTGGCGCGGGTGCGCCGTTTTTCAGCGCGCCGCTGTAAATCTGCTTGATGATGCCCGATAAATCCGGCTCCTGAATGGAGAAGTCCAGCACCTCGACCTGCTGCATCAGCGCCTGCGCCACACTGCTGGCGCTGGCACGGGTGCGGTCAAAGCGCACGCGCACGCGGCGTTCCTGCGCGTCCTGCACCTCTGCGCCGGGCGGCAGGCTGATCGCGCCAATCGGGTGCGCTGTCTCGAAGGCGATTTCGCGGTATTTGCCGAAACGGTCTTTGATGGTACTCAGCGCGCCGTCGTAGATGATCTTGCCCGCGTCGATGATCAGCACCCGCTGGCACAATTCTTCGATGTCCCCCAGGTCGTGCGTCGTCAGAATCACGGTAGACTGCTTGCTCTGGTTCTGCGCCCGGATGAAGGCGCGAATACGTTCCTTGACCAGCAAGTCCAGCCCGATCGTTGGCTCATCCAGATAGACCACCTCCGGCTCGTGAATCAGCGTGGCGGCGAGTTCGGCGCGCATCTTCTGCCCCAGCGACATATTGCGGATCGGCTGGTGCATGATTTCGCCCAGTTCCAGTGTTTCGCTGAATTCCGCAAGGAGCTGTTTATAGCGCGCGGGGTCCACCTGATAAATCTTCGCCACCATGTTCAGCGACTCGATCAGCGCCAGATCCCACCACAACTGCGTGCGCTGCCCAAAGACCACGCCAATCTGCCGCGCGTTGGCGACGCGCTGGCGGTGCGGGTCCCGCTCCAGCACGCGCACGCTGCCGCCGGTGGGCAGCAGAATGCCGGTCAGCATCTTGATCGTGGTGGATTTGCCCGCGCCGTTGACGCCGATGTAGCCGACCATTTCGCCGCGTTCCACGCTGAACGAGATGCCGTCCACCGCGACCTTGTCCTCGTAAGCGGGGGCAAACAGCGCCCGCACCGCGCCCACCACGCCGGGCTGCTTGCGCACAATGCGGTAGACCTTGCGCAGGTCGTTAACCTCGATTACTGCCATGCGATGTCACTTTCTGATTTCCCTATGCCAGCGGTGTGAACCGGACGGGCGCGCCACCAGCGCTGGTCATCGGGGCAGCGTGCGCCGCGATGGTTTGATGGCGCTGTCATTGTAGCAGACGCGCGCGCGGGGCATAAGGGTTCATTACTCGTGAACATGGGGCAGGGGGGCGTAAGCAGTCGTCAGCTTTCGCGCGCTGTTCGGTGGCGCGGTTGCGACGCTGCACGTACCATAGTCCTAAGAGACATTAATGAACTTCGGGCGGTATAAATTTGTATCGATCATCAGAATCCCTGGGCGAACTATGCACAGGGAAGTGAGAGGATACTTGCCGGTATGCAGCGATATTATTGGAAACTCGTGATCATGCTCTGCGCGGCACTGCTGTTGGTGCTGCCGTCTCCGGCGCAGACGCAGGAGTCCGGCACAGGCGCGAACCCGGCACCGAACTATACCGTTGCATTTCAGGGCAGCACCTATGATGGCACGGCAACAATCTTTACCTATGTGGTGACCGGTATGGGTATCCCCACCGCGCTGAGCCATTTTGACCTTGAGATTCCACACTGCTCCCCCCTGCTGGAATTGATCGGTTTCAGCCCTACCGACGCCGTGGAACTGGGCATTGATCCTACGACGGGTGTGGATGGCATCAAGTGGGATCTGCCGTTGGGCGAAGCGGAGAGCCGGACCTACAGTGTCACCTTTCTGGGCTATGTGGCAGAAGGAGAAATTACCGCTGCGGTCAAGAACGGGGATGGCTTCTTTACGATTACCGTGCCCGGTCCTTCGTGCGCTCAGCCAGAACTGGAGCTTGAGAAGTATGTTTCGATTGATGGCGGGATCACATGGCACGCTGCCGACACCGCGCCTGGCATCGAAGCGCAGCCGGACGGACAGGTGTGGTATCGCTTTGTGCTGCACAACACGGGCAATGTGCCGCTCAACAGCCTGACGCTGACCGATAACCTGCTCGACACAGGCGCGTGTGTGCTGCCTGCGCTTCTGGAAGCGGATGCCAGCGCGGAATGCGTGCTGGGACCCTTTACAGCCGCCGCAGGGACTCACACCAATGTGGCTACAGCGTCGGGGCAGTACCAGACGCTCACAGCAGCCGACACGGACAGCGCCAGTTATTTCACCGGCGTGAATCCTGCGGTGACACTGAAGAAGTATGTCGCTGTAGGCGGCGGCACAAACTGGGTTGACGCCGACACCGCGCCCGGTGCAGAAACGCTGGTGGATACCCCGGTGTTGTTCCGGCTGGTTGTTACCAACAGCGGCAATGTGCCGCTGACAGCCATCACCCTGACCGATACCCTGCTGGACACCGCGAGCTGCATACTTCCGGCTGCACTGGAACCCGGTCTGTCATTTGAATGCATTCTGGGACCGCTGCTGGCGCAAAGCGGCTTGCACACCAACAGCGCCAGCGTAACCGCGCTGGGCGGCAGCGTTACGGTTACAGCGACGGACACTGCCAGTTACACAGGCTTAACTCAGCCGGTCATCATCAACGGGTTCATCGTCGCGTTCATCAGCCGTGTGTACGCCAACGGGCAGACAATTTTCACCTATACAGTCACCGGAACCGGTGTGCCGCCTGATCTGAGCCACTTTGACCTTGAGATTCCGCTCTGTGCGACGCCGCTGGCAGTGACCGCCTATCTGCCCACAGAAGCGGTTGATTTTGGCATTGACCCCACGACCGGCATCAACGGCATCAAATGGGATTTGCCGCTGGGCATGAATGCCAGCCGCACCTATTCGATCACATTTGCCGGGAATGTTGCGCAGGGCACCGTGCTGGCGGCAGTCAAGGGCGGAAATGGCTTTCAGGCGGTGCTGGTCCCCGGACCTGCGTGTGAAGTCGCCTCAATTGACCTGGAAAAGTATGTCTCGCTGGATGGCGGCAGCACCTGGCTTGATGCCGATACGCTCCCCGGTCCAGATGCAGAACTCACCGGCAGTGTGCAGTTCCGCTTTGCAGTAACCAATGACGGCACCAGTGAACTCAGCGGCATACGTTTGACAGATAATCTGCTTGACCTGAGTTCATGCAGCATTCCTGCCACGCTGCCCGCAGGCGCATTTTTTGAATGCATCATTGGTCCGCTGCCTGTGACCGCAGGGCAGCATACCAACGTCGCTACCGTTCAGGGGTTATTTGCGGATGGCAGCGGGTTAACTGTTGACAGCGACAGCGCCAGCTATTTCGGCGGCGACCGACCGATGATTGATGTCGAAGGTTTTGTTTCCAGCAATGGCGGAGCCACCTGGATTGACGCGGATGCCGCGCCGGGGCTGCTGGTCGAAATTGGCGCACAGGTGTCGTATCTGTTGACCATCACCAATACCGGCACTGTCACGCTCACGGCACTGGCGCTCAGCGACAGTCTCTACGATCTGAGCGGCTGTGTTATCCCGGCTGAACTCCCGCCCGATGCCAGTTTCAACTGTATGATCGGCTCCTTCACGGCGCTGGAAGGATCGCAGACGAACACAACCACAGTCAGCGCTGCTGCGGGCACGGTCAGCGTGAGCGACACGGACAGCACCAGTTACACTGGCGCGGAAATCACCCCGGATGAGCAGATCATTATCATCATTGAAGGACCTGTACGCGCGATCAACGCTAACATTATCGTTATTTACGATTTCGAGATCGAACTCTCTCCCGATGATCCGCTGCTGGTGATCATTCAGGTTGGCGATCTGATCCGCGTTGAAGGCGCTTTCTCCGGCAGTGTGATTGTGGTAATCACACTGGTTTTTGTGGATGTGGATGTCGTGGTGGAAAACGGTGCGGTCTGGCGCGACAGCGGCGACTGTGCCAACCCACCCCCACCCTGGGCACCCGCGGTGGGCTGGCGGGCGCGCTGTGAGGGCAGTTCGGCAGGCAGCACGCAGGGGGGCGGCAGCCCTGGCGGAAATGGCGGCGGGGGAAATGGCGACCAGCTCGTAATCTGCCATGTTTCGCCGGGCAATGGACAGCGCCAGACGATTACGGTAGACCGCAGCGCATGGGAAAACGAGCACAGCAGGCACGGCGACACTCTGGGTCCGTGCCGTTAGCGCGGCAGGGGCGTTCCGGGTGGCACATCCGCGCGCCCCTGTGTTTCTCACGCGCGGCGGGCACGCCAGCTAGGCAGCACAACACCACAAGCGAAAACGGTGCAGGCACATCCGCTGTGTTCCGCACCGTTCTGTTTATGCGCTGGTTTCATCCTCTGCGGCGGTGCATCACCCCAGACTGTCACCGCAGACTGTCACGCAGGCGTTCCACCAGCGCGCGCTGCTCGTCGTTCAGCCTGGTGGGCACGCTGATCAGCACGCGGGCGTACAGGTCGCCGTGCCGCTCCTTCTCGCGCAGCAGCGGCATGCCCTTGCCATTCAGCCGGAACAGCCGCCCCGACTGCGTGCCCGCCGGGACTTTCAGCCTGAGCGTGCGGCGATCCAATGTGGGCACTTCGATTTCGCCGCCCAGCAGCGCCGTGAACAGATCCACCTTGACATCCACATACAGGTCGTCGCCCTTGCGCTCGAACTGCGCGTCGGGTTCGACCTCGACGACCAGATACAGGTCACCGGACGCGCCGCCCATGCCGGGACCACCCTCGCCCGCCAGCCGCACGCGCGTGCCATCCGCCGCGCCTGCGGGGATGTTCACCTTGATCGTGCGTTCGCCTTTGGTCACCAGCCGCGTTGCGCCTGTATACGCCTCGTGCAGGCTGATGCGCACGGGCTGCTCCAGATTCTGCCCCGGCATGCGCACGCTGCCCGCGCCGCCGGTGCTGCTGGCTGCGCTGCCCGCGCCGCGCCCGCCCAGTCCGCCAAAGATGTCGCGCAGAATGTCCTGAAAGCCGCCGAAGCCGTTCACATCATTCACATTGTCATAATCCACGCGGTAGTTGTAACCCCCGCCCGGCTGGGGACCCGCGCCAAACGGCGTGCCCACCGTGCCGAACTGGTCATACTGCGCGCGCTTCTGTGTGTCGCTGAGCACTTCATACGCTTCGTTGATTTCCTTGAAGCGTGCCTCAGCGCCGGGGTCGTGCGGGTTGGTGTCGGGGTGATATTTTTTCGCCAGCTTGCGGAACGCTTTTTTGATCTCCTGTTCCGTAGCGCCGCGCGGCACCCCCAGCGTCTTATAATAATCCTTCGCCATATGTGTCATCACCTCAATTCGCTTCTTGAGGCGGTCTGAATCGAGTCTGTTCCAGTACAGCACACCTCTAGCCTTGATTCTAGAACTGACGTACAGGTGAGTCAACGCGCCGGACGGTTTTCTTAGACAAGTTTTACACACGCCCTGTCCCGACGGACAGCCGCCCCTCCGTCTTTTGGCGGAGTGCCAAAATCGGCTGTTTGCCATATGTTTTAAGGGTCACTGCCGGTCTATACTGTCAATCATGGGGCACAGGAACGCGGAATAATGCATTTGCAGCCACACCGCAACCGGAACACCGCGATCCACGTATAGAAACACAGTGAGCGACACACAGCAGGCGGCAAGCCACAGCCGGGCAGGCTCACGACGGGAGAGAGAGGGAAAACACCATGTTAGGTATTCTGAATAGGCGTCAACCGGATTTATTGACCAACGATACGCTGGAACAGTGGCGCGAAGCGGCGGAAACCCGCGACGCCCGCAAACGCACGGTACAGCTTTTCCTGCATGCCGAGCGGCTGTTCCCCTGCGAAATCCACAGCGGCGCGGATGGCTGGACGCAGGTGGTCTTCAACCCGTCCAACCCGCAGTACGCCAGCGCCGAAGCACACCTGCTGCGCCTGCGCGATGCCGGGCTGCTGCACCTGACCGACAGCGCGGTGCTGAACAGCATGGGCGCATGGGCAGTGCAGGTGCGCCTTGCCGTCAGTGAAAGCGTTGCCGAACACGCCCTGCGCCGCAACTGATGCCGATGGACGCGCAAAGGCGATACACAGACTAAAGACCGGTCTCGACCACGCGAGGGCGGTCTTTTTATTTGGCGACCGTGCGCCCGCACCGCGCCCGCAACACAGTGAACCGCACAGGACGCAAAGGACATTTCACCACAGCGGCGCAGAGGGCACAGAGCACATGACTTCAATTCCTCCGTGCCTGCGTGGGTTTGCTCCCCGTTGTAAGCGTAAGAAACGCCGCCCACGCTCAGCAGGCGGTTGGCACGATCCCATATATACGAGTTTACTCCGTCGCTGGTCAGGTTGCCGTTGGGGTCATAGGTCAGCGCATTCGTGCCGTCGTGGGTCATCTGGTTAGCGGCATTGTAGCTGTGCGCCGTCCCGTTCAGGTTGACGCAGGGTGCGCCGCCACGCCCTCAAACGGGTCGAGGCTCAGGAACGTGCCCAGCGCCGGGTTGAGATACCGTGCGCGGTGGTACTGCACACCGGTTTCGTCGCGCGAATACGAGATGAAAATGCGCGGGGTTGTGTCGGTCATGGCAGTGTTAGGCTGTCGTTAACCAGCGATGCCCCGACTGTACCACGAAGCGGCGGATTGCGCAGCAGCGTCAGTAACCCTGCTCCGTTCCCCGCGGTTCAATGCTACAATCAAGCGGTTACGCAAACCCGCCCACCTGTCACGACCCACCGCGAGGACTGCCCGATGTCGCTCACGCCCGCCGCCTACACCCGCATCAGCGCCTACCTGCACGACACGTACAGCGCGGGGGGCATGCCGCTCTTCCGGCGCGGTGCGGTCACCTACCCGGTGGTGGTCTTCCCGCCACAGCCGCAGCAGATCAACGACGTGGACAGCCTGCTGGCGCTGCCCGCCCCGCAGCAGCCCGCCGGGGAGGACTGGTTCGCCCGGCGCGACGCCGCCTACCTGCGCCAGTTGCAGGCAGAAGGACGGCGGCTGTATGACGGGCGCGTCTTCGCGCTGGCACGCCTGCACCCCACGCCGCTGCGGATTGAAGGCACGCTCGGCTCGTATTACGACATGCTGATGACCTGCGCCGCGCTCGACCACGAACTGCGCAGTGCGTTCTCTCTGCACGGCACACAACCCGCCAACCTGCCGCTGCGCGACGCCCTGCACGCCCACACCCCACCCGCCGACCTGCTGACCAGTGGACGCGGGCGCATGGCAAGTCTGGGCATCGCCACCGTCGTGATTTTCAACGACGGGCAGACCTACCGCGCGCTGATCGCTGAACGTGCCGCCAACACCGCGCTGGGCGCAGCCCTGTATCATGTGCTGCCTGCCTTCATGTTCGAGCCGAGCAGCGCCGCGCTGGATCAGGAGTGGAGCATCACGCGGCACATCTACCGCGAATATCTGGAAGAACTGTTCGGACTGGCAGATTTGCACGGCGCGCACGCCGAAACGCCGGATTACTTCATGCAGCACCCGGCGCTGCTGGCACTGCGCGCCATGCTGGCAGATGGGCGCGCGGCGCTGTACTGCAACGGCGTGGCAATCAACCTGATGACCACCCGCCCCGAAATCTGCACCACCCTGCTGATTCACGATCCCGACTGGTACGCCCGCGCCACCTCTGGCACAGACGACGGTCACGCGCTGCAACTGGCATGGGAAACCGCCCGCCAGCAGGTGCTCATCGCGCCCATCGCATCCGACGACGCGCTGCTGGCAGCACTGCCGCCGGATGCCCACCTGCGCTTTGTGCCCCAGGGCGCTGTCGCGCTGTGGCTGGCGGTAGACCGGGCGCGGGCAGCGCTGGCGGGCGGCGGGGGGTGACGCTGCTTTTTCAAAGCGGGTCTGGACACCTGGGCTTTCGCCGCAGCCGCAGGGGCGAAACATGCCGCGCCCCTGCACAGGTGCCAGCGAAGGAAATTTTCAGGCAGCGGACTGGGGCGTTCTGCCGCGTCTGCGCCGCCAGACGACCAGCGCAACCAGCAGCGTGGGCAGCGCGAACGGACCGATCACGATCAGCAGGTTAATGCCCAGGTCAATCAAGCCCTGCACCAGCCCCAGCAGTGTGCCCAGCGCGCGCTCCACTGTGCCGCCTGCGCTCCAGCCGGCGCTCTGCACCTGCACAACATCCGGCGTGGGGGGCAGCACCG
>DAOTWP010000336.1:0-2060 GCA_034435675.1 Anaerolineae bacterium
AAACAGTGACCTGACCCCCGACGCGCTGCCCAACGACCCCGACATCGAAAGTGACGCGCAGGTCTCGCTGGATGACCGCTGGTCCGCCCGGCGCTTCCGCAGGCTGCGCTAGGCGGCTGGTCGCCTCACGGACTCAGGTTCGGCACCAGCACAAACCACAGCAGCCACAGGCTGAGCGGGGCAAAGACCAGCAGCAGCAGCGCAGGCAGGTAACGCAGCAGCAGCGTGCCGCGTGACGTTTGGCGCTCCGCCCAGCCGAACAGCACCCTGCGCCACGCCTCCAGCCCGCAGGCGACCAGCAGCGCGAACGGAATCAAGCCCACGTACATATAGCGCGCCTGCGGCTGGTAGAACTCCGTGTTGTAATACAGGTACGCCAGCAGCGCGAAACCGAGTGTCACCCACAGCAGCAGCCATGCCGCGTACTGTCCCGGCGGGCGGGTGCCGCGCTGCCGCCGCAGATAGACGACTTCCAGCAGCAGCCCGCTGAATGCCGCCAGCAGCAGCCCGGCAGTCAGCGCGAAAAACCAGGGATAAGCGTCAAAAACGGGCACCGCCATCCAGCCGAAGCGCGCCCAGAAGCTGCTGAACGAGGTGGCGAGAAATTCCTGTACAAAGCGGTCACTGCCCCACTGGTTGATATACTGCCAGGTGCGCGGCTGGTCGGCGACCACCGCATCATGCGCGGCAAGTCCCAGAAAATCGGGCAAGCCGTACACGCTGAAATTGCGCAGCCACCACACCGCGCCAAGCAGCAGCGCGGGCAGCAGCACCAGCGCCAACCGCCGCGCCAGATCGCCCAGCCGTTCGCGGCTGAACTGGCGGCGCAGCCAGCGCCGCAGCAGCGCCCAGGCAACACGCCTGCCGGTTTCCGTGCGCAGCGCAGTTCGCGCGGCAGACTGCGCCGGGGCAGTCCGCGCCACCGCGCCCAGGACACTACCGACAGCACTTTCGACAGGACCCGCCTGTGGACGCGCCAGCAGCCAGCGCAGCAGCACCGCCAGCGGCACCAGCGCCGCCAGAAAATAGGTGCTTGCTTTGGTCACCAGCCCCACGCCAACCAGCAGCCCCAGCAGCGCCAGCACCCAGGCATCCCCATTGATGTCGTAGATCACCAGCAGCAGCGTGCCGATCATGCCTGCCAGCAGCGCCGCACCCAGCAGGGTCGCGACCCCGCCGCCCGCGAACGCGAGCACCAGCCCCAGCCCGCCCATGATCCAGACGAGCATCACCAGCCGTTCGCGCGGCAGTCCACCCGGCACGCTGTCGTCGTCTGCTTTTATCAGCAGCCCCTTGACGTACAGCACGCACAGCAGCAGCGCCAGCCCAACCACCAGTTCCGCCATGCCGTCGTTGTTCACCGACGCGAGGATGTGCAAATGCTGCGGGATGAACGCCACCAGCGCCGCCGCCCCCAGTGTCACCTGCGGGCGCTCCGGCAGCAGGGTACGCCCCACGCCGTAGACGCACAGCACCACGCCCAACCCGATCAGCACGGAAAACAGACGCAGCGCGGTCAGGCTGCCACCCGTCAGCCGGTGAATCACCGATGCCAGCACATAATACAGCGGCGGTTGGTGGTCTTCGTACTGCACGCTGGACAGCCCGCTGAGCACCTGCGGGGCGAAACGCGCGCTGGTGAGCTGGTTAAGGTAACCCAGATTCCAATCGCCGGGCTGAATCACCGGGCAGCAGCCGTCGGCGGCGACCTGTGCGACGTAATTATAGTGCGCGGGTTCATCCGGCGACTGCCAGTCCGGCGTGAGCAGGGCATACAGCCCGCCAATGGCGAGGTAGGCAAGCAGGATCAGCAGCAGCAGGGGGCGTTCAAGTGTGGATGTGGTGCGCATCAGGGCATCCTCAGCAGTTCAACCCGGTCTGCGGCAAGTGTAACACAGCCGTAGCTGCTGCCGGAATGCCGGGGGTTGCCTGATGGCTAGTAGTCCAACACGATGAGCATGACACCCGATGCCCTTGTCTAGCCCTCACCCCCAACCCCTCTCCCGACCGTGCCTTCGGCACCAGGAGCGGGGAGCAACCCAATTGCCGGGGATTTTCCC